>JAFXTJ010000010.1 GCA_017535945.1 Lachnospiraceae bacterium
ACCGTATTTCGCGACGATCTCCCGGCGCACATAGTCCTCATCACCCGGTGCCGCCACCAGGATCAGTTCCTCCACAAAGCTGTGCTGGAAGGTGTTCAGGGCATAGACCATGAGCGGCTTCCCCGCCAGCTCCAGATACTGCTTCTTTACCTTGCCTCCCATCCTGCTGCCGCTTCCGCCGGCTAAGAGGACAGCCGCCGTCTTCATGTCTGTTTCCCCGCGTGATAGCGTCTCTCCCTGGTGCCGAGGGACAGATTGGGCTCGGCGTTGAGCGCCAGGTCACTGCGCACGCCGCGCAGATACGCATAATAGCCCGCCGCGCCGATCATGGCGGCATTGTCCGTGCACAGTACGGGCCGCGGCCGGATAAAGGTGAGACCCCGTTCCGCACAGGCGGTCTCCAGGCGCTCCCGCAGGCAGGAATTGGAAGCGACTCCGCCGGCGATCGCAAGCGTCCGGATCCCCGTCTCCTCCGCGGCCGCGAGCAGATGCTCCGTCAAAACCTCCACCACGGCGCGCTGGAAGGAAGCCGCGATATCGGATACGCGGGGTTCCTCTCCCGCCATCCGCTGTCTGTTGAGTTCGTTCAGCACCGCCGATTTGAGCCCGCTGAAACTGAAATCATAACCGCCCTCCGAGATCTTCGCCTGCGGAAAGGCATAGGCCGTATCATTTCCCTCTCTTGCCGCGCGGTCAACGGCCGGTCCGCCCGGATACCCCAGCCCCAGCGCACGGGCGACCTTGTCAAAGGCCTCCCCGGCGGCATCGTCCCTGGTCTGTCCGAGGATCTCATATACGCCGTAGTCCGCCACCCGGACCAGATGGGAATGTCCGCCGGAAGCCACCAGACACAGAAAAGGGGGTTCGAGCGAGGGTTCTTCGATATAGCAGGCACTGATGTGCCCGTCGATATGATGGACGCCGACAAGCGGAAGTCCCGCGGAATAAGCGAACGCTTTGGCAAAGGACACCCCCACCAGGAGCGCTCCCACGAGACCCGGACCGCAGGTCACCGCCACGCCGTCCAGACCGGACAGGGTGACGCCCGCTTCACGCAGCGCCTGTTCCACGCAGGGCACGACCGCCTCCACATGTTTTCTGGATGCGATCTCGGGTACCACACCGCCGTAAAGCGTATGGATATCGATCTGGGAGGATATGATGTCCGAGAGGACTTCCCGTCCGTTTCTTACGACGGCTGCCGCCGTCTCGTCACAGGAACTCTCGATGGCAAGGAGCGTGACGTCATTACTCATCATTCGTCACCGTCCAGCCGAAGATCTTCCAGCGGCCGCTCTCCTCCTCGCGCCGGAGCACAAACAGATAATTATTCGCGTAGAGCTGGCTGCCCTTGCGCATCGTGACCATGCAGTTGACGTAGGAGACATCATGCCCCTCGACATAGCCCGTCACCACCTCGGCGGCACTCTGCACGCGGTATGTGGAGAGTGTATAGCCGTCCGTCTTCTTGCGGTTGATCTCCTGGATCAGGCTTCCCTCATAATCGAACTGGTTATTCAGCAGATCCGTGTCGAACAGGGTCGCAAGCTTGGCTCCCAGTTCCCGTACCTCGTCCTGCGAGGCCTCTTCCTCATAGAGCGCCTTGTAGATCCGGCAGAAATTGCTCACGACTTCGCGGGCCGTGGGCGGGTAATTCGACTCCATGTCGATGAGGAGCAGATCCTGGATCTCCCCTACCGTCACGGGTTCCTCCGAGGAGGAGGCATTGCGGTTCAGATAGCCGTAGTACACCGCCACGCCGATCGCCGCCGCGCAGAGTAAGAGGAGCAGTCCTTTTTGTATCCCGGATTTCATTCCCCCGTGCCTTCCTCCGGATACGCGAGATCCACACTGCGGCCGTCCTTTGCGGCCACCGTGTTCTCAAAGATCTTCTGTGCACGATGCACATACTCCGCCGGATGGTTTAACGACGGAGAATAATGTGTCAGCCACAGTTCCTTTACCTGTGCCTCCTTTGCGAGCGTTGCCGCCTCGGTAAAGGTCATGTGTTTTTTCTCCCTTGCCTGTTCGTCCTTATCCGGCTCGCCGTACATACCCTCGCAGATAAAGAGGTCCGCATGATCTGCATTTTCGGCAATGCTCTTCGTCGGACGCGAGTCGGTCGTATAGGTGAGCCGCAGTCCCCGGCGGGCGGGCCCCAGCACCATTTCGGGCGTGAGTGTCCTTCCCTCGGGCGTCGTGAGCGTTTCGCCGTGCTGTAAGCGGTTCCAGTATTTCACATCGATCCCCTGCGCCGTGGCCCGGTCCGCATCAAAGCGGCCCGCGCGGGTCAGATCGAAGCGGTAGCCGTAACAGGTCACATTATGATTGACCTTAAACGCCGTGATCGTGAATGCTTCGTTTCCGGCGAGCGGGATCGTCTCCGTGGGCTGTGTCAGCTCGTGGTAGACGATCGGAAAAGGGATCTCCGGCGCGATCACGCGCAAGGCACCGACCACCCTTTCCAGCCCTTTCGGGCCGATCATAGTGAGCGGTGTATCCTTTTCCGCATTGCCCATGGTGAGCAGCATCCCCGGCAGTCCGGAGATGTGGTCCGCGTGGTAATGCGTAAAACACATCACATCGATGGGTTTGGGGCTCCAGCCCTTTTTCCGCATGGCGATCTGGGTCGCCTCCCCGCAATCCACCAATATGCTCGTGCCGTTATATCTGAGCATCAGCGAGGTGAGCCACCGGTATGGCAGCGGCATCATCCCGCCGGTTCCCAACAGACAAACCTCGATCAAGTCAAAAATCCCCCCGCAGCCAATAGATCACGGCGTCCTCCGACGGGCGCTCATAAAACCCCGGCCGCCTTCCTTCCGGGACAAATCCGCATTTCTCATAAAGCCCTGCTGCCGCCGTGTTTCCGGCCCGGACCTCCAGGGTGCAGTCACCGATCCCGAATGATCTCCTGCCTTCATGGATCAGCTGGCGCAGCAGCTTTTCTCCGATCCCCTGCCTGCGGAACACGGGTTTCACGCAGACATTGGTGATCTCGCCCTCCCCGCAGACAGCGCGGATCCCGGCATGCCCGATCTGTGCACCGCCCGATTCCGCCATGAGATACAGCGTATCCCTGCGTGCCACGGCATCGCCGAACAGAGTGCCGGACCAGGCTTCCTGTCCCAGACACTCCTCCTCCAGCAGGACACCCTGCTGCACATCCTGCGCCGTCATCCTGCGGATCACGATCTCACGCAGCTGTTTCTCCGGTTCCCGTTCCTCCTCCGCAGGCTCCGCGGTCTGTCCGGAGACTGCGGCAGCCGCTGCCGCCGCTTCCCGCTCCGCCTGGGAAGGACGCAGATAGACCGGCGTAAAGGCAGCCGCCGATACGCCTTTTCCCGCCGCCATCAACACGCCGGCAAGATCCGCGAGTGCAGCGGCACTCTGTCTGCACCGGAAAGCGGGCGCCTCCCGGTACGGCACCGTGCACTTCTCCCGGATGATCTCCCGGACAACCGGCACGCCGTCGCCCAAAAACGTCACAGTCTCACCTATCTCATTGATCCGTGAGAGGACTTCCTGTGCCGGCACCGCCGCCGCAGGCATGAGTGTCTCCATGGAACGGAGTGTTTCCCTGTTTCCCGGATCCGTCCCGTCACAAATCTCCCGAAACCGGTACAGCGCCGTATACACCTGCCGGCGTCTGGCATCCATCATCGGACAGATGATCCCGGGCGTCCCGGACATCTGCCAGGCCATGGCATCCAGCGTGGGCACCGGAATAACAGGGATCCCCAGCGCAAAAGCCATACCCTTGGCTGTGGACGCACCGATCCTGAGGCCCGTAAAGGACCCGGGACCCTCCGCCACGGCGATCGCGTCCAGTGTATGCAGATCCAGATCCAGCGCCCGCGCCATGGCATCCAGCATGGGCATCAGCATCTGGGAATGCGTCTTCTTATGATCGGTCTTATACTCCGCCTGGATGCGTCCGTCTTCGGCGACCGCGACGGCGCATACCAGACCCGAAGTGTCGATGGCCAGGATCTTCATGCCGGTCCTCCCTGACGCAGTGTAATGCGGCGGCAGTCCTCCCCCCGCTCCGGCCGTCTCTCAAAGATCACTTCTCTCGTCCGCGGCGGCAGGAGTTCCCGGATCCGGGAAGCCCACTCGATGAGGCATACCCCGTCACCGAAAAGATACTCGTCAATGCCGATCGCGTCCGCTTCTTCCGGATCCGTGAGCCGGTACACATCAAAATGGTAAAGCGGCAGCCGCCCGCCCTCATGGATCTGCAGGATCGTATAGGTCGGGCTCACCACATCTTCGGGATACGGGACATGCAGTCCCGCCGCGAATCCGCCGGCAAAAGCGGTCTTCCCCGCCCCGAGTTCACCCGTGAGCGCGTAAACATCGCCCGGCTGCGCATCCTGTGCGATCTCGCCGGCGATCCGCCTGGTCTCTTCCACAGAGCCGGATTCCCAGATCCGCTCCCCGTCATTCATGCTTTCCGATAGCGCAGGATGCAATAGATCGCCCGGAATCCGTCCCGTACACCGATCTTCTTGCCCTCTTCACTCGTACGCGGCGCATAGGAGATCGGCACCTCCTTGATCCGCACGCCCATCCGGGCCAGCTTGGCGGTGATCTCCGGCTCAAAGCCGAACCGCTGTTCCACGATATCGATGGACTGGATGATCTCCCGTTTGAACGCCTTATAGCAGGTCTCCATATCCGTAAGCCCCAGATGCGTGAACCGGTTGGAAAGCCAGGTCAGCACCAGATTGGCCATACGGTTGGCGAAATATCCCTTGCGCTTGGAATGAAGGAAACGGGAGCCGTAGCATACATCACACTCTCCCGCGAGGATCGGCGCGCAGACAGCCGGATATTCATCGGGATCATACTCCTGATCGGCATCCTGCACGATGACGATGTCCCCGGTGGCATGCGCAAAGCCCGTGCGAAGCGCGGCGCCCTTGCCGCCGTTGACCTCGTGATAGACGATCTTGCTCACCAGGGGACGGATCTTCTCTTCCAGGATCTGTCTCGTCCCGTCGGTGCTCATATCATCAACAATGATGATCTCCTTATTCTTTACGGGCGATGCCAGCACTCTCTGCACGATCAGTTCGATGCCGTCCCGCTCGTTGTAACAGGGGATCACGATGGATAAAGTAAAGTCTTCTGCATTCATAACACTTAATTCTAACATGGAGCGACAAAAAACTCAATCGCCAACCGATGCCCCTCCGTTTTCATCCTTATGGGATTCCCGGGCCTTCATCACGGAAGAAAGCCTCTTATATACGAGCACGGTGATCAGCGAGACCGCGCCGCCTTTCAGCAGATTGAGAGGGGCCACGGCGAGGATCACAAAGGTCGTGACGTCCGTGATCGCCCCGTTGATCTTGCTCCCCATCTCGATGATCGCCTCCATCGGCATCCCGAAGAGCGCGGAAAACGCGGGGAGCAGGTAGACCGCATTGAAAACGGCGCCGAATACGGTCATACACAGGGTGCCCAGCACGCAGGAGACAATGGCCGTTTTCCTCGTCTTCCGGAAATGATAGAACACGCTCGCCGGCAGGACAAAGCTCACTCCCACCATGAAATTGGCCAGTTCCCCGACAAATGCTGTACTCGTGCCCTTGATGCAGAGTTTGATGAGGATCTTGATGAATTCGATCATCACTCCCGTGACCGGCCCGTAGGCAAAAGCGCCGATGAGAGCCGGCAGCTCCGAGAAATCCATCTTGTAAAAGACGGGAGCAAAAAAGACCGGAAAATCCAGGCAGAACAGGATCGCCGCGATCGCGGAGAAGAGCCCGATAAAGACGATCCGCCTCGTGGAAAGGATCCGCTCCCTGTCGTTCGAGGTGCTCCTGACAGCCCGTTCAAACGCCACGGCGATCAGCGTGAAGAAAGCGACCACCACAAGCGAAATGCACACAAAGGCGGCATTTTTGGCTAAAGTTTCAAGCATAGACATTTTAACCTCCTGTCCCATCCGGACTATACCGTCGGCACCGGGATCTCACCGGTTCGGCCGCCGGGTCATTTCGGCGGTTTGCAGGCTGTCCGCACGGTCTGCGCGGGATCACTGCCGGTCGGGGATCACACCCTGTCTCCAGTGTTACTATTCACAGGCGACCGGTAAGCAGAAAGAGCGCAAGCTTGCTTGCAGGCGAATTTCTGCTTGCCGGTCGGGCCTGCGAAGCAGGAACCCCACCCACATGAGCAGACTTAGTGCGAAACACGAAAAAGGTCGCGGAGCGACCGTGTGCGAATGTGGGTGGTCTGTGAATAGTAACAGTATATCACATTTCCAGTTGTTAATACCATATCGCTTTGCAAGCGAAAGAATATGTGATAAACTATGTTTTGCGCGCCTCAGGCGCCTTAATCGTCTCAGTCTGCAGAAAGGGAACCATTATGGAATTCAAACAGGTAGCGGAAACCAGCTCGCTCAAGATGATCGGAAATGTGGAAAACGCCATCAAGATGCGCGATGTCGCCTCAAAATGCAAACTCGTGGGCACGGACAACGGCTTAAAGATCGAATGCAATTACACCGGTCCCAATGCCACGCAGTATCTCACCTTTATCGAAAAGCACCGGGAGGATCTGACGGAGTATCTGATGAACCCCGACGCCATGGATTTCTATGACTGGATGGAGACCAGCCATCAGACCCAGCTGAAACTGAAGAAGCACGAAAAGGAGAATCTGGTCCTCGGGGTGACCTTTGATCCGGAGACCCAGATCCTTGAGACCGGGATCATGGATGACAACCTGACCGTCAAGCTGGGAGCGCCCCTGATGAAGATCCGCATCAATGACTATGACCGGGAATCCTTTAAGCTGCGCATCTACAATATGCTCCTGCTGGCGGATGAGATCGCGCTCGCGATGGGGAATATGGGACTCCGGCAGATGGCCAATATCGAGATGGTCAAGACCTACATGTCGGATATCTATGACAAGTATGTACTCCCGAAGCCGCAGAACAACTACGAATAAGCAGAAGCATGATCGACAAAAAACAGACCGCCGGGCCTTAAGCCCGGCGGTTTTCGTTTACAGTTTCTTCCCCGCGAACAGCGTCCCTATGATCTTGCAGTCCACGATGTCGTAGAGCTTCTCGGGTTTCCGGCCGTTGGTGATGAACATGTCCACCCCGTGGCTCATGGCATATTCCGCCGCGTCGAGTTTACTGATCATGCCGCCGGTCCCGCGGTTGGTGCTCGTCCCCTCTGCGAGTGTGCGGATCCCGTCATCGATCCGCTCCACGCGGCTGATGAGCCGGGCATCCGGATGCGTCTGCGGATTGGCGTCATAGAGCCCGTCGATATCCGTCAGCACCACCAGCGTCGCCGCATCGCAGAAGACCGCCACGATCGCGGAGAGCATGTCATTGTCCGAGAAGAGCATCTTCTCCGACTGGATCTCCCGGTGGCTCACGGAATCATTTTCATTGACGATGGGGATGATCCGGTTCTCGAGCAGCGCCTCAAAGGTGTTGGTGAGATTCTGCCTGCTCTCGGCCCCCTCGATATCCTCCCCCGTGACCAGGATCTGTCCCGTGATCTTGCCGTACTCGGCGAAGAACCGGTCATAGAGATGGATCAGTTCGCACTGCCCGACGGAAGCAGCCGCCTGCTTCATCCGGACCTCCTGCGGCTTCTGCGCGAGGCGCATCTTGTTGGCCCCGACCGCGATCGCGCCGGAAGAGACGAGGATCACATCGTATCCGAGATTCTGCACCCCGCTGATCGTGCGGCATAAGAGATCCAGCTGTCTGAGATCGGCTTCTCCGTTTGCATTGGTGATCGAGGAGGTCCCGACCTTGACCACGATCCGGTTCTTTTTCAGTGACACTGTCTGATCCTCCCGTCCTTACGCACCAAGCTGCGCTGCCAGTATGCCCTCGCAGGCTGCGATGGCTTCATCGATCCCCGCGGGATTCTTGCCGCCCGCCTGCGCCATATTGGGCCGGCCGCCACCGCCGCCGCCCACCATGGGCGCGATCTGCTTGATGAGATTCCCGGCGTGGACACCTTCCTTTATCGCGTCATCGGTGACCATGACCGCGAGGTTCACCTTACCGTCAGCCTCGGAGAAGAGGACGACCACACCCTTGCCGAGTTTCTGCTTCCATTCGTCGCACAGCTCACGCAGTCCGTTCATATCCGCACCGGGGATCTGCATGGCCAGGAGTTTCACTCCCTTCACCTCTTTGATCCGGCTCTGGGCATCTCCCATGGCATCCCTGGCCTGTCTGGCGCGCAGGCTCTCATTCTCCGACTTCGCCCCCTTGAGTTCCTCCTGGAGCTTGCGGATCGCCGCAGCAAGAGTATCCGGTGTGGAGCGCAGCAACCCGGCCGCCTCCGTGAGCAGTCTGTCCCTGCCCTCATACCAGGCATAGACGCGATCTCCGGTGATCGCCTCGATCCTGCGCACGCCTGCCGCGACACCGCTCTCGGAGAGGATCTTGAAGCGTCCGATCCTGCCGGTGGAGGAGACATGCGTACCGCCGCAGAGTTCGATCGAATAGCCGCCCATATCCACCACGCGGACCTCGTCCGCGTATTTCTCTCCGAACAGCGCCATGGCGCCGGTCTTTTTGGCCTCCTCCAGGCTCATCACACGGGTGACGACGGCGAGATCCTCGCCGATCTTCTCATTGACGATCGCTTCCACGCGCGCGATCTCGTCCGGCGTCAGCGCCTGCGGATGCGAGAAGTCAAAGCGCGTGCGCTCCGCGTCCTGATAGGAGCCGGCCTGCTCCACATGGTCCCCCAGCACCTCCCGGAGTGCCTTCTGCATCAGATGGGTGGCGCTGTGGTTCGCACAGATCGCCGCGCGGTTTGCGGGATCCACGGCCAGTTCCACGGTATCTCCGCTCTTCATGCTGCCCTGCTTCATAACGCCGATATGCGCGATCTTCCCGCCGGATACATGGACCGTATCCCTGACTTCAAAGACGGCGCTGCCGTCCGCGGAAGTGATCCGGCCGATATCGCCGGTCTGTCCGCCCATCGTCCCGTAGAAAGGTGTCCTCTCCGCGACGATGCTTCCCTCCTGCCCTTCCTGCAGGGTATCGCGGACTGCTTCCCCATCCGCGATCGCGAGGATCCGGGCGCCGCAGGTGAGGGTATCGTATCCTTCAAAGACGCAGCTCCCCTCCACGTGATCGTAGACATCCGCGCCCACGGTGAGCTTCGCGGAAAAGCTGCTGCCCTCTCTCGCCTTTTTCTTCTGCTCCTCCATGGCTTTTGCGAATCCGGCCTCATCCGTGGTCAGCCCCTCTTCCGCGGCCAGCTCCGCCGTCAGTTCCATCGGGAACCCGTAGGTGTCATAGAGGAAGAACGCATCGGCACCGCCGATCTCCTTTTTGCCCGCCGTCCTCGTCTCCTCCAGGATCTTGCGGAATTCGCGCATGCCGTTCTCCAGCGTCGCCTCGAAGCGCTCGATCTCGCGGGAGAGCTCATCGAGGACAAAGGTGCGGTTCTTCACGAGCAGCGGATAACTCCCGGAGTAGACGCGGTCGATATAGATGGAAGCGAGTTTGATGACATCCTCCCGCTTCATCTTCAGGGTCCTCGCGTGACGGATCGCACGCCGGATCAGTCTGCGCAGGATGTAACCCGCACCGGTATTGGACGGGACGAGTTTCGCCTCATCGCCGATGAGCATCACGGAGGTCCGGATGTGGTCGGCCAGGATCCGCATGGAACGGGTCTTCTTCTCATCCGTCCCGTACTTTATGCCGCTCGCTTCCTCGATCCAGGCGATCGCCGGCGCAAACAGATCGATCCGGTACACATCCCTGCTGCCGTTTAAGAACGCAAGGATCCGCTCCAGTCCCCAGCCGGTATCCACATTCTTCTGTGCCAGCGGTGTCAGATGGCCGTCCTGATGCTTCTCGTACTGCATGAACACATCGTTGCCCAGCTCCGTGTACTTGCCGCAGGAGCAGCCGGGGCCGCAGTCCGGGCCGCAGGCCGGGCGGTCGTCGATATAGAACATCTCGCTGTCCGGACCGCAGGGGCCGTATTCGAGTCCCCACCAGTTATCCTCGGCCGGCAGGTAGAAGACATTCTCCTTCTTAAAGCCGGAGGCGATGCGGAACTGCGCGCCCTCCTCATCCCGGGGGGCATTCTCATCGCCGGCGAAGACCGTTGCCGCCAGATGATCCGCGTCAAAGCCGAAGACCTCCGTCAGCAGTTCATAACTCCACTTGCAGCGTTCCTCCTTGAAATAGTCCCCGAGGCTCCAGCTGCCCATCATCTCGAAGAAGGTGACATGGCTGGCATCGCCGACGGAGTCGATGTCGTTGGTGCGCACACACCCCTGCACATTGCACAGCCTCGTACCCTTGGGGTGCTTCTTGCCGAGCAGATACGGCATCAGAGGCTGCATCCCGGCGACATTGAACATGACGCCCGTGGAGCCGTCCGACACCAGCGACACCGCGCCGCAGTCCGTATGGCCGCGGTCGATGTAGAACTGCTTCCAGGTCTTTCTTAACTCATCGGAGGTAAACTGTTTCATCGGGTACTCCTTTTACACGCTTTTCTTATCAGAAATCAAACTTGTCCGCGAAATACGCCGTCAGCTGATCGATCGCCACACGCTCCTGCTCCATCGAATCGCGGAAGCGGACCGTCACCATATGGTCCTCTTCGGAATCGAAATCGTAGGTCACGCAGAACGGCGTCCCGATCTCGTCCTGACGGCGGTAGCGCTTGCCGATATTGCCGCGGTCATCGAACTCGCAGTTCCACTTCTTCGAGAGCATGGCGTAGATCTTCTCCGCCCCCTCGTTCACCTTTTTGGACAGAGGGAGCACACCGATCTTGACCGGTGCGAGCGCCGGATGGAAGTGCATCACGGTACGCATATCCGGTTTGTCCTCCGTGCCGATATTCTCCTCATCATAGGCGGCACACAGGAACGCGAGCACGACGCGGTCCGCGCCGAGCGAAGGCTCCACGACGTACGGGATATACCGCTCGTTCGTCTCGTCATCAAAGTAGGTCAGATCCTCGCCGGAGGTATTCTGATGCTGGGTCAGGTCGTAATCCGTCCGGTCGGCGATGCCCCAGAGCTCGCCCCAGCCGAAGGGGAAGAGATACTCGATGTCCGTGGTCCCCTTGGAATAGAACGCCAGCTCCGCCGGATCGTGGTCACGGAGCCTGAGTTCCTCCTCCTTCAGTCCCAGAGAGAGCAGGAAATCGCGGCAGAATCCGCGCCAGTACTTGAACCATTCCAGATCCGTATCGGGCTTGCAGAAGAATTCCAGCTCCATCTGCTCGAATTCCCTCGTGCGGAAGGTGAAATTGCCGGGCGTGATCTCGTTGCGGAAGGATTTTCCGATCTGTGCGATGCCGAAGGGCAGCTTCCTGCGGCTGGTGCGCTGCACATTCTTGAAATTGACGAAGATACCCTGGGCGGTCTCGGGACGCAGATACACCGTATTCTTGGCGTCCTCCGTGACCCCCTGGAAGGTCTTGAACATCAGGTTGAACTGCCGGATATCCGTGAAATCATGCTTGCCGCAGGAAGGGCAGGGGACATCGTTGTCCTCGATAAACTGCTTCATCTCCTCCTGGGACCAGCCGTCGACGCTCGACGTCAGTTCGATCCCCTTTTCCTTTGCAAAATTCTCGATCAGCTGATCGGCGCGGAAACGCTCATGGCACTGTCTGCAGTCCATCAGCGGATCGGAGAAACCGCCCAGATGGCCGCTGGCTTCCCAGGTCTTCGGGTTCATCAGGATCGCGCAGTCCACGCCCACATTATAGGGAGACTCCTGCACGAATTTCTGCCACCAGGCGCGTTTCACATTATTTTTGAGTTCCACGCCCAGATTGCCGTAATCCCAGGTATTTGCCAGTCCGCCGTAAATCTCGGATCCCGGGTAGATGAAGCCGCGCCCCTTGCAGAGCGCGATAATCTTGTCCATGGTTTTTTCCTGTGCCTGCATCATGTTCTTTCCTCCTGCCTGTGATAGGTCTGCTCCGGCTCCTATTTCTCCAGCAGCACCGCCCCTCTCCCTTCGGTGGCGGAAAAATCCGCCTCGTAGTCGGAGATGAGCTGCACGCCTTTGGTATATGCAATGATCTTGTAGGGAGTGACGATACGATCGTGACCGTCCGTGAAGACCACATGGTGATTCTTGTCCCCGTCGCTCACGGCATACTCCGCACCTTTCCCGTCCGTGAGCTTTGACGGCATTTCAAAGCCGCGGAAGGCCGCCTGTCTGAGCGTGCCGTAATAGAGGTTTTCCTGTGTGAAGCCGGCATAATCCTGCGGTGTGGCATAGTACGTCTTCATCCGTACCTGCTCTCCCTTTTTCGTGATCCCGTCCAGGGTCACCGGCGCATCCCCGCCGGGGATAAGATGTCCCGTGTTATATGCCGCCACTTCCGCTTCCACAGTGGCTTTCAATTCTTCGATCTGATAATAGGCTTCGCTGAAGTCCTCGACCACGACCTCGGTGACATGTCCCTCCCTGTCAATCCCGATCGTCGTTGTGTCGGCGCCTTCCCCGCTCCATGTACCGCCGCCGCACCCGGACAGCCAGACCGCCGCGGCAGCGGATGCAAGCAGCACCGCCGCTTTCCTGTAGTTCTTCATATTATTGACGTTCTCCGAACGGATCAGTTCATCATTCCACGAAAAACCATTCTATCAGAGGTATTCCGCGCTTGCAAGAGCGAACCGCAACGATTTTTATACGGTTTCCGCCATCTCCAGGCTTTTGAGCGGCCTGTCGATGTATTTCCTCCGAAAATGCGCCGCGATCCTGCGGAGTTCGGAGAGCACCTCCTCGCTCACGGTAAAGGTATAGAGGCGTTCGATCGGGGTCCGCGCAATAAAATCCATCGCATACCGCGTGGATTCCTGCCAGTTTCCGTCCGGAATGCCGGGGTACTGTCCGTCGATCATGAGTGCACGGATCTCATAGACGGCTCTCACCAGGAGCCTGTCCGGTTTTCCGTTCTCCAATGCCTTGAGGGATTGATAAAGAAGGGCGAGGAGCGCCCTGTCATCGGCATTCTCCCGCCCGTAATAGTCCGCAAGCTCCAACAGGAGCATTCCGGTGAAATAGTTCTCCAGATCGCCGCGCACACCCTCGAAATAATTCAGGATCTCGGCTTCTTCGACATTATAGGCATCCCTGCCCTCATACAGCCGGAAAGTCCCGAAATGCAGCGGCTGCATGGCTGCCGCGAGGCGGTTCTTCGGCCGCTTGGCGCCGCGGGCAAATGCGGTGATCTTGCCCCGCTCCAGCGTGAGGATCGTGGTGCGCTTATCATATTCTCCCACAGGGCGTTCGTTCAGGACGATCCCTCTGAGTTCTATCCTTCCGTCCATAGACCGAAATTCTTCAGCTGCCTTACATCATCGCGCCAGTTGCTCCTGACCTTGACGAAGATCTGGAGATTCACGGGGCAGTCCAGGAGTTTTTCGATATCCAGACGCGCCGCTTTTCCGATCTCCTTCAGCTTGCGGCCGTTCTTCCCGATGATGATGCCCTTGTGGCTCTCCTTCTCGCAGACAATGACTGTCCGGATATCGCAGATCGTCGCACCCGTCTGACCCGGTGCCGCCTTCTTCTCCCGGTAGTGCATGGTCTCCGTCATCACAGCGATCCCGTGCGGTACTTCATCATCCAGAAAACGCAATGCCTTCTCCCGCACGATCTCCGCAACGATCTCCCGCTCCGGCATGTCCGTGAGCGCATCCTCGTCATAGAGGGCTTCACCGTACGGCAGCCGCTGTCTGAGGGCATCCCTCAGCGCGTCGATCCCCTCTCCTCTGAGAGCCGACACCGCCATGCAAAGGGCAAACGGAAAAGCCTGTGCCGTGCGGTCCGTGCGTTCCCGCACCTCCTGCGCTTCCAGACCGTCCGTTTTGTTGAGGACGATGATCACCGGCTGCTTCACATGCGCCAGTTCTTCGCCGATCGCCTGCTCCTCTTCTCCGATGTCAGCCCGTGCCTCCAGAAGCCACAGGATCACATCCGCATCCCGCTTCACTTCACCGGCGATCTTCATCATCCGCTCCCCGAGACGGTTGGCCGGCTTGTGGATCCCCGGGGAATCGAGGAAGATCATCTGGCAGTCGTCACAGGTCACGATGGTCCGGATCCTGCCGCGGGTCGTCTGCGGCTTACCGGAGGTGATGGCCACCTTCATCCCGATCAGACGGTTCATGAGGGTGGACTTTCCCACGTTCGGCCTGCCGATGAGTGCGATAAAGCCTGTGCGAAAGCCGTCCGCGACGGCCGTACCGTTATTCACCGGCCGGAGGGACAGGCGGTGCCGGAGGCGTCGGCGGTACGGGCGGTTCCGGCGGGATCTTTCCGCTCTTCATCGCCTTTTCGCGTGCCTTCGCCGCCTTTTTGGCCTCTTTTTCACGCAGTTTTGCGACCTTCGCCTGCTCTTTTGGTGTGAGCGGTCTGCCCGTTCCGTTCTCGGCAGCCGCCGCACGCTTCTTCAGACCGCTGCCCCTGCAGACACCCACGATCTTCACGATGACAAAGATGACGACCGCCCAGACGATGAGCTGCGGGATGTGCGTGACAAACCAGACGAAGAAGTCACGGAAGCCCTCGATCACCGAGTCGAGATTCTCCTTAAATCCCGCGCCGATCTCCTCCCACAGGGTATCGGGTTCCTCCTCGGGGATCGTGTACTCCTTGACCTCCTCGATGCTCAGGTAGACCGTGCTGTAATTGATCTTATTGTCATAGGTGCGCAGTTTGGACTCCATGCTGTCGATCTGGTACTGCACATCGGTGAGTCTTTCTTCGATGGTGAGCATATCCTCGATGGTCTCGGCGCCCTCCATGAATTTCAGGAGGCGCTCCTCCTCCGCCTTGAGCATCCGCTTGTGGGATTCGATATCCGCGTAGGAGAGGGTCACATCCTCCATGCTCTTGCTCTGGTTGGTGATATTGGAGCGCTCCTGCACATCGCTGACAAAGCCCGGGAGATTGGGTGCCGGGATGCGGATCGTCATGTCCGCGTTGCGGGACTGCCGAACCTTATCCCCGTAGGTGCGCATGCTCCCGTTGTAGATATTGCTGGATTCGATATAGCCGCCGAGACCGTCCACCTTATGCTCGATGAACGCGAGCAGCGTATCCATGTCATCGGTCTCTGCCGAGATATTGAGCGTCGTGATGAGTTTTCTCGAGGAATCCTTGAGCGCATTGCTCTTGGCATCCGCCTCGCTCATCTCATAAGAGCTGCCGCTCGAGCCGCCCTCATCCCAGGCTTCCTCCGCGGCCGCGTCATAGAGCGCGTCGGTCTCATATGCATAGGCACCGGCGGCCTCCATCGGCGCCTCCGCTTTCATGGAGGCACTGTCCGAGCTCCCGCAGCCGGCAAGAGCCACCGTCATCGCCGCCGCAAGGAACAATCCCTGTAATCTCCTGTTTTTCTTCATGTTCTCCTCCCCGGCCGGTCCCGGCCGTTCAGCGTCTCATGAGCCGGCTAACGGCTCAACGGATGCAAACAATGCTTCATGCGTTCTGATCTTGTCTTCACTGCCCACAACACAGATGAGGCCGTCCGCGACGACGGCATCCAGAACGGGAGCCAGTGCACGGATATCCTCCTCCTGTACATCCAGGATCTCGTCACGGCGCTTCTGACGCTGCTCTTCCGTCAGACCGGACAGATAGATCCCCATGGCCGCCGCTCCCTTGGCGCTGGGTGTCTTGGGCGCGTCCAGATCCGACAGCGTCCCGATCAGGTACTGCGTCATCGTGCGCTCATCCGCCGTAAAGGAGCGGACATAATCCGCCGCCTCACGGAACACCTGCAGGCTCCTCTCCAGATGCGGATCACGATAACTCACAAAGTACGCATCGCCGCCCCTGCGGTAAGCACTGGAGCAGCCGTAGGCGCCGCCCTTCACCCGGATGTTCTGCCAGAGATAGCCGTAGCCCATGATCACCCGGAGCACCTGCAGTGCGCCGGAGTACGGGACGCCGTGCTTCCGGAAATTACCGGCCAGCGCGACATACTGCACCTGTCCGGGCGTGGTGTAGGCCTGCGGTCCCTCTGAGAATTGCGGGAAGACAAAGGTCCGGTCCGCGGGCATGCTGCTGCGGGAGACCTCCAGTCCCGCGGTGAACGCTTCCAGCTGCTCCTGCACGGCCGCATCCGCTTCCGCGCCGGTCGACGTCACATCCAGCAGCAGGTTCTCCCTGCGGAAGATCATCCCGGAAAGTGCGGAGAAGATGTCCGCGAGCCTCTTTGCGCCCGCTTCGTCCCGCACGTCGACACAGAGCTGTTCCAGAAGCCGGAGCGCGCTGACGCCGCTCAAGGCGTCCGATACCGCCGCCCTGTCGGAGATCGGCGCCAGTGCCCGCATCGCCGCGGTGAGATTGCCGGAGGATGCGAGAACACTGCGTCCCCTCGTCCTGGTCTCCTCAAAGATCTCCTTCAGACGGACGGGATCGTCAAAACGCGTGGACGCGATGATCTCTCGCGCCAGTTCAAACGCATCGGCGATATGCTCATTCAGCACCTTGGCGTTGATCTCAAATTTCAGACGGAATTTTTCCGTATCTCCGACCGGATAGGAATTGATCCCCGGACCGATGCCGCCGGTGCGGATGTTGATCTCATTGGCAAGCTCCCCGTAGGTGTGCTCCGCCGTATCCATCATCCCGAGAAGGGAACGCAGGACCCCCGCATAGGGCAGATACTCTCTGGGCAGTCCGTCCAAGTCAAAGGCAAAGGTCAGATAGACGATCCCGTTGGTGGACACGTCGTGATACAATACCGGCACGTCCGCGCAGGCGGTCTCTCTGGTGGGATAATGCTCGATGCCGCGCCGCATGTCCTCCCGCTTCAGCATCGGGATCCTGGCCAGATCCGCCGGATCATCCGGTTCCTCCTGCCAGGCTTTGAGAGACGCGGTTTCCGCCACGATCCTGTCGATCTCCTCTTTTGTGAGGGACTCCTTATATGCCGCCAGTTTCTCCTTAAGCGCCGCCTCGCGTTCCTCGGTGAGTCCCTTCTTCGGGGTCAGCAGGACCACGCTCCTGTGCGGGTTATCGATCAGATACTTCTTCGTCAGTTCCTCGAAATAGCGGCCCTCGACCTCTTTTTTCAGTTCCTTGTAGATCTCTCCGGATTCGATGTGGATCCAGGGCAGCATATCGTCATAGAGCCAGCTGTCCAGCATCTGCAGACCGTAAAGCAGTCCCTTGGGATAACGGCCGAAGTCGGCCTCCCGGTATTTGAATTCCGCGTTGTTCAGCGCCGCCAGAAGCGCTTTTTTGTCAAATCCCTTTTCCACCTGCTCCGCGAGCGTTGCGGAGATGATCCTGAGGAATTCCTCCTTCTGCTCCGGATCGGCGTTCTTGGCAACAATGGAATAATAGGGCTGACGGATCCCGGCATCCCAGGTGCCGTACACCTCCTGTCCGATGCCCGCATCGATGAGCGCCTTGCGGATCACGGCCCCCGGCGAGGCGCACAGAGCGTAATCGATCGCGTCAAAGGCGATCGTGAGCTTGGGATCGAGACTCGTCCCGACCGAAACATTCCAGGCGAGGTACGTCTTCTTCCGCTCATCCTCTCCCGCCAGGACCGGATAGGGGCAGACAGTCTCCCGGGCCGCGTCAAACGGCTCCTGCAGACCGACCTCCGAATCAACGTGCAGCGCGTCAAAATGAGACAGATAGGCTTCGTCCAGGAAAGTGAGCCGTTCGGTGAAATCCATATCACCGTAGAGATAGATATAGCTGTTGGAAGGATGATAGTATCTGCGGTGGAAATCGAGATAATCCGCGTAGGTCAGATCGGGAATGAACTCCGGATCGCCGCCGGATTCGATGCCGTAGGTGGTATCCGGATAAAGAGAGGTCGTGATCTGTCTGTCGAGCACGTCATCCGGAGAGGAAAAGGCGCCCTTCATCTCATTGTAGACCACGCCGTTGATGGTGACGGGGTCCTCCGCCGTCTCCATCTCGTAATGCCAGCCCTCCTGCCTGAAGATCCGCTCCTCCCTGTAGATATCGGGATAGAACACCGCGTCGAGATAGACGTGCATCAGGTTGGCGAAATCCTTATCGTTGCAGCTGGCCACCGGATATACCGTCTTATCCGGATAGGTCATCGCATTCAGAAAAGTATTCAGGGATCCCTTTGCCAGCTCGATAAAGGGATCCTTAACGGGGAATTCCCGCGAACCGCACAGCACGGTATGTTCGATGATATGCGCCACGCCGGTGGAATCCTCCGGCGGTGTGCGGAACGCGATGTAGAAGACTTTATTCTCGTCATCATTGGAGAGCAGCGCCACTCTGGCACCGGTCTTTTTATGCTTCAGCAGCAGACTCTCGGAATTCAGATCCTCGATCCGCCTTTTCTCGACCACTTCATATGCTTCCGGGATCTGCATGGGTTGTGTCTCCTTTACACGTCGAAGTCATCCTCTCCGTTAATATCAAAATCAAAGTCGTCCTGTCCGTCCGCGTTGATCACCGTGTTGCGCACCAGATTCGGTCTGGTCGTCAGAGGCTTCTCCGGTTTTTCGGCAGCCGCCAGTGCGACCCATGAAGCATCCGGAGCCTTGGCCGCCTCGGCAGGTTCAGGCTGCGGTACGGCCACTGGAGGAACCGGCGGAACCGGAGGTACCGGCATAACGGGAGGCACAGGGACCGGAGCAGCAGCCGGCACGGGCACAGGTCCTGCGACAGGTACCGCTGCGGGGATCTCCGGGGCGTCAAGCAGGCCGCGGCTCCTCAGGTAATCATCCAGCGTTGTCCCGGGCGGGATCGCACCGGTCTTCAGCGCGTCATCATAATCATCCTCCGCCTCATCCATCAGTTTCCGGCGTTCCTTCTCCGCTTTCTTCGCCTCTTTGGCGGCGAGTTTCGCTGCCTTTGCCTCTTCTTTGGCCTGCAGCTTCTTCGCCTTTTCCATCGCCTTCTGCTCGGCCTTGCTCATGGCCGGCATGGCCTCGGGTATTGCCTCCGGTATCATAGCCTCCGTGCCGGGCATACCGGCCGTCTCCGGGTTCATTGTCTGATCCGCATATCCCTGTGCCATCTGTGCATCCTCCTGCGTGCGATCCAAGCCAAGCATCACGCCGTTTGCGGGTTCCATGGACGGATACATCTCCGCCTCTCCTTCATCCTCCGGATTCATGGCAGGCAGTACCATCCCCTCCGGAACAAGGGGCAGTGCCTCCGGTATTTCCTCAGGCATAGCCTGCATCGGTGCTTTTGCGACCATGGGAGCCGCCACACAGGCGATGCTGATCGCGATCACCGTCGCATAACCGAAGCACAGCAATTCCTGGGAATTGAGTTTTGTCGCGCCGAAAAGCGGTACAATGAGCGCCGAAACCAGGAAGAACACCAGCCACAGCGAAGTGCGGTCCGTTCTCCTGTCCCTCCAGAAAGTGACGATGATAAAGGCCATGGTCGTCACCAGCACGATATAAACGGGATAAACATCTACCGGCAGATGGAAGATCAGCACCGTGTTCGTGTTACGGAAGTAATTTTCCATATAGTACCCGAAGGTCCAGCGCAGCTCGCTCAGCCCGCCTCCGGATACGATCAGCAGGATCACAAAGGTCACGAGGGAGACCAGAAAGATCAGCACGAGACGGAGTGCCTCCTGTGCCCTGTCGCAGTATGGAAGGGCAAATGCAAAGAGCAGCGGCACCCACAGGATGACCGTTGCGAAGTCCGCAAAGAACACATAGCCCAGGAACAGGCCGAGCACCGCGAACCAGAGGATCTGCCAGACTTTGTTGTAGGAATCCTTTGCGTCAAAATGCAGATAAACGGCGATCAGCAGGAGTGCGATCGCGAAAAGCATGAACAGCGCCGGCACGGAATCCAGATTGATGAGCCGCTCAAAGGGGGTGGGCGCAAAGCCCGTGACGGCCGCTGTCAGAAAGGCCGTGAGTTTTCCGGACAGAAGACGCACCGCGAAGTAAAAGGCCACGACCGCGATGGTCTGGATCAGTGCGATCACCACACCCGCCACAACGATCCGGTTGCCCGCGATCCTCAGGAAGATGCTCATGAGTCTGACCGTGATCGTCCCCGTCACATCGGTCAGGTCTCCCGCGTCCGCTCCGCCGATCATCGCCAGATCGAACAGCCCGTCCGGATCGAAGATCTCCTCCGTATGCTTTGCGAGATACAGGATCCGCACAAGAAATGTGCCAAGCAACAGGATCCCGGCAAACACATCCCCGATCAGTCCGGTCACCTGTGGATCCGGTGATACCCTCTCCCGGATGAAATCCGTCAGTCTCCCGCAGGCAAAAGCGATGAGGCAGACGGCCATGACCGTCAGAACGGTGAGTACCGCGGCGAGCAGGAGCCTGTATTCATCGGGCAGGATCCCGGAGACGTACCAGAACATCGTGATGAGCAGCGCCAGAAACGCAATGAACGCGCCCCACACAAAGTGTCCGAACCAGTTTTTATGAAATGCCATCATAGCCGGTCATTCCGCGTCAGGCTCATCCCAGTTGTGATAGACGGCCTGCACATCATCGTCATCATCCAGCATATCCAGGATCCGCTGCAGTCCCTTCAGCGCGGTCTCATCCGTGACCGTCACGTAATTCTGCGGGATCATGGTCACCTCAGCGGAGACGGTTTCGATCTTTGCTTCCCCGAGTGCCTGCACCACCGCCTGGAAATCATCGGGAGCGGTGAGGATCTCAAAGCTGTCCTCCTCCTCCTTCAGATCCTCGGCACCGGCATCCAGCACCAGCATCATCAGATCGTCACCGCTCATCTCGCATTCTTCCTTATCGATGATGATCTGTCCCTTTTTGTCAAACATGAACGAGACGCAGCCGGGAGTGCCGACATTGCCGCCGCCCTTGGAAAATGCCGCCCGCACATTGGCCGCGGTGCGGTTGGGGTTATCCGTGAGCGTGTCCACGATGATGGCCGTGCCGCCGGGGCCGTAGCCTTCGTAGGTATTGTTCACGTAATTGACATTGCCGCCCTCGCCGGCCGCCTTCTTGATCCCGCGGTCGATCGTATCATTGGGCATGTTGTTCGCCTTGGCCTTGGCGATCACCGTGGCCAGCTTAAAATTATTATTGGGATCCGGGCCGCCCTCCTTGACCGCCACCGCGATCTCGCGGCCGATGATGGTGAAGATCTTGCCCTTGGCCGCGTCGTTCTTTTCCTTCTTGTGCTTGATGTTGGCAAATTTGCTGTGTCCGGACATCGTTCCTACTCCTCCTGTGTCTCTGCGTGTTCTTCCCTGTCCTGCGTCACGATCGGGTCCTCTGCGGACTTTTTCCTCACCAGGACATTGGTGATCCTGTGATTCCTGACCTCGTTGATCCTGAATTCATAATTCCCGACATCGACCGAGAAATCCGTGCTACTCCCCTCCTCGGGGATCCCGTCCAGCCGGGCGATCAGAAAGCCGTTGAGCGTCTCGAAATTCTCTTCGTTAAAGTCGATCCCGAAATGCTTCTCCAGATCCGCCAGAGGCGTCCGCCCCTCGATCAGGAATTCGCCGGCGTTTCCCGTGGGCTCGATGGTGACCTCATCCTCATCATACTCATCGAGGATGTTACCCACGATCTCCTCCAGGATGTCCTCCATGGAGACCAGACCGGCTGTCTGTCCGTACTCATCGATGACGATGACCATCTGCGTCTTGCTCGACTGCATGCTGCGGAAGAGCTTGTCGATGTTCCTGGTCTCCGGAACAAACCGCGGATGCCGCAGCAGTCCTTTGATCTTGCGGATGGGGAGGTCATTGGCGTCCCCCTCGTACAGACGCTTCACCGCATCACGGATGTTGAGGATCCCGATGATGTGGTCGATGTTCTCCAGATATACGGGGAAGCGGCTGTTGTTGCCCTCCAGCATGAAATGCAGCGCCTCCTCAAGGGTCATGCTCCCGTCCACCGCCACGATGGACACACGATTCGTCATGATATCCTGAGCCTGCTTATCGGAGAACTCAAAGATATTGGAGATCATGTCGGCTTCCGACGCCTCGAGAACCCCCTGCTCCTGGCCTTCGCTGACGATCGAGCGGATATCCTCCTCCGTCACGTCGGGCGCGCCCTTGAGCCTGCCGAGGATCCCGCTTAAGACCGATCGTTTGCCCGCGCGGGTTTTGTCCGGCTGCTGCCGGTCCGGTTCCTCGTTCGGTTTTTTCTGTTCAGCGGCCGATTTACTGCCGTCGTCCATATCCTTTCCTTCCTGGAGCACATAAAAAATCAAATTAAATGATAGCAAAACAAAGGGAGAGCGTCAAGTACGGAACCGGCGCTTCGCCGCCTCATATTGTGCGTTGATCTCCTGCAGCGCGGAGGTGTCGCCGTCCTGGTTGTCCGGGTGATAGATCTTCACCAGGGAACGGTATTTCTTCTCCACACCGGCGAGATCTTTGCACCCGGCGAAGAAATCAAAGGAACTCTGCGCGGGATCCCGTTCCTCCGCCGATCTTCTTTCCCGCTCTCTTTCCCGCTCCCTGTCTCTGCCCTGTGTCCTGCTCCTTCTGCGTTCCCTGCCGTCCTCATCCTCCGCCTCGTACCATTGAAAGCTCCGGCGGCGGTCTTCCCGGCTCTCCCGTGTTCTTTCATACGCGTCGTCGGAGCGGTGTCCGTCCCGCGTTCTGTCCCGTCCGCCGGACGAGGCAGGTTCCTCATACGCTTCCCCGTCGTCGAAGCCGTCATCCTCCCCGTCCTCCGGCTCATCGTCATAATAGGCTTCCAGCCAGCGCTGTCTGCGTGCGCGCCGTTCCTCCCTCTTCCTGCGGGGACGCTCTTCATAGACCTCCCCGTCGTCGTCCTCCTCTTCCTCTTCTCCGCGGTACCCCCTGCCGTAGGTGTCATTCTCGAATTCATCCGCATGCCGGCGCAGCCAGTCATGGTAGGTCCGCTCATAATGGCGGTCGGCCCGCGCGGGGAACAGGAAATAATATCGGTCCCTGATCTGGGTAAAGGGTGTCTTGCGGGAGATGATCCCGTAAAGCAGCGATACGACGATCTCCGCCGCGAACACGACAGGGATCACCGGCAGGAGCGCGATCACGCCGTGTGCCAGAAGCAGTGCGATCAGTACGGGAATGCCGAGGATCACGGCAGCCAGAATGATCACGATCCCCAGGATCCCGGGAAGCGAGCGGTAAAGATCCCCGATGAACAGGATCAGCGCGCCAAAGGAATGCAGGAAAGGTTCTCCCGCGGGATGATACGGGAACTGCGGCGGGAGCAGATCCGTCCCGGTAAAGGAAAACGCGACCAGATACACACAGACAGCGGCCAGTGCGATCCCCGACACGGGCAGGAGCGAGAGCAGCAGGCGGCAGATCCGCCAGATGAACTTCAGCAGAAACAGGATGACGGATACCGTCCCCTTGAGCAGTGCGACACATACCGTGACGATCGCGGTCACAACCAGATTGATCATGGCGTCAGCTGTTCAGCACGATCCGTGGCACGCGTTCACTGATATCGCAGACCAGTTCATAATTGAAACGCCCGCTCAGATCCCCGAGTTCCTGGGCCGTGATCTCCTCCCGGCCGTCCCTTCCGATCAGCGTGACCGGATCATCCTCCGAAGCCTCCGGAATGTCCGTGATATCGACCATCATCTGATCCATGCAGATGCGTCCCAAGATCGGCGCGCGTCTGCCGCGGATCAGGACTTCTCCCCTGTTGGAAAGACTCCGGGGATAACCGTCCGCATAGCCGACGGGGATCGTGGCGATCCGCGTCGGAGCCGCCGCGACCCAGGTGCCGCCGTAGCTCACGGGTGTGCCGGCGGGGATCTCTTTTACGCATACGACATGGCTCTTCAGTTCCAGCACGGGCTGCAGCGGGAGACTGCTCAGATCCGTTTCCTCCGAGGGCGCGAGACCGTACATCGTGATGCCCGCCCTGGCCAGATCCTTGGACTTGTGGTGCAGGGCGATCATACCGGCGCTGTTGTCGCAATGCACCATAGGGATATCGATCCCCTCGCCGGACAGCCGTTCCACGAATCCTTCAAAGGTCCTGACCTGTTCCTGAGCGGAGGTGAGATCCTTCTCGTCCGCCCGTGCAAAATGCGTGAAGATCCCTTCCAGTTCGATCCCCTTGGCCTGCCAGGCCTTCCGCACAAATTCCGCTCCGTTCCCGTCGGGACGGACGCCGATCCGGCTCATACCGGTATCGACGGCGACGTGGACCAGCGCATTCTTCCCCACCCGTTCCGACGCGGCCTGCAGCTGCTCCAGCGTGTCTCCGCGGAAGACCGTCATCCGGATCTCGCGGTCGATGAGGGCTTCATAGGCATATTCCCAGGTGTAGCCCAGGATCATCAGCGGTTTGCGGATACCGGCATCACGCAGCGCGATCGCCTCTTCCGCTGTAGCCAGCGCATACCCCCACACGCCTTCCTCCCGTTCCAGAGCGTGCGCGATCGCGGAGGCGCCGTGTCCGTAACCGTTGGCCTTCAGGACGGCCAGCAGTTTTGTCCTGCCGGGCAGGATCTGCTGCATGGCATGCAGGTTGGCCAGCAGCCTGTCCATATGGATATACACCGCTGCTCTGGCGGTACGTTCCAGATATTTCTTCATCTGAGGATCTCCCCCAACCCGTCGATCAGATCCGAAGCGGTCATGGCGTACTGTCCCTTCTTCGCCGCCGCCCCGTCTCCGGCCAGTCCGTGGATATAACTGCCGGCTGCGGCCGCATCCATGGCTTCCATGCCGGCCGCGGCAAAAGCCCCGATGATCCCCGCGAGCACATCCCCGCTCCCGGCTGTCCCCATTCCGGCGTTGCCTGTGAGATTCAGGATCACGGTCCGCATACCGGCCTGCGCCGTGTACGACCGGGCGCCTTTGCAGAGCACCGTGCAGAACAGCTCCTGTGCCAGATCCTGCGTTTTCTCTTCCGTATGCCGGGCGGCCTCCGAAGCGCCGATCCCGGCGAGCCTCGCAAACTCCGCGATATGCGGTGTGAGCACCGGCCAGCAGGCCTCGCCGCGGTAACCGACCGCCAGTTCCTTAAGCTGCGGGTCCAGGGCGATCATGTTGCAGGCATCGGCATCCAGGACCAGCGGCAGCCTGCCGTCCGACAGGATCTCCGTCAGGATCCTCACCGCGTGCCTGTCCGTGCCGAGACCCGGTCCCGCCACACAGGCAGTGGCCCACTTCAGGCCCTCCCGCAGCAGTTCGCCGATGCGGTCCTCCGGCATCTCCTCATCCCAGCAGTCGACAATGGCTTCCGGCACCGCGGACAGGATCGCCGTACGGTTTTTCTTTTCCGTAAAGACACGTACCATGCCCGCTCCCGCGGCAAAGGCCGCCCGGGCGCACAGGATCGCCGCGCCCCCGGTGTGTCCGTTCCCCGCAGCGATCAGGAGCTTTCCGAAACTCCCCTTATGACCGGCCGGATCCCTGGCCGGCAGAAGCTGCCGCGGATCTTCATCAAAAGCAGCCAGGACCGGCAGTTCTCCCAGAAAGCTTTCCTCCGTGATACCGACATCCGCCACACGGATCTCTCCCGCACAGGAGGCCCCCGGGTAAAGCGTGATGCCCCGTTTTCTGAAACCCATCGTGAGGGTCAGATCGGCGCGGACCGCCATTCCCAGGATCTCGCCGGTATCCGTATCGAGACCGGACGGCAGATCGATGCTCAGGATCCGCGGCGCATGCGCTCCGTTCTCCCGCAGCTGCATCATCAGCGCGACCGCCGCGGAATACACACCGGAAAGAGGGCGCGAGAGCCCCACACCGAAAAGCGCGTCCACGATGTAGTCAAAACGCGCGCCGGTCACCATGCGGACCGCTTCCGCGTCCGCCGGTTCCTGCATCCGGATGAACGGCACATCGTACTTCATGGCGATATCCAGCTGCTTCACGGCTTTTTCCCCGTAGGAGGACACATCTCCGACGGTCACGAGCAGCACCGCCGCACCCATCGTATGGAGGATCCTTGCGGCAGCGATGCCGTCCCCTCCGTTCCCGCCGCCTCCGACGAAAACAAGCACACGCGGAAGTCCTTTTCCTCCGGCAGCCGCGTATTCGTTCTTCAGGGTCTCCGTCACGCACAGCGCCGCCCGCTCCATCAGGACTTCCCATCCGATGCCGTAGACCTCCTGTGTGCTGCGGTCTGCCTGCTGCATTTCCTTTTTGCTGACGATATATTCCATACCCGTCACTTCTTTCCCATTTCTCTCAGGATCTCCTGGTTCATCATGCCGGCCCGGGAGTTGATATCCATTGTCCGGATCGGATGCTGCTTCTCCGGATCATAGTTGATATCAAAGATCTCCATCACCTCCGCGCCGAAGATGTTGTGCATGTAGGAATAGAGATTGAAATTCTCGACCTCCTTCTCCTGTTTCTCGATGACCTGCTTCTTGAGCTGCGCACGGATCCCCGTGATCCACTCGTCGATCTCCTCGATCCGCTCGCTGTTGTCATGCAGCTTCTCATAGCAGATCTCCATGGAGAGTATCATCAGTTTGAGATTCTTATGATAGATCTCTCTCGGCAGGCCGATCTGTTCATCCTGATATTCTTCCAGCCGCTCATTGCACTCATTGATGAGCCTGGTGTGATCGTCGAGATCCTTCGCCGCCCGGGAGCGCTCCCCCTCCCGCATGACGCGGTCACGGAGTTCCATGATTTCCCCCATGAGCTTCTTCTTCAGCGCCTTTACCTTGCGCTCATCGTCCCTGAGCCTGGCCTGGCGGCTCATCAGCTCCGTGATCTCGTCCGCGAGCGCGGCGATCTCCGGCGTCTTCTGCCGCTGTGTGAACAGCCTGTGCCAGCGGTTGTCGAGGACCAGGACCGGCAGGTCCTTGCCCTCCAGCGCCTTGCGGAATTCTCTCTCATCTGCCATGGAGTACTCCTTCCCGTCAAAACCGGCCCTCAGCCGGAGATCTCATCCACATCGATCCCCCGCTGCGGGAGCAGTGATTCATATACATCAATATACGCCGCATCGACGATCACATCCAGTACCGCGTCATACACGAGGATATTGGCTCCGTTGGTATCCGTCGTGCAGTCCGTCGTGCCGACCCGTACCCGGTCCGTGCAGGCCCCGTCTTCGTCCGGTCTCCGCTCCGCCGTAACGGGACGCCTCCCGCATCGGGACACATAGCTGCCCTCTCCCGCGCCGGAGGCATAGCTCAGAGCGCCGTTCTCCAGGACAAAGCACCCGCCTTCGAGATAAGCCTGACGGCTGATCCCCAATGCTGCAAGGGATGGCGCATACGCATCCTCCCCCTGTGCATTATAGTCTCCGTCGAGCGTGATGACGGTCACGTATCTGTCTGCCGATCCCGCGAGGATCTCCAGATATTCGTTGATGTCTCCGGCACGGGCCAGCCGCAGGAAATCCGCACGGTCCTCCAGATACCGCGCATCCAGATCCCACTCCGCGTAGGCCGGATCCCCTCTGTGATCGGGGAAGGTGTAGTGCTCCGTCAGCCACCGCTCCAGCCAGGTCATCAGCTTCGCGGAGCCGTTGTTGTTCAGATGCCCGGAATCCCGGAAATCCGTGGCAAAATCGATGCCGGTCTCCCCGTAAAAGGTGTTGAAATTCAGATACGGCACATTCCTTTCGGCACACAGATCCGCCACGTAATTCTGCACCGCCATGTTGTGCCCGCCGCCCTCGGCGCAGGGCGCGCAGTACAGGAGCAGGTTCACGCCCTTTTCCCCGCACAGATCCATGATCTTCACGAGGGCTTCCGGACCGATCCCCTGCGGAACACTCCGTTCATCCGTCGGCTCCGGCGGCAGCTGCGGCGCGCATTCATCACTGCCCAGATACCCCTTCCGGAACCAATACCTGTTCCTGAAATTATCCTCTCCCAGGCTTTCGTATCTCGTATGCAGGATCGGCAGCTTGAACAGGAGCGCTCCGGCGAATTCGTCATCCAGTCCGTAAGCCTGCTTCTGCGAGCGGATCACTTCCGCGTAATCGGCCGACCATTTCAGGTCGAGATCCGTGCGGTAGAAATTGCCGAGTTCCGTCACATATCTGCCCTGTGCCTCATCATAGGCCGGCAGGGCGACATTAAAGGTCTCCACCATGACGAGCTGCGGATGCTGTGTCTTAAGCGCCTCCCGCACGTAATACCAGGTATTGTCAAAAGACTGTGCGCCCGCCGTCAGGGTGTACGAAGCGATCCCCGTATCCTTCCACAGCCTGCTGTTGTCAAACGTGCAATGGGAATGGCTGCTGCCGAACACCATGAGGTCGATCGATCCGCGCTTTGCGGCATAGAAATTCCTGAGGCCCCCGCCGCCTCCCTGCCCGCGGTAGCCGAACACACCGTAGAGACCGCGGAAGGCAATGAGCAGCACCGCAAAAAACAGCAGACAGCGGACCGCGATCCCGGTCTTTGTCGATGACGTCCTGTTTTTCTCTTCTGTCTCCAATGTCTCCGTCCCGTCAGAAATTCGCATAGATAAATGACTGCATATCAAAGCCCGGCCCGTAGCAGCCGTATACGATCACAAAAAACAGCAGGCCGATGATCAGGATCCACCGGAGCGGCGGATTCTGTCCGGAAAGCCAGTCC
Organism: Lachnospiraceae bacterium; assembly: GCA_017535945.1. GTDB lineage: Bacteria > Bacillota > Clostridia > Lachnospirales > Lachnospiraceae > Butyrivibrio. The sequence goes on from JAFXTJ010000010.1 coordinate 28,517, forward strand.
GTGAGGGACATCTCCCTGTGCGCACACAGCAGTCCGGCTGCGGCGAGGATCGCCAGTGCCAGGATGAGGATATGGATCTCCGTCACGGACAGTCCCAGTTCATACAGGGAGCCGTCAAACAGGACCCAGGGATTATACGTAAAAAAGCTTTTCCACAGGACAAATCCGCTGTGCAGATCCTGTGCCCGGAACATGGAAAGCCCCAGTGAGAAAAACGCGAACGTGCGGATCCGGCAGAACAGGCGATAGCTGTCGCAGTCCCGGTTGATCCTGAGGAGCCCTGCACACCGGACAAAGACCGGTGACAGGATCTGTCCGGCGACGATGATCCCGCCCTGCAGCAGACCCACGCCGAAGATGTATTTCCATTCCCCGCCGTGCCAGAAGCCGACCATGAACCAGGAGATCATGAGCGCGCAATACATCGGCAGTTTTTTGGCGAAATCCGCACCCGTCCGCTTCCCGAGCCTGTCCCGGGAGAACTTCCCGAACCGTCTCCACAGATCCGTCTTCAGCACCGGGTACAGGATGTACTGTCTGAGCCACGCACCGAGCGTGATATGCCATCGTCTCCAGAACTCCTCCAGCGTCAGCGACATAAACGGCAGCGAGAAGTTCTCCGGGAGCGTGATCCCCATCATCCGGGAGACGCCCAGGCAGATATCGATGCATCCGGAGAAGTCCGTGTACAGCTGCAGCGTGAACAGAAAGACCGCCAGGACCGCATAGGTCCCGCGGTATACGTCAGGTTCCGCATAGACCGTATTGACGATCACCGCCAGCCGCTCACTGATCACCAGCTTTTTGAAAAAGCCCCAGAGGACCCTCTGTGCGCCGGCAGTGATATTCCGGTAGGAGATCGCGTGACCCTCCGTGATCTCCCGGTAACTGTCATTGTATTTGACGATGGGCCCCGAGGTCAGCAGCGGGAAGAAACCGGCAAATGCCGCAAACCGCAGGGGATTTTTCTCCGCCCGCTCCGTCTTCCAGTAAACCTCCAGCACATAGGAGATCAGGACCAGTGCGAAATAGGAAATGCCGAGCGGCGTAACCCCCGACAGGACCGGTGCCGTCAACGGCGCACCGCCCGTCAGGCGGTCCGGCAGCAGGTTCAGCAGCCAGACGAAAAAGCGGTTCTCCTTAAGCGCAAAGAGGATCCCCGTAAGGCAGATCACGCTGCCGAATGTCACAACGCGATCCGCACCCGTCCGTTCTTCATGCCCGTTCAGATACAGCGCCGCCCCCCAGGACAGCACGATCATGAAGAGCATGACCGACACCGCCGGCAGGGAATCCGCCCTGACAATAAAAAAAAGATCCGCTGCCAGCAGAGGCACGAAGCGGTAGCGGATCGGAAACAGATAATATAATACGAGGCTGGCCGCCGCGAAGATCAGAAAATCAACGGAAGTCAATGACATGGATCATGTCCTTTCCAGGATCATGTCGACCATCTCCCCGACATTTTTAAACTTGTTCACCTCGCCGATGTTGAATTTCAATCCGAATTCATTCTCCACCGCAAAGATGAGATTGATATGCTCCATGGAATCCCAGCCCTTCACATCCGCCGCCGTGGTAGCGTCACTGACACGGATCCCATCGATGTCAAAAACACGTTCGAACACGCCGTTCAGGCGTTCGTATACCTCTTCCCTCGTCATGTACCCTATGCCTCCTCCGTCCGGATCACATCGTTCTTATCCGTATACCCGCCGCGGATATCCAGTTCCCATGTCGTGTTCCCGGAATCCTCCGATGCGATCAGCGTATACCCCATATCGGCGAAAAAGTCCCTGACCATTCCGTTCTTCGCCGTCGGCAGATAATAGCCCAGGATCCTGCCGACACCGCGCTCTCCGAGCCGGTGCACAAGCTCATCCATCATAGCATATTCCATATTCCGTTTCAAGACGCGGCAGCTCATGAGCCAGAGCTCGATATGGCACACATCCCCTTCGATCCGTCCGATCGCGAGAGATACCACGCCGTTATCCCCGAAACGATCCGCAAGCCGGCCGCACAGCGTGATATACCGGTCATCCGCGGCGATCTCCTCGATCTCACTCTGCGTATAGCGCCTGGTCGTCAGATTGAACTGGTTGCTCTTATTGGTGAGCTGAGCGATCCGTGCCATGTAGAGCGGCTCGAACGGCGTGATCTCCGCCCGCATCTGCAGGCTGACCAGGTATTCCCTGTAATCGGTAAAGGAGGCGCGCAGGCGTTGTCTGCCGGCGTTCTCCCGGTACATGTCGTTACGGCGTCTGTCATCCTCCGAGAGGGTCGTGACCTCGAAAAACCCGCTCCTGTCGATGACACCGATCATGTCACAGGGACGGTCAAAATCCGGTGCGCTGACGCCGGGGATCTGTTCGCGGACGATGTGGCGCTCCGCCGGGTTGTCATCCACGAATACCAGGCTTTCTGGCAGAAGGTTCAGCTCATCGGCGATCTCGCGGAAATTCCGGTCTTTCGGTTCCCAGTTGGCCCTGATACAGATGAAATCCTCTTCGGACAGGCCGCTGTCCGGGTGCTTCAGACCGGCGAGCGCGTTGGCCTCATCGTTCTTGGAATCGATGTTCAGCAGGATCCCCAGCTTCTTCAGCTGAGCCAGATAAGACTGGAATTCCGAATAGATCTGCCCCTCCGGTTCCTCCGGACCGAGCACGATATTCTCCGGACCGTCATCGCCGATCACACCGCCCCAGAGTGTATTGTCAAGATCCAGGACCAGTCCCTTTTTATTCTTCCCGTAGATCGACCGGATGATCCGTGCGGTCTGATAAGACAGTACCGGGATCGCCGGGACCGCGACGGCATATTTGTACATGTGCCAGTAGAACGGATCGGACCATTCCCTGAGCCCGTAATCCCCGGACAGATAATCCAGATCCAGCAGGTAAAAATTCTCATGGGACGCGGCATAAGCGGCAAATCCGGCATTCAGGCGGTTGATGAAGCTGACTCTTCCGTGCGGATCCGTAGCATCCCTGTTGCCCATGAGACGCCAGTACGGCTTCTCGAAATTATTCTGGATCACCGGGCAGTGATAGACCTCCGCCAGATGATCCCACATGGCGGTGAATTTCTCCGTCTGTGCCGTAAGCAGCGCATCGATGTCATCCGCGGGATCGTCAAGTGACGGATAAGTGTCGATATTGCGGTTGGAGGTGCAGATATAGATCAGATCGGGGGAGAATACCTCCAGCGCGGGATTGGGGAACATGGCCTCCTGATAATACTGATTGTAGGCGGACTCATAAAAGACCGGCCGGATCCCGGCATCCAGCAGGAACAATTCCAGGACCTGCACGATATCTCCGGTCGTATAGCCGCCCAGCACCGCGATCTTCTTATCGGTATAGGTGACGCCTTCCCTCTCCAGCAGCCTGCGGCGCAGCCTTTTCTTATTCTCTATGATCTCCCTGCCGTTAAAGGGATACTCCAGTTCCTTCATCAGTCACGGCCCCCGCTCATCCGATGACGCGGATCCCGTTCTTGGGACATTTCTCCGTGCACAGGCCGCAGTGGGTACATTTCTCCTGATCGATGCGGGCCACATTATCCTCCACGGTGACGGCACCGGCCGGGCAGTTTTTCGCACAGATCCCGCAGCCGACACATCCGACTTTGCAGGCCTTCATGACAACGGGCCCCCTGGCCTTTGAACTGCATGCCACGGCATGTGTCGCATGATACGGGATGAGATCGATGAGATGTCTGGGACAGACGGCGATGCATTTCCCGCAGGCTTTGCAGGCTTCCCTGTCGACCACGGCCACGCCGTTTTCCACATGGATCGCGTCAAACGGGCAGACCTGCACACAGGTGCCGCCTCCGAGGCAGCCGTATTCACAGGCCTTCGGCCCCGCCCCCGGCGCCTGATCGATGACACGGCAATCCGGCGCGCCGATGTATTCATATTTCACTTCGGTCTGTTCCGTCGTGCCGGCACAGTGGACAAACGCCACCATGCGCTCGCTGTTCCCGGCCTCGACGCCCATGATCCCCGCGATCACTGACGCGACCGCCTCGCCGCCCACCGGGCACTGCCCCACAGGGGCCTCGCCTTTTGCGATGGCAGCCGCCAGTCCCGAGCAGCCGGGAAAGCCGCAGCCGCCGCAGTTATTTCCGGGCAGTGCCTCCAGCACCGCCACTTCTTTCTCATCCACCTCCACATGGAGTTTGTTTGAGGCGATCCCCAGGAACAGGCCGATGAGCAGTCCCGCACCCGCTACGATCGCCACCGATAACAGAATTCCGCTTACCATAGCTGCCTCCTCACCCGCGCAGGCCGGAGAATCCCACAAACGCGATGGCCATGAGACCGGCCGTCAGCAGGACCATGGGCATTCCCTGGAAGGACTCCGGGATATCGTTGAATTCCATCTTCTCTCTGAGCCCGGCGAGGATCACGATCGAGATCGTGAAACCGACCGCCGTCGCAAAGCCGCAAACGATGCCTTCGAGGATGCTGTATTCATTCTGGACATTTAAGAGCGCCACGCCCAGCACCGCGCAGTTGGTGGTGATGAGCGGCAGATAGACCCCCAGCACCTGATAGAGCGAACGAACATACTTCTTGAGGAACATCTCCACAAACTGGACCAGCATGGCGATCACCAGGATAAAGACGATCGTCTGGAGATAGATCAGGTCCAGCGGCAGGAGGATGAATTTATAGATGAGTCCGCAGACGGCGGACGCCACCGTGATGACGAAGATGCAGGCGCCTCCCATGCCGGCCGCCGAACTGATCTTCCTGGAGACCCCCAGAAACGGGCACAGGCCCAGGAACCGGCTGAGCACCACATTGTTCACCAGCGCGCTGGTCACCATGATGGAAAACAGGATCGCGATCGTCGAGCTCATGCTTCACCTCCGTTTCGGACTTCTCTGCCCTTCCCGGCCTGCTTTCTCTTGATCCGGTTCATGGCCGCGATCAGGAAAGCCAGTACGAAAAAGGCTCCGGACTGCATCACAAAGATCGAGACCGGCTGATACATGCCGAGGAAGGTCCCGACCGGTCCGGGGACGATCGTGCCGTCTCCCAGGAGCTGTATTTCAAAAGCTGTCCCGGCGCCGATGAGTTCCCGGAAGAGCCCCATGATCGTGATCGCGCAGGTAAAACCGAGCCCCATCCCGAGTCCGTCAAAGAAGGACGGGATTGCGCCGTGCTTGGAAGCGTATGCCTCGGCTCTGCCGAAGATGATGCAGTTGACCACGATCAGCGGGATATAGACGCCCAGCGCCTCATTGAGCGCCGGAAGATACGCCTGGATGATCAGCTGCACCAGCGTCACAAAAGACGCGATGACCACGATAAAGGCCGGGATCCGCACCGTATCGGGGATGATCCTGCGCAACAGCGAGATCATCAGATTGGAAAGCGCCAGCACCGCCGTGGTCGCCAGCCCCATCGTCAGGCCGTTCACCGCCGATGTAGTGACCGCAAGCGTAGGGCACATGCCCAGCATCAGAACAAATGTCGGATTCTCCGTGATCAGACCGTTGAAGAAGCGCTCTGCGGAGGAATCCGCCCGAAGTCCCAGCGCGCCTTTTCTTCCTTCGCCGCTCATCATGACACCTCCTTAAGGACCTGTTCGTAGTACAGCAGCCCCGCGTTGACCCCGTTCGTGATCGCCCGCGTGGTGATCGTCGCGCCGGAGATCGCATCCACGGTCTCGGGCAGCGTATCCGCCGTCTTCGTCACGGTAAAGTGCGCAGGCGGGATCTTCACATCATCAAACTGCGGTACCAGCACCCGGCCGGCGTTCATCCCCAGACCCGGTGTCTCATTGATGGAGATGAGCGAGATCCCGTTGACCATCCCGTCACCGGTCACGCCCAGGATCCAGGTAATCTTATCGCCGTATCCCATGGAGGTGATCCGGAGGGCATAGCCGTCCTTGCGCCCGTTCACCATGGCGACCTTAACATCGTCGATCGTGACCCCGGCAAAGGCATCATTCTCCGCCAGGAGCCCGGCGGCTTTTTCCCTGTCAAACCCTTCAAATTCTTCAAAGGAGGCATCCGGATACGCCTCCGCATTGGCCTTCTGCTCCGCGATCATCTCCTGCTGCCGGATGGGCTCCTTGGTCACCTCGTAAACGGTTCCCAGCAGTCCCCCCGCCACGAGCGTGATGACGAACAGGATGAGCGCGTTCTTCACGGTATCTTTCATGCCTCATCCGCCTCCTTTCCCGTCTTCTTCACCTTAACGGGTTTCGGGATGCCGAAGGCCCGCGGCAATGTGCACTTCTCGATCAGCGGCACCAGGAGATTCCCCAACAGGATCGCATAGGAGACGCCCTCTGCGGGCGTGCCGAACATGCGGAAGATCCCGGTCATGAGACCCAGGAAAAGTCCGTAGATATACTTGCCTTTATCCGTAATGGGGCTCGTGACATAATCCGTTGCCATGAAAAAGGCACCGAGCATCAGACCGCCGCCCGCGAGCTGTGCGGAAAGATAACTGGGATCGAACCCCTCGCCGCGCAGAAGCCGCACGATCACGACAAAAACGGCAAAGGACACGATATAGGTACCGGGGATCCTGAGATCGATGATCCCCAGCAGGATCAGGATGCAGGCGCCGATGACGATCGCGATCATGGACGTCTCGCCGATGGTACCGGGTATATTGCCGGTGACCATATTGAGGACATTGACGCTCTCGCCGTTTTTGATCATCGCGAGCGGTGTCGCGGTGGATACCGCATCCAGCGGAAATCTGGTCATCGCCGCCGGAAAGGAGATCAGCAGGAAGCACCTGCCCGCCAGTGCGGGATTCATGAAATTCTGACCGAGGCCGCCGAAGAGCATCTTCACCACCACGATGGCAAAGATACCGCCCAGCACCGGCACATACCAGGGTGCCGTGGAAGGCAGGTTCATTCCCAGGAGCAAGCCCGTGACCACGGCGGAAAGATCGCCGACGGTCACCGGTTTCTTCATGGCCTTTTCATAGATCAACTCGGACAATACCGTGGAAAGTACGGACAGCGCGAGTACGATGAGCGCGCCGACCCCGAAACGGTATATGCCGTAGCCGGCCGCCGGCAGCAGAGACACGGCGACCCAGAACATGATATTCGAGGTTGTCACCCCGCTTCGGACATGCGGATTGGATGAAACCCTGCGCAGACCGGTATTTGTATCACTCATGATCCCTTATTTCCTCCTCTTCGCAAGCTGGATCCTGCGCATCCCCTTGATGAGCTGCGTCAGCTGTCTCCTGGCCGGACAGATGTAGCTGCAGCAGCCGCACTCGCAGCACTCCATCCCGTATTCCGCGAGGAAGCGCTCCTCCTGTCCGTGTTCCACGGCATCCGCGAGATTCCTGGGGATCAGCAGTTCGGGACAGGCTTCCACACATCTGCCGCAGTTGATGCATGCACTCGGTTCCAGACGGGCCACTTCATCCTTTGTCAGGCAGGTGATCGCCGAAGCCGTCTTGGTGGTCGGCACATTCAGATCAAAGATGGCAAATCCCATCATGGGTCCGCCGGAGATGATCTTGGCGGGCTCCGTCACAAAACCGCCGGCATCCTCGATCAGATCCCGGTAGTTCATGCCGATCCGCACCTTATAATTCCGGGGATCCGTGATCGCATCGCCGGTGATCGTGACGATGCGTTCCATGAGAGGACGTCCCTCCCGGACCGCCCTGGCGACCGCACAGAGTGTGTCCACATTGTCCACGACGCAGCCGGCGTCCGCGGGCAGCATGGAGGAATTGATCTTGCGTCCCGTGCAGGCATAGATGAGCATGCGCTCCGCGCCTTCGGGATACTTCGTCTGGACCTCCATCACGGAGATCGCGGGATCGTTGCCGAGTTTTTCTCTTAACAGCACCGCCGCGTCGTGTTTGTTGTCCTCCACGGCGAGGATCCCCCTTGCATTGGGGAACAGGCTCACCGCGATGCGCAGGCCGTCGATCAGCAGCTCCGGTTCCTCGAGCATGCGCCGGTAATCGGAGGTCAGATACGGCTCGCATTCGGAACAGTTGGCGATGACATAGTCGATCTTATCCGGTTCTTTGGGAGAGAGCTTGACGGCGGTCGGGAAACCGGCACCGCCCATGCCGACCACGCCGGCTTCGCGGATGAGGTCGATCTTCTCCTGCGTCGTCATCTCCTCCACCGGCTTCATCACGGGCCATTCGATCTCTTCATACTGCCCGTCATTCTCCACGATCACGGAATCCACCATGGCTCCCGTGACGACACGGCGTTTCTCGATCGCCTTCACGGTGCCCGAGACCGTCGCATAGACGGGTGCGGAGACAAAGCCTCCCGCCTCGGCGATCTTCGTACCGACAAGTACACGGTCGCCCGGCTGTACAACAGGCTTCGCGGGCGCACCGATATGCTGGGACACCGGGTAGACCAGTTCACTGCCCGGCAGAATGGTCTTGATGGGTTTATCCTTTGTAAGATCCTTCCCTTCCGGCGGATGGATCCCGCCGAAAAATGTCCGATTTGCCATTTCCTACCTCTCCTGAACCGTTTTTCGCGCAAAAACCAACGCATAACATTATAGCGTGCCCGTATGGAAATTTCCACCATTTTTTCCGTTGGCGAAACAGCGGATCTATACTAAAATGAGATCATGATCACGGTCAGGAAACAATTCAGCGGACCGGCTTTCGGCTTCGCGGAGAGAGGCACGTCCCGCATCGAACGCCCCCTTTTCTTTGATATCGAGACAACGGGGCTGATCGCGTCACGGTCCCGGATCTACCTGATCGGCTGTGCGAGAGCGCTCCCCGATACCGAAGCCCCGGACGGATACGAACTGCTCCTCTTCTTCGCGGAGACGCCCGGGGAGGAACGGCAGGTGATCCTCGCTTTTCTGGAAACGGCCGCGGAGGCCGACACACTGGTCCATTACAACGGGGAACGCTTTGATCTGCGGTTTCTCCGTGAACGCATCGAAGCACTGGGGCTGGCCGCGGAGGAACACTGTGCGGATCTGCTGCGCGCCTATTCCTCTCTGCAGAGCCTGGACCTCTACCGTTTCGTCAAAGACCGGACCGCAGCGCTCGGTCTGCCGGACGGCAGACTGCGCAGCGTGGAACGTCTTCTGGCGGTCAGCCGCGGAGACGATACCTCCGGCGGCGAACTGATCCCCGTCTATCTGGAATATGTCTCCCGCCCGTCATCCGCCGCGCTTGACCGGCTCCTGCACCATAATGAGTCGGATGTGATCGCGCTGGTAAAGCTGTCCGTCCTGCCGCCCTGTCTCGATTATCTCGACGGAGGTTTCCGGCAGGCCCGTCTATGCGGTATTTCGGAGCACCCTTACCGCTCGCTCGACGGACAGCCCGGGCGGGAGCTGTTCCTCGATCTGTCGCTGTCCGGACTGTCCCTGCCCGCACCGCTGTGTGTGCACCGGGACGGATTCTTCCTAAGGATTGAGGGAGATGCCGGCCGCCTGCGCGTGCCGGTGACGGAGGGCGAACTGAGATACTTCCATCCCGATCCGGAGAATTATTACTATCTGCCTGCGGAGGATATGGCGGTCCATAAGAGTGTCTCTTCGTTCGTCGACAAAACGCACCGCGTACGGGCCACGAAGGCGAACTGCTACACAAAAAAGCGCGGGACTTTTCTGCCCCTGCCCACACTCCCGGCCGCGGCCGGCACACCGCCGTTTTCCTGCGTTCTCCCGCGCTTCCGGTCCGCATATGATTCCGCACCCGAGTATATCGAATATCACCCGGAAAATGAAAAGGACATGAACGATTATCTCGTCCATGTCCTGTCCTGTCTCGCTTCCGGGAATGTCAGACCTTCGCGGGCTTCTCGTAGAAAAACGACCCCTTCCGCGTAAATCCGATATCCCTGTACTGAACGATCTGCTCCGTGCTGCCGATGAAGAGATATCCCTGCGGCATGAGCGAAGCAAAATACTTGCGGAAGATATCGTCCTTAGCCTCCTCGGTGAAATAGATCAGCACGTTGCGGCAGACGATCAGATGCACATCCTGCGGATAGGGATCCCTGAGCAGATTGGCCTGGCGGAAGTCCACCCGTCTCTTGATCTCATCGGAGATGATATACTTGTCGCCGTCTTTGACAAAGTACTTATTCTTGAACTCCGCGGGAACACCGTTCACGCTCTTGGCATCATACATCCCGGCCTTGGCCTTGCGCAGTGCTTCGGCATCGAGATCCGTCGCCGTGATCCGGATCATGTCCATCGGTACATGCTTGGACAGGAGCATGACGATCGTATAGGGCTCGTCCCCGGTGGAACAGGCCGCGCTCCAGATCTTCAGACGTTTGCCGAAGCGTTCGATCAGCGACGGGATGATCTGCTCATCCATGAGCTTCCACTGATCCACATTGCGGTAGAACTCCGAGACATTGATCGTCAGGTGCTCGACAAAATCATTGAAGAGCTTCTTATCCGACTTGATCCCCTGCACGAACGCGTCATATCCGTTGAAGCTGTTCTTGCGGATCATATCGTTGATCCGGCGCTTCATCTGCGCTTCCTTGTAGGAGCTTAAGTCGATCTTCGTCAGTTCAAAGATCTGCTTCTTGAATTTCTCGTATGCGGGATCCTTTTGCAGCGGTTCAGTGGGCATATTTCTGTCCTCCTGTCAGTGTGTGGATGCTCACGACATTCTATTTTACTCCATTTCACACCGTACCGCAACGGATAGCGCAAAAATAAAGAGCATCCGTATCACGGATGCTCTTTGTCAGTTCCTGTAAAGAAGTCTCCCGCGTCTTATTCCTCGGCGGGTGCCTCCCCGGCTTCCTCAGCGGGTGCCTCGGTGCCCTCTTCGGCGATGACCTGGTCGATGTCAACGGTCTCGGCCTCATCATCAGCCGCATTGTCCGCCTGCAGCTCCTTGATGCTCAGGCTGATCTTGCGGTCCGCCTCATTGAAGTCCACGATCTTGGCCGTGACTTCCTGGCCGGTCTGCAGGACATCGGAAGGCTTGTCGATGTGCTCCTTGGCGATCTGGGAGACATGCAGCAGAGCGTCAATGCCGGGCTCAAGCTCGACAAACGCGCCGAAATCGGCCATACGCGCCACGCGTCCGGTGACCACATTGCCGATCGCATACTTGGAGGAAGCATCCTTCCAGGGATTCTCGTCCTCAAACTTGCGGGACAGCGCGATCTTGGAACCGTCGATATTCTTGATGAGGACCTTAACGGTATCGCCGACCTTGAAGACCTTCTTGGGATTCTCCACGCGGCCCCAGCTCATCTCGGAGATATGAAGCAGTCCGTCCGCTCCGCCGAGATCGATGAACGCGCCGAAATCCGTCACGTTCTTCACGACACCCTCGACCACATCACCGATCTGGATGGTCTCGAAGAGGGCCTTGGCCTTCTCCTGCTTCTCCGCCAGGATGAGCATCTTGCGGTTGCCGATATAACGGCGTCTGCGTGGATTGTACTCCGTGACGACGAACTGGATCTCCTGACCGGCATACTTGGTCAGATCCTTCTCATAGGCATCGGATACGAGGCTCGCGGGGATGAAGATCCGCACTTCCTCGACGACAACGACGAGGCCGCCGTCCAGAACCTGTGCCACCGTGGCAGTCAGGACCTCTTTGTTGTTGAAGGCATCCTCGATGCGCTTGTTGCCGCGGTCGAGAGCCAGCCTCTTGTACGAAAGGATGACCATGCCGTCGGAATCTCCGGCCTTTAATACCTTAACATCCATCTCGTCGCCGACCTTGACCACGGTCGTGAGATCCAGCGAATTGTCATTGCTGTACTCATTGCGTGTCAGGATACCATCGGATTTATACCCGATATTGAGGATGATCTCCTCCGGCTTGACACCGATGACCGTGCCCTTGACGATCTCACCCGTGTGGATCGTCTTAAACGACTCGTCCACCAGTTCAATGAAACTCTTGTCCTGATCTGACATACTTTACAACCTCCTCGATGATCTTTTGCGGAGTGGATGCCCCCGCTGTTATTCCCACCCTGCTGACCCCTTCCGGAAACGCATCCGGCAGATCCGCAGGAGTATGGACATAGTAGGTGTGCGGACATGCCGCGCTGCAGATCTCGTAGAGCTTACGCGTATTGGAACTGGCCGCATCCCCCACGACGATCATCGCATCAACGCCCGCAGCAAGGCTTTCCGCCTCCCGCTGACGCTCACCCGTCGCGTTACATACCGTATCCGCAACGTTAACATCATACTCTTTCCCACGGACAATTTCAACAATTTCTTGAAATTTATTCACGCGAAATGTAGTCTGCGCGACCACTGTCACGGGGCACCCCGCCGGGAGGTCCAGTCTGCGTGCATCTTCCGGCGTCTCGAGCACGATCACTCCGCCCCGCTCCGGATCCGCCCAGCTGACGATCCCCTGCACCTCCGGATGCTTCGGATCGCCCACCACGAGTATGGTGCGCCCTTCCGCACTCTCCCGCGCCACGATCTCATGGATCCGCTTCACGAACGGACAGGTGGCGTCGATGACCACGGCACCGCTTGCGGCAATGGCCTCTCCCACGTCCTTCGGGATCCCGTGCGCACGGACGACCACACGGTCTCCCTCGCCGAGCCCCGATACTTCGCCGATGACCGATACCCCTCTGGCGGCAAATTCCCCCACCACGGTATCATTGTGGATGATCGGTCCCCACGTATGGAGACTCCCCTGACGGTCCTCCTGCTGCAGTTCCTTCTCCAGCAGTTCGACCGCCCTGCGGACGCCGAAGCAGAAGCCCGCATGCTTTGCGAGGATGACTTCTCTCATGCGCGCCGGCCCGTCTTCTCCGCGTAGATCGCGAGGATCCGTTCCACCGCTTCGTCGATGTTCAGATCCGAAGTGTCCAGCAGCACCGCATCATCCGCCTGTTTCAGAGGCGAGATCTCGCGGTTCTTATCCCGTTCATCCCGTTCCTCGATGTCCCGTCTGATCTGATCCTCGTCCGGTGTCTCCCCCTTGGCCTGCAGTTCCAGGAACCGTCTGTGCGCCCGGACGGCGGAGCTGGCCGTAAGATAGATCTTGCACTCGGCCTGCGGAAGCACGACGGTGCCGATATCCCGGCCGTCCATCACCACATCCGTGGTCCTCGCGAGCTCCTGCTGAAGCGCCACGAGCCGTTCCCTGACCCTGCCGACGGTGCTCACGGCGGATGCCGTGTTGCCCACCTCCTCCGTGCGGATGAGCCCGTTCACATTCTCGCCGTTCAGCACGACGATCTGCTCGCCCGCCTCATGACGGATGGAGATATCGGCTCTGAGGGACGCCGCGGCGACCGCCTCCTCATCCGTGATATCCACCCGCTCCCGCAGCATGTAGAGAGCCATTGCCCGGTACATGGCACCGGTGTCCACATAGATGAACCCCAGTGTCTTCGACACGCGTTTTGCCACAGTGCTCTTGCCCGCTCCGGCGGGCCCGTCGATCGCGATCGCTGCCATCCTGTCCTCCTTTTCAGATCTGTTCCGTATCGTCTTCCTGCAGCGCTTCCGCTGCGCTCACTCCCGCAAGCCGCCCGGTGGACCAGGCGATCTGCAGATTATATCCGCCGGTCAGGGCGTCCGTATCCAGGATCTCGCCGGCAAGATAAAGTCCCCTGATGATCCGCGACTCCATCGTATGGGGGTCGATCTCCCGCACATCCGCGCCGCCCCGCGTCACCACGGCCTCCTCATATCCCCGTGTCCCGGTGACCGTCATCGGGACAGCCTTGATGAGAGCCGCGAACGCCTGCCTCTGTTCCCTGCCGATATCACAGGCCCTGGTCATCGGCGGGATCCCCGAGAGTTCCGTCATCACCGGCACCAGCTTCGCCGGGAACAGCGCGTCAACGGCATTCTTAAACGCCTTCCCGCGGTTTTCCTCAAATTCCCTTATGAGTCTTGCATCCAGCTGCTCCGCGGTCAGCGCAGGCTTTAAGTCCAAAGAGAGGTTCACCTCACCCATCTCCCTATGATAATGCGCGCTCGCGGATAATACAAGAGGTCCGCTGATCCCGAAATGCGTAAAGAGCATCTCCCCCTGCTCCTCAAAGAGCGGCTTCTTCCGTTCCGGGACGCGCATGGACAGCCGCACATTCTTCAGGGAGAGCCCCTGCAGCCTGCCGCAGAATTCCTCCCGGATCACAAAGGGCACGAGAGACGGTTCACAGGGGATCAGGCGATGCCCGAGTTCCTCCGCCATCCGGTATCCGTCGCCCGTGGAGCCCGTGGCCGGATAGGATCTCCCGCCGGTCGTCAGGATGACGGCATCTGCGGGAACCCGCTCGCCGCTTGTAAGGAGCAGTCCCGTCACACGCCCCTGTTCCGTCAGGATCCGCTGCACACCCGCCCGGAAGCGGAAGCGCACGCCGGCCTCTTCGCATCTGCCCGTGAGCGCACGGATGACATCCGAAGCATGATCGGAGCGGGGAAAAGCGCGCTGCCCCCGTTCCACTTTGGACGGGCATCCGCTCTCCTCAAAAAAGGCAAAGGTGTCCTCCGGAGGAAATGCATAGACCGCGCTGTAAAGAAAACGGGGATTGGTCACGACTCCCTGCAGGAATTCCTGCGGCGGCCGCATATTGGTGAAGTTGCACCGGCCCTTGCCGGTGATGTAGATCTTCTTCCCGGCCTTCTCATTCTTCTCATAGACCGTGACAATCGGCGCGGCATCGCCGGACGGAAAAGAAGCCGCAGAAAAAGCCGCCATCAGACCGGCGGCTCCGCATCCTGCGATCGCTATGTGTTTACGGGATCCTTCGCTGTGATCAGA
>JAFXTJ010000077.1 GCA_017535945.1 Lachnospiraceae bacterium
CAGACCAGGCCGACCCTGTCGGTTGCGCGGATCGGGGAACTGATCGCTTTTATCAAGGGGATCCGGCCGGACGTGATCTGCATGGTGGACAACTGCTACGGTGAATTCGTGGAAACGACGGAGCCATCGCAGGCCGGGGCGGATCTCGTGGTCGGATCGCTCATCAAGAATCCCGGCGGCGGTCTGGCGCCCATCGGCGGTTATCTGGCCGGCAGAAAGAACTGTATCGAGAATGCCGCGCGGAGACTGACTTCTCCGGGACTCGGCAAGGAGGTCGGCGCCTCCCTCGGGATCCTGCCGGCGTTCTACCAGGGGCTGTTTCTTGCGCCGACCGTGACCGCATCGGCCCTGAAGGGCGCGATCTTCGCCGCATCGATCTATGAAAGGCTCGGTTATCCCTGTTATCCCGCTGCCGCGGAGGAACGTCACGACATCATCCAGGCAGTCACGCTGGGATCTCCTGAACGGCTCATTGCTTTCTGTGAGGGGATCCAGTCCGCGGCGCCCGTGGATGCGCATGTATCGCCGGAGCCCTGGGATATGCCGGGATATGACGCTCCCGTCATCATGGCGGCCGGAGCCTTTGTCTCGGGTTCTTCCATCGAACTCTCCGCCGACGGCCCCATGAAGGAGCCCTACAATGTCTATTTCCAGGGAGGACTCACCTGGCCGCATGTGCGTCTGGGGATCCTCAAGAGCGTACAGAGGATCAGAGAAAAAGGTCTGGACCTTTTACCGGAAGGAAATCTGTGATATAATCATTTATTACCGTCCGTATGTTTGACGACTGCCCGGAGCGCGGAAAGGAGAACAGCGGATGGAACGATCGGGAAAAAGAGAGCTTTATGCGGAGGCGGAGCGGCATTCCATTGCCGGGATGCTGCGGGACGGCGAGATCCTCACG
The DNA here is from genome assembly GCA_017535945.1 of Lachnospiraceae bacterium. Taxonomy (GTDB): domain Bacteria; phylum Bacillota; class Clostridia; order Lachnospirales; family Lachnospiraceae; genus Butyrivibrio. Next base: position 905 of record JAFXTJ010000077.1, read on the forward strand.
GAGGAACTGCCGTACGACAAGTTCGAGCGTGCGGGAGCGGAAGCTCTGACAGACGCGGAACTGCTCGCCATCATCATCCGTACCGGTTCCGGCGGGCTCACGCCGATGGAGATCGGCCGCAGGATCCTGAACCGGGAAAAGGATCACGGAGGCCTGTCCAATCTGTACCGGCTGTCGCTCGCGGAACTGCAGCAGATCCCGGGGATCGGCAGAGTCAAGGCAGTGAAGCTCAAATGCATCGCGGAGCTGTCCAAACGGATCGCCGGAGAGCGCACCGGACCGCTTCTGGCATTTACGGATCCGGGGCGTGTGGCGAAGCATTACATGGAACGGATGCGGCATGAGGACAGAGAGATCGTCCTGCTGCTGTCCCTGAATTCCAGAATGCGGCTTCTCGCGGAAAGTGTGCTGAGCATCGGAACCGTGAACCGTTCCCTGGTCACGCCGCGGGAGATTTTTCTCGAGGCGCTGAAGAACGGGGCTGTCAATGTGATCCTGCTGCACAATCATCCCGGCGGCGATCCGATGCCGGGTCGTGCGGACCGGAAACTGACAGAACAGGCAGCCGCAGCGGGGCAGATGATCGGCATCACACTCGCGGATCACCTGGTCATCGGGGATAAGGATTATTTCAGTTTCAGACAACATGATCTCATAGAACCGTAAGAAAGGGGACGGGATGAGCGCCAATACATTCGGGATCGATCTCGGGACGAGCAATATCAAGATCTACGATCTGAACGCGGACGGCGTGATCGTGGAGAAGAACATGATCGCGGTCAAGGACAAGACACATGTCTTTGCCTACGGCAATTCCGCCTACGACATGTATGAGAAGGCGCCGAACAACATCAAGATCTCCTATCCGTTGTCCAACGGCGTCATCGCGGATATCAACCATATGGAGACGCTCGTGCGGCTGTTTGTGAACGCACAGATGCGCGGCCAGGCGAGGCCCATCGACGTGTATGTGGCGATCCCGCATGATGTGACGGAGGTTGAGCGCAAGGCTTTCCGCGATCTGATCCGCGATTCCAATGTGCGTGCCCGCGATATCATGCTGGTGGAGAAGGCGGTTGCCGACGCACTCGGCATGGATATCGACGTGCTCAATTCCCAGGGCGTCCTGATCGTGGACATCGGTTTCGAGACGACCGAGATCTCCGTTCTGTCCCTCGGCGGCATCGTCATCAGTAAGCTGATGAAGACGGCCGGACGGAAATTCGATGATTCGGTACGCAACATCATCCGAAGGGAGCTTTCCCTCATCATCGGAGAGAAGACGGCGGAGAATATCCGGATCTCCTTAAAGGATCTGGAAGAGCACGGCGAGCAGGCTGTCGTCTACGGCCGCGATATCGTGACGGGACTGCCGGTCGAGCGCAAGATCCCGACCAATCTGATCGATATGTGCATGATCGACGATTTCGACCAGATCCTCGATACCGTCAAGGCGACGCTCGAGCGCACACCGCCCGAACTGGCTGCCGACATCTACAAGAAGGGCATTTACCTGACGGGAGGTGCGTCTCAGACCATGCATCTCGCCCAGCATCTTTCCAACGGCCTGAGCCTCAATGTGAACCTGTCGGATATCCCCGTGGTGTCCGTATCCATGGGCCTGGCCAAGATCATCCGCGAGAGCGCCTACCGGTCGCTTGCCTATGATATCGACGGTGGCGGAAAATGAATCTGTTCCGCCGGAAAGAAGGAGCTCCCTGGATCTCCTTTTCCATCCCGGGGAAGTATCTCCTGTTCATCCTGTCCGTCTTAAGCGTAGCGCTCATCCTTGTCACTTCGGCGACGGATGTCATGGATCATATCAGTTTCACGGCTCTGGAAACCGCGCTGATGCCTCTGGAGCGCGGGCTTGCCAATACGAACCGCTGGCTCTCCGACAAATCCGTCATGATCGGCAATATCCGCACGCTGCAGGCGGAGAACGAGGAGCTGCGGCGCAAGATCGACGCGCTGCAGACCGAGAATATCTATCTGCAGCAGGATGAATATGAGCTTTCCGGTCTGCGCAAGCTTTATCAGCTGGATGAGCAGTACCAGAGTTTCGAAAAGACCGGTGCCAGGGTCATCGCCAAGGATGCGGGCAACTGGTATCACACCTTTCTCATCGACAAAGGCAGTGATGACGGCATCGCCGTTGATATGAACGTCATCGCGGATTCCGGTCTGGTGGGCCGCATATCCGCCGTCGGCACGAACTGGGCCAGAGTCATCTCCATCATCGCGGACAATGCCGCCGTTTCCGGCTCTGTCCTCACGACCTCCGAGAATCTCATCGTACAGGGCTCGCTCGAGCATTACAAGAACGGCAAGATCCGGTTCTCCAAGCTGACGGATCCCCGCAGCAAGGCGTCCGTGGGAGATAAGATCGTCACGAGCGACATCAGCGACAAATTCCTGCCCGGCATCCTCATCGGCTATATCAGTGACATCGAGAATGATTCCAACAACCTCACCAAGTCGGGAGAACTGATCCCGGCTGTGAATTTCGATCATCTGGAAGAGGTGCTGGTGATCATCACGATGAAAGAAGACTACAGGGAAACGGAAAAGACGGGAGAAGCATCATGATAAGAAGAATAAGAAGACTTCTCCTGTATCTGTTTTCGCTCTTCGTGTTATTCCTGCTGCAGATCTCGCTGCCGGTCTTTATGCCGTTCACGGCGCTCAAGCCGAATCTTCTCCTGATCCTGGTGAGTTCCTTCGGACTCCTGAGAGGAGAGCGCACGGGCCTGCTGCTCGGATTCCTGTCGGGGCTCCTGATCGACCTGCTCTTCGGTGACGTCGTGGGATTGTACGCGCTCATCTACATGTTCCTCGGATTTATCGTCGGCACCTTTTACAAGAGTTTTGCAACCAACCGCATCCTGCTGTCCGTCTCCCTGATCGGCGCGGCGGATGTGTTCTACGGTTTTGTGTGCTATGTTTTCCTGTTTCTGCTCCGCGGGCGCTTCCATTTCGGATATTATCTGTGGCACGTGATCCTGCCGGAAGCGGTCTTCACCATGACGATCGCGGTACTGCTGTATCCGCTGTTCCTGAAGATCAATGATCTGCTCGAGGAGCGGGAGCTCATGAGGACCAGGAGATTTGTTTAGGGAAGCGATGCTCCATTTTGTGCGCTTTATCCGCACCAGGATGTTCTTCATGATCCTGGTGGCGGTTGTGTTTGCATGCATCCTGATCTACCGGATCTTTGATCTTCAGATCGTGCACGGCGCGGATTACCAGGATTCCTTCCAGCTGCTCATCCGCAAACAGCGCTCCATCCCCGGGACACGGGGCAAGATCTACGACCGCAACGGCAATCTGCTCGCTTATAACGAGCTCTCCAATTCCGTGATGATCGAGGACGTCTATGAGAGCGGGAAAGGTCGCAATGCCAGGATCAACGGCATCATCGACCTGCTGATCGGGATCCTGGAGAAAAACGGCGAGGACATGATCACGTCTCTTCCGATCACCGTGGAGGAGGAGAACTATGAATTCACGGTGAGCGGGACCTCTCTGCTGAGGTTCCTTGCGGATATCTACGGACACGCGCAGGTTGATGATCTGACCTATGAGGAGCGCACCAGGAGCGCCAAAGGTGTCATAGAGGATCTGTGCAACCGGTTCGGCCTCGGGGAATACGAGGATCCGGACAACCGCAAGAATTTCCTGCCCGGCGAGGGCTTCGAGAAAACGCGCGCGCTGAAGATCCTGAATGTGCGCTACAACATGAGCCTGAACAGTTATCAGAAATACATCACCACGACGGTGGCGCAGCGGGTCAGCGACAAGACCGTGGCGGATGTGATGGAGAACGCCGATGTGCTTGCAGGTGTCTCCATTGCTGAAGAGACCTCGAGGACCTATATCGACGGGAAGTATTTCTCACAGATCCTGGGGTATACCGGCAAGCTCTCGCAGGATGA
>JAFXTJ010000078.1 GCA_017535945.1 Lachnospiraceae bacterium
CGGGATCGCGGGCTTTATCCTGCTGCACTCCCTCACGCTGTTCCGACTCCCCGAAAATGCCTCCGACGCACGTTCCGCGGCGCTGGTCTCCAGCTACTTCACCTGGTTCATTTTCTATGTCATCGCCGTGATGGCGGCGAACATCGGGACGCTGATCTATCTGGTGGTCCGCTATTACCGGAGTCTCTACTCACCGGAGGGTTATCTGACCTTTACGCTGCCCGTGGCGACACCCGATCTGCTGCATGCACGCATGATCACCGGTTATATCTGGCTCTGTGCGGCGTATCTGCTCACGGGTCTCTCGCTCCTGCTGATGTTCAGCGGCTTCTTCGGTTCGCTCTCCACGCTCCTGAAGGAGGAATTCCCCCTCCGGGAGATCGCGGAAGCCTTCTCCTTTATCCGCGCGGGCGGCGTCTTCCTGACTCTCCTGTATGCGATCGTCAAGCCGCTCTCCACCCTGATGGTGCTGTATCTGTGTGTATCTGTCGGCCAGCTGTGGCAGAAGCACAAGATCGCGGGCGCCATCTTATGCTACATCGGCCTGCACACACTGGGACGCACCGTTTCCACCGTCACCACCTTCTACAGCATGTTCCGGTCCTTCGGTACGGACTTCATGCAGACCCCCGACATCTCCTCATACTATGCCGGCTCCATACTCGCCCAGCTCATCGTGTGTGTGATCGTTGTCTGTGCGAGTTATCTGGTGATCCGCTATATCAATGAGAAGCACGTGAACCTGGATTAACAGGGCAGATCGTGATCCGATTCACACCTCCTGACCGCCGAAGCACACGAGATAAAAGCATTCGCGGTCTTCTTCGGAAGCCTCCGTGATCGTAATGCGCAGGCGGTGCGGGCCGGTTTCCCCCGCAGTCAGGACCGGCTGCAGATACAGACAGTCCCCCCATTCCTCGTCAAAATTGCCGTCCAGACGGATGGGATGTGCCTCATCCTCATCCAGGATGAGCTCCGCGACAGGCGCCGGGCGCCGGATCGTCCTGCGGTAAACCACAGCGATCTCACGCCCCCAGATCGTCACCTCCAGCCGGTCTCCTTTCTTTCTCCCGATCCAGCCGTTCTTAAAGAAATCCGCAAAGGAAGCCTGCGGCGTCTCATCTGCTTCAAAACCGTACAATTCCGGCGCGCAGCTGCGTACGTCATACCGCCGCAGTTTCTCATAAGCATCCGTTGTAAAAGGTGCAGGCAGTTCCGGGTCCGCGGCATCACCGTCCGCAGATCCCGATCCACCGGACGATCCGGCATCCTCTCCCTGCAGCCGCTCCAGGCATTCCAGCACAGGCTTCATGAGTTCCTCCGCGATCAGCCGGTGCCCCGTATCGTTCGGATGCAGACCGTCCGGCGACAGGTCTGCCACCGTGAATTCCCCGCCGCGGATCCGGGGCAGGATCAGATCCCGCACGCTGACATGCGGGATATCATAGTGATCCGCGGCCGCATTGTGGATCTCTTCGGTGGAGTCCCCTGTTTCATAAAACGCGTTGTTCAGCACAATGACGGCAGGCATCCGCACCGAATCCAGGATCCCGCGCAGCACTCCCTCATAGGTCTTCTGCGGATCCGGATACCGGACTCCCTCCATGATGCGGGGCTCGCCGGGATCATTGACGGAAAAATCCACAAAGACCAGATCCGGCCGGTGATCCAGAAGATCCTCCCGCAGCCGGATCGCTCCGTAATAAGAACCGGTCGCGCCGACTCCCGCATTGACACAGGACAGCTCCGCTCCGGGAAAGGTGTCCGCGAGAAGAGTCATGATACGGCCGGCGTAACAGTTCACCGGCGCGGAAGCCGAAAAGCCCTGCGTGATGGAACCTCCGAGGAAACCGATCGTGAGCCGTTCTCCGGCCCGGGCCCGCCTGACAAACCGCTTCAGTCGTTCTGTTCCGATCCCCATCTTTGATCCCCCTGTTTTTCAGACCGCCGCGATCCTGCGGATCTCCCGCGCGAGCAATGCCGCTGTCTGCCTGTGCGCCTCTCTGTTCGGATGGAAACGTGCCCCCAGCAGAGGCGCGTCACACTGCGGGAGACTGCAGTAGTGTACGCGGTTCTCTCCGGTCTCGCGCTTCACATGTTCAATGGCAGAGAGGATCTGCGGCTCCAGTTCATGATCCAGCATCCCGTAAGCCCAGAGAATCTGCGCATGCGGATTGCGCGACAGGAGCGTTTTCAGGAAAGAAACACCCGCCTCAATAAATAACGCGTGATATTCTTCCTTCGTCCAATTATCCGAAGCCTTGATCGCCCCGCTGTCATTCGTCCCGAGATTGACGACGATCACATCCGTCTCAAATGCACCGAAATCCCAGTCCCGCTGCGCTCCCGCCCCGGCATTTGCCTCCCCCTTCAGGAGGCCGCACACCTCATTGTAATAAAGAGGGATCGCGCATTCCGTATTCGCATCATAGGAGGCATACAGCCCCCAGCCGCTGTTGCTGATGACATTCACACGGGCATCCAGAAGCTCCGCCGTCTCGTATGCGTAGCTCTCCACCGCAGAAAAGACCGCGGGCACCCATTCCTCCTGCTTCTCCAGTCCCGCGCCCTCCCCGCTGGTGAGACTGTCGCCGATGATCTCCAGCCGGAGCGCCGGCGCCGGGACCGGCAGGAATTCGGCACCGTCATCCGTCTCCAGGGAGCGGATCTTAAGCACGGATACCGCATCTCCCGGCATCGCCTGTGTATCACGCAGGAAACGTACCCGCCTGGTCTTTGTGCCGTCCATCCCGGTAAAGACGGGGATCCGGCTCACCCCCTTCGGCAGCCTGATCCGTTGGGACAGTTCCCCGTCGATGAGCACATCCGCCCACAACTCCTGTCCCCCGTAGAGCGCCTCCGCCTCGAGGATGAGGTCCGACGCCCTGCAGAGGAGTTCCACTCCCGAAGCCGTCCAGAAAAGAGACAGCGAAGCCCCCTCATCGGACTCCGCTGTGCGTCCCCATCTGACGAGCTCCGGGATCTTCGTGACCGCAAATAACCGCATAGACACCTCCTATCTGAGCCCTGTCTCCATGTACTTTCTGTTCCTGCTGATAAGTTCCACGCGCTGTCTGACACACAGGGCGCTCCGCCCCGGATCCGCCGGCGTATGGAACACATAATCAATGAGCCGCTCCATCGAGGTCGTCGCCACATAGACGCGGGTATCGCTGCCCGCGTAATACAGATAGACCGTTCCGCTCTCACGCACGATACAGCCATTTGTGAAGACCACATTGGAGACATCTCCCACGCGCTCGCCGCCGCGCGGTCCCAGGAGCAGTCCGCCGGGTTCCGCGATGACCCTGGCCGGATCCTTGAGATCCGTGGCGAAAGCATAGAGCACATATCTCAGACCTGCCGCCGTATTCCGCACGCCATGGGCGATGTGGATCCACCCGCGCGAAGTGCGGATCGGAACGATCCCCTCGCCGTTCTTTGCTTCCGTGATCGTATGATACTTCCTAAGGCTTGTCATCCGCTCCTCGTCGATCACGGCATGCGTGATATCTTCACACAGCCCGAAACCGATGCCGGAGCCGCTTCCCGTCTCGATGAAGCCGTCCATGGGACGCGTGTAGAACGCGTATTTCCCATCCACAAATTCCGGAAGCAGCACCACATTGCGCTGCTGCGGCGACCGCTTCGTCACCAGATCCGGCAGGCGCTCCCATTTGTTCAGGTCCTTCGTCCTGGCGATCCCGGTGGACGCGATCGCGGCGGAGAGATCATCGGAATCCGGATCTTTGGATTCGGAGCAGAAGACGCCGTAGATCCATCCGTCCTCATGCTGTGTCAGACGCATGTCGTAGACATTGGTCTCCCGTCCCTCTCTGCCGGGTGCCTCCCCGATCTCACAGGGATAGTCGCGGAAACGGAAATGATCGATCCCGTTCTCGCTCTCTGCCACACCGAAGAACGACTTGCGGTCATTGCCCTCGATCCGGGCGACCAGACAGTGCTTCCCGTCCAGATAGATCGCCCCCGCGTTCATCACCGCGTTGATCCCCAGCCGCTCCATAAAGAGCGGATTGGTCTTCGGGTTCAGGTCATACCGCCAGGTCAGCGGCACATGGTCGCGCGTCAGGACCGGATTGCGATAGCGTGTAAAGATCCCGTTGTATTCTCCCGCAGGCTCGTTGGGGAGTGCGATCAGTTCCTCCTGACGGTCGCGTTCGAGCGGGTATTGCTCTGCGAATTTCGGTCCGCCAAGGGAATCCGCGGTTTCCTCCTCATCGATGAATTCCTCCTCCGGATACACACGGCGCATCACCTCCATGCACATACGGCCGTTGTGATAGGGACATTTCCACTGATCCACGAGTGGGATCATCCGGTCGGGCACGCCTTTCTCATCCAGACGCCCCCACCATTCCCCTTCCTCTCTCTCATCGATGACATCGGCACGGATAAAGGCCCAGACCTTGCCCACCGCTTCCGCGTACTTCAGGGCCGCAGCCGTGTCGTTGTCCGACATGGCCGCCTGCACGCCGTTTAAGAACCCGTTCACCGCCTCCGCCTGGACCCACCAGATCCGCGCCTCAAGGGCGCTCCCTTCGTCCCGTCCCATGGGCACAGAGGCAAAATTACCATCCTCGTAATAGGCATTTTTGTAGACCGCGGCCGTGAGCGCCGCTGTCATCCTGCGTGCCTCCTTCTCCTCCGCGTAATCCCCGATCGCCGAGAGTGCCCGGTCAATGAGCCAGGCTGCTTCGATATCGAAGCCGTAATAGGTCAGGTTCCCCAACGGCATCCAGTCTTTATCAAAAAAGACCTGCAGACGATTCTGTCCGGGATCATAGATCCTGTGCCGGAAGATGTCGATGAGACTGCGGATCCTCTCACGGACCTCTATCCGCCCGTCGGTCAGATAGAGCTCGGTATAGGCCTCCAGCAGGTGGAGCAATGTGTTCATGGTACGATCGGCGATCAGGCCGTTTTCCGAGAGTTTCACATTGGGGATCGGCTGCAGATCCTCCGAAAAAGCCTCCAGATAGCCGTCCGCGTCGCGAAACCGGGTCTCCACCAGATCAAACAGTCTGTAGGCCAGCTGCAGCGCATCTCCCGACGCGTCGCTTCCCCTGCCGTCCCGGATGGAAAGCGCATCGTTTACATTCTCCGCCTGTGCATAAGCCGCCAGACCGAAGATCGCGAAAGCCTGGCAGAAGCAATACTTCTCCGTATCCCTGGGACATCCGTCGGCCGTCACGGACCAATAGACGCCGCCGTGCTCCTCATCCCAGAAGGCGTCCCGCAGGAACCGGTAGGCATGTCTCGCCTGTTCCAGCGCTCCCTCGTCCCCGAGGATCCGGTAGGACTCCGAAAAGAACCACAGGATCCGGCTGTTTAAGATACAACCCTTGTCCGCCTCGGTATTTACCTCGAGATCGGCGGTGACCAGTCCGTAAAACCCGCCGTTGTTATCATCCCTCAGATGCGACCAGAACGGGATCAGCCGCTTCTGCAGCTGCGAGCGGCATTCCCGGTATAAACCTTCAAGATCTGCCATGGATACCTCCTGTCATATCCTTACCAGTCAATGCCCAGGCGATGCAATTCCTCTTCGACCTGCGCTCTGCTCTCCCAGACGATCCCGTGCCAGCCCAGCTGCACGGCTGCCTCCACATTCTCCGGCGTGTCATCGACAAATACGGTCCGGCCCGGCACAAGCGCGTAACGTCCGGCCAACAGTTCGTAGATCGCGGGATCCGGCTTGATCACATGATCACGGAAGGAGAGGATCCCGCCGTCCACCTCCTCCAGAAAATCGACCGCCTCCGGACAGTCATCCAGCGCCTTCTGCGAATAATTGGACAGGACCAGCACCTTGTATCCCGCGGTCTTGAGCGCACGGATCCAGGGAATGCTCTCCTCCCTGCGTGTGATCATTCCCCGGATATCGGCAAAGGTACTCCGGATCTCCCCGGCGATCTCCGGCGCGCCGTCACAGAAATGCCGCAGGATCTCTTCGTCCGTCATGACTCCGCGGTCATATTCCTGCCACCAGGGGCTGTGCACGGTGGCCGCGATGATCCGCTCTGTCATTTCCGGATCATAGCCTTTCCCGGCAATGAAATCCCGGTAATCAAACCCCACCAGGACGCCGCCGATGTCAAAAACCACCGTATCGATCCGGCCTCCCTCATCCGCGGTGCCCGTTTTTGCCGCCGATGTTTGCTGTTCCGCCCGCTCCGGACCGTTCTGTTCCCCCGGTCCGCCCGGTGCCTTGCCGAGCGCCCAGGCAAAGAGAAAGATCAGGATCGGCGCAAAGACCGCTGCCGCCAGCAGGGTGAAGACGAGGCCCGTCCGCTCCGGTCCGCCGAACAGCGCGACCCCCAGGGCAGATAAAGACAGCGCCGCCAGACAGGCGGCGCCGATCAATGCCGCCATGCGCTGTAACGGCGTGTAACGGCTGTTGTGTTCGTTGTTTTTCATTGCTTACTTCTTCCGGTAGATGATGTCATCGCGGGCCGGACCGTTGGATACCATGGTGATCGGATATCCGATCTGCTCCTCGATGAAATTGACGTAATCCTGAGTCTCCTGCGGCAGCTCCTCAAATTTCCGGATCCCGCGGATATCGCACTTCCATCCCTTAAACACCTTAAGGACAGGCTTGCAGCGCTCCAGATCCTTCGCGAGCGGGAATTCGGTGATCTGCTGTCCGTCCAGTTCGTAGGCCACACACACCGGGATCTCATCGAGATAGCCCAGCGCGTCCAGCACGGAGAGCGCCACATCCGTACAGCCCTGCAGGCGGCAGCCGTATTTCGAAGCCACACAGTCATACCAGCCCACCCGCCTGGGTCTGCCTGTCGTGGCACCGTACTCGCCACCGTCCCCTCCGTGATTGCGTAACAATTCCGCCTCCTCATCAAAGATCTCGGAGACAAAAGCGCCGGCTCCCACCGCCGAGGAATACGCCTTGGAGACCACCACGATCTGCCGGATCTCATAGGGCGGGATCCCCGCGCCGATGGCTCCGTAGGCCGCAAGCGGCGAGGACGAGGTGACCATGGGATAGATCCCGTGATCGGGATCCTTCATGGTTCCCAGCTGCCCCTCGAGGAGGATCGTCTTATTCTCTTTGATCGCCCGGTCGAGATACAGAGAGACATCACCCAGATACGGCTTCACCCGCTCTCTCTGCGCTTTGATCCAGTCCAGAAGTCCCTCCTGATCGATGGGATCCGTGTGATAGAGATTGACGAGCAGCGCGTCCTTGATCGCCGCGATCCGCGCGATCTTCTCCTTAAGCACCTCGTCATCCTGATAGAATTCATTGATCTGCCAGCCGATCTTGGCAAACTTGTCGGAATAGAACGGCGCGATGCCGGACTTGGTGGAGCCGAAGGATTTGCCCGCAAGCCTCGCCTCTTCCAGGGAATCGAAGAGGACATGGTAGGGCATCATCACCTGCACGCGATCGCTCACCATCAGCTGCGGCGCCGGTACGCCCTTGCCCGTGATATCGTCCAGCTCCTTCATGAACTTCTCGATGTCAAAGGCCACCCCGTTGCCGATGATGTTCATGATCTTCCGGTGAAAGACCCCGGAGGGCATCGTGTGAAGCGCAAACTTCCCGTAATTGTTGACGATGGTGTGACCGGCATTGGCGCCGCCCTGGAAGCGGATGACGATATCCGCATCCTCCGCCAGCATATCCGTGAATTTCCCTTTTCCCTCATCGCCCCAGTTGGCGCCGACTACTGCTTTGACCATGTTCGTTTCCTTCCTGACGGTGCTTCCTGCCTGTTTGTGATCCGCACGCATCCGAGTATATATATTACCACAGTTACGAGTTTGTTTCTACCGGAGATTTCCGTCCTTCCTGAAATGTCTCTTGAAAAATCGCGCGATCTGTGGTATGGTAACCGCAATACGCAGCCACGGACAGTTCCTGTCCGGTTTTATCATTCCCCTGACAATATCGCTCGTCCAAGGACATCTTTTTTGATGCCCGCCGATCTCTTTTTGTCCACAGGAGGATCCTGTCTATGTCAAGACGTCGCAAGCTGCTGTTTGAAAATGCCACCGGCCCAGTCGACATCCCCATGACCAACGATTTTCTCTTCAAGATGCTGCTCCAGGAAAACGAGCAGGTGCTCAAGGCCCTGATCTGCTCCCTGCTGCACCGGGACCCGGAGAGTGTCACGGAGCTCACCGTCATCAATCCCATCATCCCGGGCAGGTCCGTCGGTGCCAAAGAGATCATTCTCGATGTCAATGTTGCTTTCAATCATGAGGCCCGCATCGATCTGGAGATGCAGGTGGTCAACCAATACAACTGGACGGAACGGTCCTTGTACTATACCTGCAGGAACTTTACCAGGCTCGAACAAGGGGACAATTTCTCCCGGGCCACACCTTCCATCCACATCGGTTTGCTGGATTATACCCTTTTCACGGATCATCCGGTCTTCTACTCCACCTACCGTCTCATGGATGAGACCGGTTATCTCTACTCGGATAAGTTCATAATCGGCGTGGTGGATCTGACCAGGATCAATCTTGCGACGGATACCGACAGGCGCTATAATATCGATAAATGGGCACAATTGTTCAAATCCGCGACCTGGGAGGATGTGAAGATGTTAGCCAGACAGGATGTCAACATACGGCAAGCCGCCGAGACCATGTACCGTCTCTCTGCGGAGGACGCGATCCGGGAGGAGGCCAGAGGCCGCGAGGACTACTACCGCTGCCAGCGGGATGTGGAGCTCCACATGCAGGAGCTGCAGAATGCGCTGGCGGAGAGCAAGGAGCAGCTCTCTCAGAAAGACGATCAGATCGCCAGACTGGAAGCCCTTGTCAGGGATCTGCAAAAGAATCAGATAACCGGCTGATCCGACCGGCACGGTACTTTTTCGTATCTCATAGACAAACATGCCCCGCTGTGATCAGCGGGGCATGTGTTGTGATATCCTGTCTGTACGACTATTACGCTCTCTGCTTCTTCCGGCTGATGTAGAGCAGGTCCGCCGCCAGTGCGTCAAAGGCGATCAGCATGATGATGAGGTGTAGCCACAGTTTGTTGCTGTCACCGGTCGCCGCGCCGCGCCCGCCGCCGGCCGAACTGCCGCTGCTGCCGCCGCTGCCCGTGCCGGAGCCGGAAGTCTTGGAAGATGACGCGTTGGAACTGCCGGAGGACGCCGTGCTGCTCGTGATGGACAGATCCTTATCCACAGTCACCGGAGCCAAGTAGTACTTCTTCTCCGAATCGTCCTCGCTCCCTTCCCGGATCAGATAGTTCTGCCCAGC
>JAFXTJ010000079.1 GCA_017535945.1 Lachnospiraceae bacterium
GGCTTCGAACAGGTTCGATCTCCGCTTCGCTCCGGTCGTTGCTAAACGCGCGCCACCGGCGCGCAGCAACCTCTCGTGGACGTTCGATGTCGGGTCGGGCTTCGAACAGGTTCGATCTCCGCTTCGCTCCGGTCGTTGCTAAACGCGCGCCACCGGCGCGCAGCAACCTCTCGTGGACGTTTGGGAGAAAGAAGCCCGTCGGGCTTACCGCTCCCGGTACTCGTCATATGCCCGCTGAAATTCCTCTGCAGACATTTCCAACTGTTTGGCTGCCACCTCCAAGTTGAGCAATCCGTCTTTGAAGAGTTTAAAGATGGCTTCCGCTCGACCTTCTGATTTGGCAATATCTTCGTATTTCTTCATTACCTCACACACGGCTGTCACCCCCGTTTCATCATGCTTAAGATGCCTGACCGCCCCGATCAACGCGGGGAATTGATCATCATTCGCCTCTTTTCTTACAAGGCATGACATCAGATCGGAAATCTTTGTCCGGTCAACTACGGATGCGTTGACAAACACTTCGGTTAACCCGTCGTCAACAACCGTACCGGTCTCCCGGATGGTTTTGTCGATATGATAGATCGTCTTTCCTTCACCGATGAAATCGAATTCGGAGAGATATACGATACATACGTTGTTAATGTCTCTGAAATCTTCTCCGGTCTGTGAAGTCTTGACGGTTATACTCGACGCATTAAACCTCACTCTTCGGAAATGATCGTCGTTGTCTGATCTCTGCACTTCGATATTACACAGGGTTCCGTCTCCGAGTGTACATAGTGCGTCCAATCGCACTGATCTGCCGTACAGGTTTCTTTCACTGCTTTGGACGATGATCGTATCCGGGTCTACGGTCAGTCTGTCGTCTTCGAGGATCGTCCGGAGCATTTCCTGAAGAACACCGGGCTCTTTCGCCAATACTTCAAAGAATACATCGTCTATTGGCCTGAGATCCATCACCTTTGCCATTTTTTCGGCAATCGTGAGTTCCCTTACCTTTTTCGCCATACACCTGTTCCCTCCTTTTCTGCACAAAAGTTTTGTCGCTACGGGGGGATTAGGCGTCTGTCGGTTGCCATTATTCTACAGCATCTCGAAAAGCTATGCAAATAATGGGTTTGTATTGATCAACAGTATGGTGGAATGACCGGACAGATCTGTCCATGAGCCCCTCACGCGGGTTTCCCGCGTGGGATGAATATAGCACGGGACGCAGGGACAGGCAAGGGGAGAAAAGATTAAAAATGTATAAAAATGCCCGGACAACCTCTTTTGACCGTACCTCCCCTGCATGGTATGATAAAAGATAGTATCCATGGAGGTATCCGACAGATGAAGTCAAAAAATCCTGTCCTGCAGTTGTTTTACTGTCTGTTCGTGGCGTTTCTGGTGCTGGTGATCTGCAGCAGATCTTCCTTCTTATACCCGTTCAATATCTGGGATGATGCCAACGGCTTTCTGACCATGGGCAAAAGCATGATCCACGGAATGGTGCCTTACCGGGATCTGTTTGAGCCCAAGGGGATCCTGCTGTATGTGCTCTATGCCGTCGGTTATCTGATCTCGCATACCACCTTTGCGGGGGTCTTTGTGATCGAGGTGATCGCGGCCGGCGCGGTGCTGTTTTTTGCCATGCAGATCCTGATCATGTATGTGGAGGAGCAGACGGCCTGCATCCTGCTACCGATCTTCGCGGCGCTCGTCTATTCCTCCAGGAGCTTCTACTGGGGCGGCAGCGCGGAGGAATTCATGCTGCCGTATCTCATGTGCGGTCTGTATGTGCTCCTGCGCCACATCAGCACCAACCCCATGCGTCCCATGTCTCTGCAGGATGTGGCGTGCGGCGGGTTCTGCGCGGGGTGCATCCTGCACATCAAATTCAATTCCCTGGGTTTCTACATCGGCTGGGTGATCGCTGTCAGCCTCATCATCCTGGTCGCCAACGAAGAGCACAGGTTCTGGGTTCTTGTGCAGAGCGCGGCGGCATTTCTGGCGGGCGTCCTGGTCATCACGGTTCCCTTTGCCGTGTATTTCGGGATCCATGGGGCGATCGGGGACTGGTTCCGCTGCTGCATCTATGACAATGTATTCATCTACAGCAAGTCCCTGCCTCTCGGGGAGCGGATCCTGCAGATGTGCCGGACGATCTTCAACCAGACGATGTACAACAAGCGTTTTATGATACCGATCGCGGCAGGTCTCATCCTGGATCTGGTCATGGCGGTGATGAAGCGCGACAGACGGGAGAACCTCGTCCTCGCATCGGACTTCCTGACCTGCACGCTTCTGGCGGTCGGGATCTTCGTCGGCGGCATCGATCTGCCGTACTATCCGTTCCCGGTGAGCATCTTTGCCGTGATCGGATTCGCCCGCGGCGGCGTGCTCCTGGAGATGGCATGGGAAGAGCTTCTGAAGAAGCATGAGAAGGTCAGCCGGGAGAGGAGAGACAAAGACGGCATCGCGCTGATCGGGGCGGCCGCAGCAGCGGTGGCGGTCGCGGCCGCGGTGTTCATCTGTTTCTTCGGTTCGCCGAATGCCGGCGACATCGGCACGAAGCAGGAGGACCTGTTCCAGTTCAAGATGCGTAAATATATCCTCGCGCAGGGGATCGAAGATCCGAAGCTCATCAATATGGGGCTCTTTGACGCGGGGCTCTATACGGTGCTCGATTCCGTGCCGGAGTGCTATTACTATCAGACGACGACGATGCCGATCCCCGGTGTCTGGGAGACGCAGAAGGAATATGTGAAATCCGGCCGTCCCGACTATGTGCTCTCTACGATCGGGTATCTTGATTTCAATACCTCCGGCTACCGCGTCGTCATGCAGGAGCAGGATGACAGCACAGGTGTCGTCACCGATTACTGGCTCTACGAGAAGATCCGGGAGTGAGAACTTTACGCGTGGCCGTTGGCACCTTCCGATGCGATCCGCCAGCGCTGCAGTTCGCCCTGCGCCGTCCGCGGGAAAGGTCTGGTCCACAGGGCCAGCGCGCGGATCTGTCTGCTGTTGGTCTGTTTCCGGTTAAACTCCTCTACCTGTTCCCAGATCTCATCGCGGGTGTGGTTTCTTAAGACCACCGCGAGCGTCAGATTATCCTCATTCAGATAGATCGCCGTCTCGGATCCGATGCGGCGATTCAGCTCCTCCTCCCATTCCGGACAGTAGACCTTTTCGCCGTTGGACATCAGGAGCACATCATCCTTCTTCCCCAGCACGATCAGCCGGCCCTCTCTGTCGATGTGGCCCAGATCGCCGGTGTGCAGCCAGCCGTCGGCGTCGATCTTGGCCGCCGTTGATTCGGGATCGTTGTAGTAGCCGTCCATGGTGTTTGGCGTCTTTAAGTAGATCTCGCCGTCCGGCGCGATGCGGAAGGTCGTCCCCGGGCAGGGCCGCATGGCATAGATATGGGAGGGATCCGAACTCACCGCAATGCCGCTGCAGGTCTCCGTGAGGCCATAGCCATGCATGACACGGATCCCGCGTTTTAACAGCGCGCGGAAGGTGGCCTCGTCGCAGGGCGTGCCGCCGATGACGACCGTGTTCAGATTGCGGTTCAGGGCATCCATGGAGAGCATGTACCGGAGCAGAGCCGGTACGATGGGGATATAGTCGGGTTCGAACATCATGGGGTCGAGGATCGCATGCCGGATCCCCCTGCTGATGGCGATCGCCGCGCCGATGGACATCGGCCAGATGATGCCGCTGACAAAGCCGAAGACATGCCAAAGAGGCAGCATGCTCAATACCAGATCCTCACTCGTGGCCCGCGCCATCTGCTGGCCGCCCCAGGCGTCCCGCAGGAGTGCCTGCTGGGAAAGCACCACCGCCTTGTGCCAGGAGGTGGTCCCGGAGGTGAAGAACAGGAGTTTTCCGCCTTCGTGGATCTCCTCTGTCTGCCGCGGAATCCCTGCGGCGATATCTTCTTCGCGTTTCCGCAGCCGCTCGCTCTTTATTTCGTCAATATATTCGCTGAAGATCTGCCGGCCTTCCTTATCTGCGGCATACAGAGAATCCACTCCGCAGAGCTTTACAAGCTCCATCATCTGTTCCGGGGAGAAAAGTACATCGAAGAGAACGGTACGTTTGCCGGCGATGACCGCGGCAAACATGGTGATGATCCACTGGACGGAGGCATTGGCGTAGAGGCCCACACATTCGCAGTCCTCCCTGCGGTAGCGGTTCGCCAGCTCCATGATACGCAGGTATAATTCGTGATAGGTGATCCGCACCTTTTCCTCATATTCCGCCGTGAGGATCGCGGTGTGGTCCGGGTATTTTTCATTGAGGTCGGTGAGCATCTCCTCAAAGGAGAGGTACTGTCCTTCTTCGCGGACGGGGGTTCTGCTTCGTCGGATCATGGGGCGCCTCCTTTCCGGGAATCCTTCCTCTATATACTTTTATCATACCCGATTTACGGCCGGTTGTATAGTTCTTCTACATCATCCTTCAGTCCCACCAGTAACTTCCGTACAGTCTGTCAATATGCTGACCGGTGAGGCCGGCCCGGAAGACACCCAGGAGTGTCAGGGCGGCGGATGCGTCATCGGATTCATTTGCGTGCAGCAGTGCATCGTTGCGCAGGTACCAGTCCAGAACGGAATCCCCCTTGACGTAGTTATCAAAAGGCCCCATATCGCAGGAGATGTCAAACACCGTGTTCTGATCGATGAGCAGATCCATGTGCAGGTCTTCCGTGCCGGAGTGGTCCGTCACGGGGATGTCGTAGAGCCAGACACGGTCGGGTGTCACGTCCGCTTTGTTCAGGGAATACAGGGTATAGTCGACCGTGACGGACAGCCGCTCGCCGGTCGATTTGACATAGGCTTCCGGGTAACCGGCAGCCCTGACGCGCGGCAGCAGCTCCTTTGCGGCCTGTTCGGTGACGCAGCGGCAGGCTGTCACGCAGTAGCGCGGCGAGGGATTTAAGCCCGCCCAATCGGAGGAAAGCACGATACTGCCTTCGAATCCCCGGTCGTTCAATTCCGCCAGCGCTTCCTCCGCTTCGCCGCGGTGGACGAACGCGCTGGTCCACACGCCGTAAAATGACCGTTCATCGATCTGTGTGTGATCCCGGTACATATCGTAGTTGCGTGCATCGGTGAACCCCGCGTCATACGCGTCCTGCAGGGTGAAGATGGGGACGTCGCTCCTGCGGACCGGTTCAAACACGCAGATCTCCCCGCAGGAAAAGAGCGTCGCGAGTTCGTTGTCCGCGGTGAACAGGGTGAGCTCGCCGTTAGTCTCCTGCCGGTATTCGGCCTTGAACTGGTACGGCATGGTCCCGCTTCCCAGGAGATTGTAGGTGCCGGAGAGATATCCGTTTTTCGCCTGATATCCGCCGCAGCCCAGGAGAACCTCCTTATCCGGAGATTTGCTGTAGAGCCACATGCGGTCGTCCTCAAAGCCGAGATAAAACGGGTCCGCGCTGTCCCGCTGACGCCACAGGCCGATGAGGCCATTTTCGCCGGAGGGCTGTTCCGATACATAGGGGAAAGAGTCACTGACGCGCTCATTGCGCTCATAATGTGTTCCGAGAAGATCCAGACCGTCGTCCGTCAGACGGATCGTCCCGCGCTCCGGCGGGCCCTGGTAACGGCTCAGATTGGACATGATCGAGAAGCTCAGTACGCCGACGTCACAGGAAGAAGCCGTATCGGAACGCACGGTTTCCGCATCCGCCGGCAGGATCTCCTGCGCCCAGAAAGAATAGGCTTCCAGTTCCGAACTCTCCGGCATGGCTTCTCCGGCAAACGCATAGAGATTGTCCGCAAATTCAACGATCTCAAGGATGGCATATTCGCCGCTGTCCTGCAGGCTGCTGTATTTGCCGCACAGACGCTGTGCCAGCGAAAGCGGCTCCGCATCGGGATCGGGCGTCTCTTCCTGCGCGACAGCCGGTTCCTCAGCCTGCGGTTCTTCCTGCCCTGCGGGTTCCGGCGCAGGCGGCAGTTCCTGTCCGGGAGCCGTATCCGTGGCGGTTTCCGTTGCCTGCTGAACGGTTTCCTGCCCGGCAGTCGCACTCTCCGGCGCGGCAGGCTCTGCGGTCGGCTGCCCGCCGGAGCAGGCGGCCAGGGTCAGCAGCAGGATCGGTAAACAGATACAAAACCGGTTTGTTTTCATCATGCCCTCCGTCCGGATCCCAAGGTATCCCTGTGATCAAGTATACTTCAGATCGCTCCGCGGCCGCAAGCAGACGAAATTCTTGCGTGTTCCTTGCGATACACACTTTCCTGTGCTAAAGTAACAGAGGAATTTTGTTGCATGTCCGTCGGGACATGCGGAGGAGTCTGAGGAGGAGGAAGAAAATATGAAGAACAAGCTGATAGCGGGAATCCTGGCGGCGGTGATGACCCTGTCCCTTGCGGCCTGCGGCGGCAGTGCGCCGGCAGCCGGCGGTGCGGACAGCGATGTGGCCTACATCAAAGGCAAGGGCACGCTGGTGGTCGGGATCACGGATTTTGCGCCCATGGATTACAAGGAGGGCGGCGACTGGATCGGTTTTGACGCGGATGTGGCCAGGGAAGTGGCGGCCTCGCTGGGAGTCAAGGCGGAGTTTGTGGAGATCGACTGGGACAACAAGATCCTGGAGCTCAACAACAAGTCCATCGACTGTGTCTGGAACGGCATGACGCTCACGGATGAAGTGAAGACCTCGATGACCTGCACGATCCCTTATTGCGACAATGCACAGGTGGTGGTCCTGCCTGCGGAGAATGCCGGTGACCACAAGGACGCGGAGAGCCTGAAGGGCCTGCGTTTCGCGGTCGAGGCGGGCAGCGCCGGCGAGGCGGCTGCGGAGGAAAACGGTTTTGATTTCACGGCCGTGACGGCGCAGAGCGATACGCTGATGGAGGTGCAGGCGGGCACGAGTGATGCCGCGATCATCGATCTCCTGATGGCGGGCGCCATGATCGGCGAGGGCACGAGCTATCCCGGACTCACGCATACGGTGAAGCTCACCAGCGAGGAGTACGGTGTGGGCTGCCGCAGGGGTTCGGATCTCGCGGAGTATATCAACGGCGAGTTAAAGCGCCTGAATTCCGAAGGAACCCTGAAGACCATCGCGGAGAAGTACGGTGTGCAGGATTCCCTGTCGGTGAAGTAAGAAAGAGAAAGTCGCGGAAACAGTGTTCCTGACGGTAACGGCATCCCTTTTAGAAGGCTTTGTCACGACGGTACGGCTCTTTGTACTGACGCTGGTCTTCGCCCTGCCGTTGGGACTCATCATCAGCTTCGGCTCGATGTCCCGGTTCCGTGTGATCCGCCTCCCGATCCGTTTTCTGATCTGGGTCGTGCGCGGCACACCGCTGCTGCTGCAGCTGCTCATCATCTATTACGGACCGGGGATCATCTTCCACAACAATGTGTGGGGCAGCAATGACGGCGGGCGGTTCACCGCGGCCCTGGTGGCCTTTGCGGTGAACTATGCCTGCTATTTTTCCGAGATCTACCGCGGCGGGATCCAGTCGATCCCCGTGGGACAGCAGGAGGCCGGACAGGTCCTGGGCATGACGAAGTCCCAGATCTTTTTCCGCGTGATCCTGCTGCAGGTCATCAAGCGGATCGTCCCCCCCATGTCCAACGAGATCATCACCCTGGTAAAGGACACGTCACTGGCTCGCGTGATCGCGGTCTACGAGATCATCTGGAGCGGCCAGGCCTTTATCAAAAGCGCGGGGATCGTGTGGCCCCTCTTCTACACGGGCGTCTTTTATCTGTTGTTCTCCGGTCTTCTGACGATGCTGTTCTCGCACATCGAGAAGAAACTGGACTATTTCCGCTGAGGACATGCCATGGCTCTGCTTGAGGTAAAAGGACTGCAGAAGAACTTCGGTGAGACCAGGGTGCTGGCCGATATCACCTTTTCCATGGAACGGGGAGAGGCGCTCTCCATCATCGGTTCGTCCGGAAGCGGCAAGACGACGCTTCTTCGGTGTCTCAATTTCCTCGAGACCCCGGATGCCGGACAGATCCTGGTCGGCGGGGAGACGCTCTTTGACGGTGCGGATACGAAACGTCCCTCGGACAGTGAGATCCGCAGAAAAAGACTACATTTCGGCTTGGTCTTTCAGGCCTTTCATCTCTTTCCCCAGTATACTGCCCTGGAAAACGTGACGCTGGCACCGATGCTGGCTGCCGGGGAACAGAAGGAGCTGACGGCGGAGAAGAAGGCGGCGATCCGCGCGGAAGGCGAGGCGCTGCTTGCCAAGATGGGCTTGTCGGACAGGCGTGACAACTATCCGCATCAGCTGTCCGGCGGACAGTGCCAGCGGGTGGCGATCGCGCGCGCTCTGGCGATGAAGCCGGACATCCTCTGCTTTGACGAACCGACCAGTGCGCTGGATCCGGAGCTCACCGGCGAGGTGCTGCGTGTCATCCGGGAACTGGCCGAACAGGAGACGACCATGATCATCGTCACGCACGAGATGGCTTTTGCCCGGGATGTGGCGGACACCTGCATCTTTATGGAAGGCGGTGTCATCGTGGAGCAGGGCCCGGCAAAAGAAGTCATCGACCACCCCAGAGAGGAGCGGACGAAGCAGTTCGTTTCCAGGATACAGGCGTGAGATTCAGGTCTTCCCGGAACGGGAGGGCCTCTTTAACAGAAGTACGAGAAACAGGAGAGCGGCGGCACCGATCGAGGCGATGATGAACCCGTAGTGATGATGATCGCCGGTCTTGGGATTGACATAGTAGGGATCCTTGCCGTCATCACCTTTGCCGTTATAGCTCTCGCTGACGGCGGAACTGCTGTTTCCGGTCGTGGATGAGGCGTTCTGGTTGTTCTGGCTGTCCGCGGCGGTCCCGCTGCCCTGCGTGTCCGTATTGCTGCCGCTGCCGGGGGTCGTGCCGTTATCGAGGGAAGCGGCACCGGTATTGCCGCCCGCATACGTGTCGGAACTGTTATCCTGCCCGTTCCCCGTGAGCGAGGTGATCCCGGCGGAGCCGGAGGAGGACTTCATGGTCCCCGATACACGGGTCGAGCCGCCGGAAGTGTAGACGATGGCGTAGGTCGAGAAGTGGATCGTGAGGAAACGCACCGCATAGCCGGTGGAACGGCCGTAGATGACTTCACAGGAGAGCCGCTGCAGGCTGCCGTCGGTGTTGATCGTGTAGATCGCAAAGGTGCCTTTGCCGGGATCCATCGAAGAGCCGATCGGGATCGTGATGGTCACATCGCCGAACTGCGGGTTGCGCGTGATACTCTGGGAATTGATCGCCGTCAGGGACAACTCGTAGCATTCGATGAGGTGGTAGCGGGTATCCGCGAGCAGCGCCTTGACATCTTCGCCGTTCGTGCTGTCGATGGTCAGCGTATAGGAGGAGGCGGGGCCTCTCACCAGGGCGGATACATCGGGCAGCAGACCCCGGATCGTGGAGGTCTCCACGGCCGCGGCCTGGGAGACAAAGGCAGCGCCCCCCTCCCGCGCGGATCCGGTGAGAGGATGCAGCAGGAGTCCGAGGAGCATCGCGGCGAACACAGAGAAAGCAAAGAATTTTTTGGTCAGAGCGGTTTTCATAACAGAGACATTTTAGCACAAAACGGGAAAGAAGGACAATCATGCGTCTGAATACGAAATTGATCATCGCGGGCATCTCCGTGGTCGTCCTGCCCTTTCTTCTGATCACGGCAGCCCTGTTCTCCATCGAGCATACGCTGCGGATCGCGGATCTGATCGCCATCGCCGTGATCCTGCTGTTTACGAGCATCCTGCTCACGGTCTGGATCAGCCGGGGCGTGACGGATCCCGTCAATGAGCTGAATCATGCGATGCAGCATATCCGGGACGGTGACTTCGAATACCGGCTCCTGGACGCGGAACGGTCACAGACGGACGAGGGGAGACGCCTTCTGGACAGGAACGGGGAGATCGGCGAGCTTTACCGCAGCTATGAGGATATGCGGCTGCGGCTTAAGGAATCGGCGGAGGAAAAGCTCCTCCATGAGAGTCAGAACCAGGAGCTCGTCAGTAACATTTCCCATGATCTGAAGACGCCCATCACCACGATCCGCGGCTATGCGGAGGGTCTGCTGGAGGGCGTGGCGGACACGCCGGAAAAGCGCGAGAAGTACCTGCGCATGATCGTGAGCAAAGCGGAGGACATGAATCGTCTGATCAACGAACTGACGCTGTATTCGAGCATCGACAACAACCGGATCCCCTATCATTTCCAGCGGATCCGGGTGGCGGAGTATTTCGCGGACTGCGTGGATGAAGTGGGGATCGATCTGGAGAACCGCGGGATCAAGCTCGATTTCGTGAATCTCACGCCCCCCGATACGCTCATCATCGCCGATCCGGAACAGCTCTCGCGGGTGATCAACAATATCGTGGGCAATAGCGTCAAGTATCTGGGGAGAGAGGACGGCTCCGGGCACATCGAGATCCGCCTGCTGGACGAGGTGGACGCGGTGCGCATCGAGATAGAGGATAACGGGCGCGGGATCGCCCAGCGGGATCTCGCGAATATCTTTGACCGTTTCTACCGGACGGACGCCTCCCGCAATTCTCGCATCGGCGGCAGCGGGATCGGCCTTTCCATTGTGAAAAAGATCGTGGAGGACCACGGGGGCTATATCTGGGCGACCAGCAAGGAGCAGGAGGGGACGACGATGCATATCGTTCTCAGGAAGTATATCGAACAGGAGGAGTCATGAGCAGGATATTGATCATTGAAGATGAGGAAGCCATCGCGGATCTGGAGAAGGATTATCTGGAGCTGTCGGATTTTGCGGTGGATGTGTGCAGTGACGGAGAGAGCGGCCTCGCCACGGCGCTGGAGGGGGATTACGACCTGGTGATCCTGGATCTGATGCTGCCGGGCATGGACGGTTTTGAGGTCTGCCGGCTCCTGCGGGAGAAAAAGGACATCCCGGTGCTCATGGTCTCCGCCAAAAAGGATGACATCGATAAGATCCGGGGTCTGGGTCTGGGCGCGGATGACTATATCACAAAGCCGTTCTCTCCGTCCGAGCTGGTGGCCCGTGTAAAGGCGCATCTGGCGAGGTATGAGCGGCTGGTCGGCTCCGGTGTGAAGCCCAATGAGGTCCTGGAGATCCGCGGCCTGCGCATCGACAAGACGGCGCGCCGGGTCTCGATCGACGGCGAGGAGAAGAATTTCACCACCAAGGAGTTTGATCTCCTGGCGTTCCTCGCGGAGCACCCCAATCATGTCTACTCCAAGGAGGAGCTTTTCCGCAGGATCTGGAATATGGATTCCGTCGGCGATATCGCGACCGTTACCGTGCATATCAAGAAGATCCGGGAAAAGATCGAAGCGGATTCGTCAAATCCCCAGTTCATCGAGACCATCTGGGGCGTGGGCTACCGGTTTCGCGTGTGAGCGGCACCGGAGAGGCAGCTCCCTTTTCCTTTCATCGACCTGACAACGCTCTGCAGGCGCCCCGGCAGGGCGTGCCTGCCTTGACGCTCTCTGCGTTATTTGGTATCTTAACTCTGTATGCCGTGCAGGCACTCACCTTTCGCGCAGCGAGTGCCGCACCGTATCTGTATATCCTGATGGAGCCGCCATCGGGGAGGGAGCTGACAAAAAAACTGCAATGAAATTTCTGTACGATTTATTTATATATCCGCTGGAATTACTGCTCAGCCTGGTGTTTTCCCTGGTCTATGAGATGATCGGAAGCCTCGGCTATTCGATCGTGGCGGTGAGCATCGTCATCAGCGTGCTGGTGCTGCCGCTCTACCTGCGATCGGACGCGGTGCGGGAGGAGGAGCGCAGACAGAAGGAAGCACTCGAGGGCTGGGAGAAACATATCCGGAAGACCTTTAAAGGGGAAGAGCGCAGCATGATGCTCTTCCACTACTACAGGCAGCAGGGCTACCGCCCCTGGTATGCGCTCAAGGGCACGATCTCCCTGCTGCTGCAGATCCCGTTCTTCATCGCGGCCTAC
>JAFXTJ010000080.1 GCA_017535945.1 Lachnospiraceae bacterium
GTCGTGGATTTTCCGGCGCCGTTGTGACCGATGAAACCGTAGATATCGCCGCTCTCCACGGTGAGCGACACATCATCCGCCGCCTTTTTCCCGCCTCCGTAGGATTTGGAATAATGTCTGATCTCAAGCATCTGTCTGTCCTTTCTCTATCCTTATGTTGGTAAGCGTGTAAACAGCCCGGATTCTGTTTGTCATCTCAATTCGCTTCGAATTTGTATCCCACGCCCCAGATCGTGGCCAACCGCCATTTCTCATGATCCCCGAGTTTTTCCCGGAGACGTTTGATATGCACATCCACCGTCCGGGTATCACCCACATATTCATATCCCCAGATCCGGTCCAGCAGCTGTTCCCTGGTAAAAACATGATTGGGTGAGGATGCCAGGAAGAACAGCAGTTCCAGTTCCTTGGGCGGCATATCGATCCGTTCTCCCTCGCGGATCACGGAATAGTTTGTGATATTGATGGATAACCCCGGATACTCCACTGCCTTGACATCATCCGCTGGATCACTGACCGGGCGGCTCTCCTGATATCGCCGCAGCACAGCCTTCACTCTGGCCACCAGTTCCTTGGAATCAAAGGGCTTCTCCATATAGTCGTCCGCGCCCAGTTCCAGCCCGAGCACTTTATCGAATACTTCGCCCTTGGCGGAGAGCATGATGACCGGCGTCTTCGCATGGGTGCGGATCTCGCGGCATACCTGATATCCGTCCATGCCCGGCAGCATGATATCCAGCAGGATCAGATCCGGGCTGAAGCTCTTCTCCTCCCTGAGCGCCGATTCGCCGTCACCGACGATCCGGGTCTCAAAGCACTCCTTTTCCAGGTACAGAGCGATCAGCTCCGCGATATTCTGATCGTCATCCACGATCAGGATCTTCTGCTTCTGGGCCATTTCCTTTTCCTCCTCTACATCAATGTGACGATGGTCACTCCTTCGTCCCCTTCCCCGTATTCCCCGGCTTTATAATCCTTTACATACGGGACCGCCTCCAGGTGCTCCCGTACCGCGCGGCGCAGGACGCCGGTTCCCTTGCCGTGCACGATCCGTGCCGTCTTCATATGCGCCATATAGGCCTCGTCCAGATACCGGTCGAGCGCGGCGATGGCTTCATCCGCCGTCATCCCGAGCAGGAGACACTCCGTGGAAATGTTCATCCCGCGGGAAAGATCGACCTCCCGTTTCTTTTCCCCTCTGCTGTAAAGTGAACGGATCGCTTTTTTCCCGTCGCTTTCCTCTTTGGCATAAGCGAGATCCCGGACGTTGACCCGGCTTTTCATAATGCCGCAGGTTACGGTCAGTTCCCCTTTCTTATCCGGCAGGGTCGACACGGTACCGGTCAGTCCCATGGAAACGATCCGCACCAGGTCCCCGACATGCAGCTTCCCCGGATCGACCGCCGGGTGAGCCGGCTTCTCCGCCGCCTCCCGCTCCGAGAGGCGCTTGTTTCTGGTGTTCAATTCCCTGCCGACACGGGTTCTTGCCTGCTCCAGCTCGCGTACGGATGCACCCTCCCTGTTCATCTTCCGGATGGTCTCATCGGCGACGCGCTTGGCCTCTTTCAGGATCTCCTTTGCCTCGCGCTCGGCTTCCCGGATCCGCTTCTCCTTTGTCTCCTCCAGCTTCTTCTCCCGCGCCAGAAGTTTCTTCTCCTTATCCGCCGCTTCGACCCGGAGGGTCTCCAGCCGCGCTTTCTCTTCATCCGCCTTGCGTCGGCTCTCCTGCAGATCGGACAGCAGCCTGTCAAAGGAGCGGGAACCCTCATCGACCTGCTTCCCGGCGGCCTCGATCACCTCCGCGGGCAGGCCCAGCTTCCCTGCGATGGCAAATGCATTGCTGCTGCCGGGAACGCCGATGAGCAGCCGGTAGGTCGGCCGCAGGCTCTCCACGTCAAATTCACAGGCCGCGTTCATCACACCGTCCGTGGTCATGGCATAGATCTTGCACTCACTGTAATGGGTGGTCGCCATGGTCCGGATCCCCTGTCCGTGCAGCCGACGCAGGATCGCCACCGCAAGGGCTGCTCCCTCCGTGGGATCGGTACCGGCGCCCAGTTCGTCGAACAGACACAGGCTCTTCTCATCCGCCCGGTCCAGGATCTCCACCACATTTTTCATATGACCGGAGAAGGTGGAAAGGCTCTGCTCGATCGACTGCTCGTCCCCGATATCCGCAAAGATCTCCGTGAATACAGCAAGCTCCGACCGGTCGCCTGCCGGGATCGCAAGCCCGGCCTGTCCCATCAACGCCAGCAGGCCCACCGTCTTCAGGGTCACGGTCTTGCCGCCTGTGTTGGGGCCGGTGATGACGAGCTGGTCAAACGCGTCCCCCAGATAGATATCGATGGGGACAACCCGTTCAGCAGGGATCAGCGGATGTCTGGCCTTTCTCAGGATGAACGCCTGCCGCTCATTGAACTGCGGCACCATGCCGCCGATATCGAGGGCATATTTCGCTTTCGCAAATGTCATATCCAGAAACCGTGCCGTCTCCAGATCAAACTCCAGATCATCCGCCTGCGATGCAAGTCTGGCGGACAGGAGCGCAAGCAGGCGCTCGATCTCCTCCTGCTCTTTGATATGCTCCTCCCTGAGCGTATTGTTGAGCGCCACGATGGATTCCGGCTCTATGAAGAGCGTCTGACCCGTGGCACTGGCGTCGTGCACGATGCCGTTCACCTGGGAGCGGCATTCCACGCGCACCGGCAGGCAGTAACGGTCCCCCCGCATGGTGATCACCGCATCCTGCAGATACTGACGGTAACTCCCCGATGCCATGCGGTTCAGATCACGCCGGATCTGCTCCCCTGCCGCGGCGATCCGTCTGCGGATCTGCTTCAGCTCCGGCGTGGCATCATCCGCGATCTCGCTCTCCGAAAGGATGCACCGCGAGATCTCATCCGAGATCTCCCGCATCGGTACCAGTGCCTCAAAATACGGTGTCAGCGAATCCTCCGGTGCCTCTTCTCCGGTCCCGTAACTCCTGATCCGCCCCACACCGCGCAGGAAAAGCGCGGTCCGAAGGAGTGCCGCCGCATCGAGACTCTGCCCGATCCGCAGCGCGTTCAACAGCTCCTCCCCGCGAAATACCGCGGAAAAGGAAACATCGCTTCTCTTCAGATAGCGCGTGACGGCATCCGCCGTGAAGCCCTGAAGCCGCAGGATCTCCCCGCGGTCATCAAGCGGGATGAGACGCAGACACTCCTCCCGCCCCGATGCGGAATCCGCATGCTCTGCCAGCGCGGTTGTGATCTTGTCAAATTCGAGAACCCGAAGTGCCCGTTCGTTCATCCTGTCCGTCATCTTTCCTGTGAAACGTGCATAGTTATTATAATTTTAGCACGGATTTCCAAAAGGTGGTATAATCAACTCCTATGAACACGGAAAACGAACAAACCAACCCGTCTGCTCCCGCACCCGATGCCGGCAGTGCGCTCTCGCCGCTGGAGACCTCGGATACCGCATTCATCCGGGAGAAGATCAAGGCGCGCCCCATCAACAAGCGCAAACTATTCCGCAGGACGCTTGTCACCGGTCTGCTCGCCATCGTCTTCGGCGGTGTGGCCTGTCTGACCTTTCTGCTGCTGGAGCCGTTTTTCTCTTCACGGATCACGCCGGAGGAGACACCGGAACCCGTCACCTTTCCCACTTCGGATGACGAGATCCAGCCGGAAGATCTCTACGCCGATGACGAGGAGATCGCCACGGCACAGGAACAGATCGTGGCCGAGACCATCCAGGCCAATATCGAGGCCTCGGAGCAGGACCGGATCGATGCGGCGGTATCTACGGCTCTGGCCCGTCTCCATCTGAATAAAAACAATGCAAGTGAACTCTACCGCGCTCTGAAGCATGTGGCGGCGGACACCGAACGGTCTCTGGTGCTGGTGCGCAGTGCCACCACGCAGACCAGCTTCGTCGGCGGCACGATCGAACTGGACGGCGAAGTGCCCGGCCTCATCATAGCCGACAACGGCCTGGATCTGCTGATCCTCACCTACGCCTCCATTCTGGATACCGGGGACGATCTGACCGTGACCCTGAACGGCGGAGAGGTGGAACAGGCCACGCTCAAAATGGCGGATCCCGGATCGGGTCTGTGCGTCCTCAGGGTCTCCAGACGGAGCCTGACCAGAGAAACACAGGAGCTTGTCGCACCGGCCCCCATGGGCTCGACCATCACGGATAATCTCATCGGAACCCCTGTCATCGCCGTCGGAAGCCCCATCGGGATCTATCCTTCCGTCTGTTACGGGATGATCGCCTCCGGCAAGATCCCGATGGAATGTGCGGACCGCGCACTGAAGCTCTTTGCGACCGACATCATCAGCGACACGGGCATGGGCTTCCTGTTCAACTATGACGGCCGCCTGCTGGGCATGATCTATCCCGGTACCACGGAGGGCCTTGACAAAAACCGGATCCTCGCCTGGTCGATCTCCGAAAGTGTAAATCTCATCGAACATCTCTCCAACGGATCACCGGGCTCCTCGCTGGGGGTCTACGGGACCGACTTCACCGCCGCTCTGGCCGATGCCGGGGACCTGCCCGACGGCGCCTATGTCCTGCGCACAGAGATGAATTCCCCCGCGATGTCCGCGGGACTGCAGAGCGGGGATATCATCGTCTCCTTCAGTGATCAGCCCGTCACTTCCTGGAATGATTATGTCAAAACCCTGGAGGCGATCCCTCCGGGCGAGACCGTCACACTGGAGATCCTCCGTCAGGGTCCGGAGGACTATCTGTCCATGCAGCTCACCATGTCAACGAGAGAGGGGAATCCATGAAATTCATCAAAGACCTGATCGCCGGCGACCGCGTCAACGAGATCTATCTGTGCAAACAGAAAAACGCGGCGGTCACCAAAAACGGAAAATCCTATGAGAACTGCATCCTGCAGGATAAGACCGGCTCCATCGACGCCAAGATCTGGGAACCGGACAGTTCCGGGATCGGCGATTTCAAGGCCATGGACTATATCGAAGTGGTAGGGGATGTGACACAGTTCAACGGTGCCTTGCAGATGAGCATCAAGCGCGCCCGCTATGTCTCTCCGGATACCGTGGATACCTCGCTCTTCTTCCCCGTATCGGACCGGGACAATGACGCCATGTACGGGGAACTCTGCGGATTCATCGATACCGTTGAGGAGCCTCATCTCCGCCGTCTCCTGGAGGTCCTGTTCAAAGAGGATGCCGGTTTCATCCATGATTTCCGCAGATCCTCCGCCGCCAAATCCATCCACCACGGCTTCATCGGCGGACTGATGGAGCACTCTCTCGGTGTCGCCGCGCTCTGTGAGCAGTATTGCCTCTCCCGGCCGCTGCTCAACAGGGATCTGCTCATCACAGCGGCCCTCTGCCACGACATCGGCAAAGTGCGGGAGCTGTCCGCCTTTCCGGCCAATGATTACACGGACGAAGGGCAGTTTCTCGGCCACATCATCATCGGCGCACAGATGCTGGAGGAGCGGATCCGCGGGATCGAGGGTTTCCCGGAGGAGCTCCGCCTGAAACTCATCCACTGTATTCTGTCACATCACGGGGAATATGAATTCGGTTCGCCGAAAAAGCCGGCGATCATGGAAGCGCTTGCCCTGAACCTGGCGGATAACACGGACGCCAAACTGGAGTCCTTCCGGGAGATCCTCGAAGGGACCTCCGCGGAAACAAAGGGCTGGCTGGGATTCAACAAACTCTTCGAATCAAATCTCTATAAGAGCGTCTGAAGGCTCAAAGCCTTGCAATAAACCGCTGCAGCCGCTCCAGCGCCCGTTTCAGATCATCCAAGGAATAGGCATAGGAAATGCGGATGTATCCTTCGCCGCAGTCACCGAAAGCCGTGCCCGGTACGACGGCCAGTTTCTCCTCCTTGAGCAGCCTCGTCACAAATTCGTCACTGCTCATGCCGAACTGCCGGATATCCGGGAATGCATAGAACGCCCCGAACGGCTCAAAGCACGGCAGTCCCATCTCCCGGAACGCATGCAGCAGGTATTTCCGGCGGCGGTCATATTCCTCCCGCATCATCGCCACATCCTCATCCCCGTTCCTCAGGGCCTCCACTCCGGCATACTGGCTGGTCGTGGGAGCACACATGATGGCAAACTGGTGGATCTTGATCATCTGCTGCATGATGAGCTGCGGCCCGACAGCATATCCCAGCCGCCAGCCTGTCATGGCATACGCCTTGGAAAATCCGTTGATCACGATAGTGCGGTCCCGCATCCCCGGAAGCGCCGCGATGGAGACATGCCTGCCGCTGTAGGTCAGTTCACTGTAGATCTCGTCCGAGATCACATAGAGATCTTTGTCGATCACCACACGCGCGACGGCTTCCAGATCCTCCCTGTCCATCACCGCACCGGTGGGATTGTTGGGATAGGGCAGGATCAGGATCTTGGTCCTGTCCGTACATTTCTCCAGGATCTCTTCCGGCTTCAGCCGGAAATCATTCTCCCCTTTGAGTTCGATGATGACCGGTTTCGCATCCGCGAGGACCGCACAGGGCTCATAGGATACATACGAGGGCTGCGGGATCAGAACCTCGTCTCCGGGGTTCACCATGGCCCGCAGAGCGAGATCGATCGCCTCGGAACCGCCGACCGTCACAAAACTCTCGGTCATCGGATCATAGGTCAGTCCCTGCGTCCTCCTCATATAGGCGCAGATCTCTTCCCTGAGTTCCTTTAACCCCGAATTGGAGGTGTAGTAGGTACGGCCCTTCTCCAGTGAATAGATCCCCTCGTCGCGGATATGCCAGGGTGTGTCAAAATCGGGTTCCCCGACGCCCAGCGAAATGGCATCGTCCATCTCCTGCACAATATCAAAAAACCTGCGGATCCCCGAGGGACGGATCTCGGTTACCTTGTCGGACAGCGGATTTCTCATGGCGAAACCATCTCCCTGGTATCTTCATATTTCTTCGTCAGGATCGTCCCGTGATCCTTATATTTCTTCAGGATGAAACAGGTGGCTGTGGACAGGATGGAATCCATGGTGGAGAGCTTGTCGGACACAAAGCCCGCAACCTGCTGCAGCGTCTTGCCCTCAATGATCACCATCAGGTCGAAACCGCCGCTCATGAGATAGACGCTCTGCACTTCGGGGTATTTATAGATGCGCTCCGCGATGCTGTCAAAGCCGAGGCCTCTCTGCGGGGTCACGCGCACCTCGATCAACGCCGACACCTCCTCGATGGAGGTCTTGGACCAGTCGATCATCGTGTGATATCCGCAGATGATCCCCTCCTCTTCCAGTGCCTTCAGCTCATTGGCCACATCGATTTCCTGCTCCGAGAGCATGACTGCGAGCTCATCGATCCCGATCCGGGAATTCTTCTCGATGAGGGGGAGCAGTTTTTTTCTGAGTTCCTTATTCTCCGACATATCCTTATTCCTCCGCTGGTGCTCCTTCTGCTACGGGTGCCGCCTCTGTCTCCGGCTGCGGTGCAGGTTCCACCGATCCCTCCTGTGTCTCCGGCTGCGGCTGCGGGGACGATACGGCTCCCGCCCGGATCGCGGATGCGATCTGCTGTACCAGATCGATGGAGCCGGAGGAGATCGCCTGATTCAGCGCATTTTCCGCGGCGGGATCCGTGGTTGCCGTTCCTACCGTGGCGATCCGCGGCACCATTTTGTAATTGGAACTGTTGATCACATCTCTGCTGACCTGTACTCCATTCTCCGTAACGATCTTCCACAGCTGCGCGCGGTAGCCGATATGGGCGCTCTGGATCTGGACCTCTCCCGCGGGCAGGGAGGCATTGGCATTGATCACGTCTCCCTCCGGCATGATCTTCTCCAGTGTCTCGCTTTCAAAGGACACCTTGTGCCCGGGATCCCTGGTCTCCTTGCCGTAGATATTAAAGGTGATCCTCTTGTCGGAATCCGTGATCCCCTCGATGTAAATGGGCGTATCCAGATCATTGACGAACTTGAAATCCTTATTCGTGCTCTCCGCAATGGCGGCGTCCGCCGACGGAGAAACGTAGGTGACGATCATGGAGTGATTATGCCGCTCCTTGACGGCCAGCTCCGCGAGCAGTACCGCATTATACAGCGTTGTGGATACCTGACAGATCCCACCGCCCAGTGAATCCACCACCTGTCCGTTCTGATACGAAGCGGCCAGCTGATAGCCGTTGCCCTCCGTAAACGGAGTGATGGCGGAAAGCACGGAGAATTCCTGCCCGGGGTAGACGGTCGTATCATTGATCAGACGGCAGCCGTTCTCCACATTGGCGCTGCGTGCACCCCCGGAACTGCGGTAGCTGGTGGTATAAGTACCGAGGATGTCCTTTACGGACTCCAGTTCCTCCTTGCTCCCCATCGGTTCCTGCACGACGATCGCCAGCTCGATATCAGCGGGCCCGAAATCCCAGTCCTCCGACACCTTGCTCATGATCCGCTTCAGTGATTCCTCTTTGTCCAGCTCGCTGCCGCGATTCCCGTTCGTGATGACAAAAGCACCGTTCTGCCGGTGAAGCTCATAATTCACCGCCTTCTGCTCATAGCGCTCCGCATTCTCCTCCAGCCATTCCCGCACCAGCTTCTCATCGAGCGTGACCTCGAGATCCAGATGCTTCATATGGTGTTCCAGATCCTTGAGTTCCTTATACCGCCGGACCGCGTTTCCGCGTTTGCCGTAGTTAAATGCCTCCTGCACGATCTCGGGATTCTTCCAGGACAGTCCCATGGCTCTGGGGGTCACCCCCTGTGCCTCTCCCTCGTCATCCTTCAGGGAGAGACGCACGCCGCCGGCATCCTCCAGAAAAGCCCCTACTGCAGTCTTTGCCTGATCTGCCGTCATCCCCCCGACATCCACTGGCCCGATATAGATCCCCCTCGGGATCACCCGGTCTCCCGCAGCCCCGCCGTTCGCACCCGCGTATACCAGCCCGCAGGGCAGAAACACGAAAAACGCGACGGCAAACGCCATGACCACACGCATCGCCACGCGTGTCCATCTATGATATAATGTTCCGGAATGCTTGTTCATCTGCGGGTTCCTTTTGATAACACTTGTTACATTATGGACTAAAGAAAGATTATACCATGATTCTGCCAATATTTACAAGTTTTCTTATATTTGTTGCTCTGATCCGGCTCGCCATCCGCCGCGGCGATGACCGGAAAAAGGCGGAGGATGCCGAGTTTTTCCGCAGGGAGCAGGAAGCGAATTTTGTCCGAAAGAAGAGTCTGGATGATCTGGATTATATCCGGATCCCCGTTGACGATCTGCCCTTCGGCGCACCGGCGGGCAATGCCGCCGCTCAGTCCGCACAGGATACGATCCGGCGGCTGTCCGGCGAAAAGATCGTCAATCTCACCGGCATTTCCAATACGGATCTGAAACTGGCCTACGGAACAGCCAATATCACGCCGCTCACCCAATATGACGTCAATTACATGGAACTGGCCCGCTCTCTGCAGAAGTGGGGTAAGGAGCTCTTCGCCGAACGGATGTATCCGGAGGCCGCGCAGGTCCTACGTTTTGCCATCGACACACGGACCGACATCTCCCAGAGCTGGCACCTGTACATCGACTGTGTCCGGATGCATCTGGGGCTCACCGAAGAGGAGAGCCGTGCGCTGCTTATGCCGCTCATCCCCGTCGCAAAATCCCTGCAGGCTTTATCGAGGGATTCGATCCTGCAGGAGCTCACGGAAGCATGCTCTGATCCGGAGTGATCTCCCGGGGACCGTCCCCGATCTCCACGATATAAAAGGCCGCTTCCAGACCGGTCTTCTCTTTGTAAACGGTACCCAGCCGTTCACAGTAGCCTGCCACATGTTCCTCTTCAACGATCGCCACCGTGCAGCCGCCGAACCCGCCGCCCGTGATCCGCGCTCCCAGGACTCCGGGCAGATTCCATGCTTCCTCCGCCAGGATATCCACTTCCGGGCAGGACACATCGTAATCATCCCGTAGAGAAACGTGCGACTCGTTCATCAATCTGCCGAACGCCTCGATATCCCCCTGTTTCAGCGCCTCCACGGCACGGATCGTACGCGCGTTTTCGTAGACCGCGTGTTTGGCCTTGCGGCGCGTATCCTCATCGGGGATCGCGTCCCTGATCTCCTCAAACCGCTCCGGGGTGAGTTCTCCGAGCGCCCGGATCGATGTAACCTTATTCAATGCTTCCACCGCCTGTTCGCAGGATCTGCGCCGGTCATTGTAGCCGGAATCCGTCAGCTGATGCTTCACACACGAATTGGTGATAACGAGCTTCTTATGCTCCAGCACCACCGGCGCATAGGTGTAGGACAGATCCGCCGTATCAAGGAAGATCGCATGATCCTTTTTCCCCATGGCGGAAGCGAACTGGTCCATGATGCCGCACTGCATGCCGTTATAGTGATTCTCCGAATACTGGCCGATCTGTGCCAGTGTGATGCCGTCCACATCGAATCCGTACAGACTTTTCAGCACAAAACCCGTCAGCACCTCCAGCGAGGCTGAGCTGGAAAGACCGGATCCGGCGGGGATATTGCCGGCGATCGCCATCTCAAAACCGGAGGACAAACGCATCCCGCGCCCCGCAAACGCCCACACGACCCCCAGCGGATACATCGTCCAGCCGCTCTTGCCCGCCGGTTCAAGATCCTCCAGTCCGTAACTGACCGGTGCATCACCCCCGGCATTGACGGAATAGAAAAGGATCCTGTCATCCGCACGCTTTCTCGCCATGGCGTACGTCCCGATGGTGAGCGCACAGGGAAACACATGACCTCCGTTATAATCCGTGTGCTCACCGATGAGATTGACGCGTCCCGGTGCGAAAAAGAGGCGCGCGCCTTCCGTGCCGCCGTAGTATTTTACAAAACTCTCCTGCAGGTTTTTCAGGATCTCCCGCTCTGTCTCTCTTGCTTTCATAAACGCTCCTTATCAGGTTGTTTCCGCTTCCGCACACCTATTGTACCCCAATGACACGGAGTTTGCTCCTGATTTTTCAGAAATTTTAGAATTTCTCCCTTGACAATCGGGCGTCTCCTTTTTATCATCTTCTTTACCGGCAGATCCCTGCCGGCCGTGCAGACGTTCTCCCGCACGTGTCACCTATCGGATCAGGATCCGCACGCAGCGATCTTACTCCGTATCACCCCGTTTATTCCCCGGATAGGAGTATTATGCGCTTCGCCGCGAACAAAGCCGTCCTGACGGATGCCGGCGCCAGGCATCTGGTCAATCAGGACACCGTTCTGTTAAAAGCTGCCGTGAGCAAACGCTACGGTCAGATCTTCTTTGCCGTTGTCTGTGACGGTCTCGGAGGCCTCTCCCGCGGAGAACTGGCGAGTGCCTTTCTTGCCAGACGGATGGAGGACTGGTTTGAACATGATCTCGTCCGGCAGCTGAAGCATGCCGCCGATCTGAAAGAGGATGTCCGCTTCTGCCTGCGGCGGGTCCGTCTCATGTGGGAGGATCTGTTCGCCGGCACGAATGATGAACTCGCCCGCATGGGCGGATCGAGGGGGATCCGCATGGGGACCACCGTTGTGGCATTTCTGATGATCGGCAGTCAGTATCTGGTGGCACATGTGGGCGATTCCCGTCTCTATCTGGCCGATGAGAGCCGGCTGCTGTGTCTCACCAGAGATCATTCCCTGATCCGCCGGCAGCTCGATGCCGGCATCCTGACGCCGTCCGAGGCAGCGGCCTCTGACCGGAAAAGTGTGCTCCTGCAATGCATCGGTGCCTCCTGCAGGGTCCATCCCGATTTCACGGACGGGACGCTTTGCCGGAACACCTCTGTCCTCCTGTGTTCCGACGGCTTCTGGCGGAGACAGCGTGACGGGGAACTCTATGAAGCCATACGCTGTGACCGCGCAGGCAATGAAGAAGAGATGCGCCATACACTCGAGAGGATGACGGACTATGCCAGAAAACGCGGAGAACACGACAACATCTCCGTCATCTGGCTGTGGTTCGCCGCCGAAGCTCCGGAGGAAACCGTACCCGTTCCCTGCGCCGCCAGGCTGGCGGTGCAATGCTGATGGCCGCGGCCGTACTGACCGTCGGCGAACTGATCGACGGCAGATACCGCATTCTCTCTCAGATCGGCCGGGGCGGGCAGAGTCTGGTCTATCTGGCGGTCAACGAGCATACCGGCAAAAAATGTGCCCTGAAGCAGCTGCGTCCGGATCTGCCGGAACCCGCTCTTGCGCGCAGGAGCTTCCGTTCCGAGCTGGTCCTCCTGAAGGAACTGCGTCATCCGTGCATCCCCGCGATCCTGGATGTGATCGACGCGGAGGAACGTTCCCCGGTGATCGTCATGGAATACATCGAGGGACGGACCCTGTCCGTCCTCCTCAGGGAGCAGGGCGCCCAGCCGCAGGACATGGTGGTCAGCTGGTGTCTGAGCCTCTGCGGCATCCTGGAATACCTGCACACGCGGACACCTCCGGTGATCTACTGCGATCTAAAACCCGGGAACATCATCCTGCGTGCCGACGGGACAGTGGCTCTCGTGGATTTCGGCGCAGCCATCCGCACCGAGAGCGGTGCCGGCAGCGGCGTTTCTCTGGGGACGCGCAGTTTTGCCGCCCCCGAGCAGCTGCGGGAAGGCAGCCGGATCGACCGTCGCACGGATATCTACGCGTTCGGGCTCACGCTGTTCTCCCTGCTGACCGGCTCGCTCCCCTCCGCATATCCGAACGGACTTCCCGCCGTGCGGCGCTGTGATCCCGCACTTTCCGCGACACTGGAGCACATCATCCAGAAATGCATCCGCCCTCTCCCCGCAGCGCGCTACTCCTCCGTGCGGGAGATCCGACCCCTTTTGATCTCCTACCGGTCCAGGGACCGCATGCTGCGCATCCGCACCCTGACCCTGCGCTCCGCGGGCTGGAGTGCGTTCGCGGCCGGCGTCGTTCTGGCGATCGCCATCGGCCTGCTCGCGCGCACCCATATCGCATCCGCTTCGGAGAGCTCCCCGCCGGCACCGGAGGAACAGACGCTCAGTCCGGAGGAACTGGAATTCTATCTGGATCTGTCCCGGCGCATCCGGGATGACACACCCGCTCTCCTGAAGGCCGGCGTGGAAAAGGAGGAACTCGAGGAGATCCTGCGGTATATCGTGGAACAGCTGGAGGAGCAGGAAAAATAACCGGCTCAAGTCACACTTGAGAAAAGAATTGAATCTTAAACGGATACTTGCTACTATTAAGTGGATCCTTCGTCTATCATGATCCTGCACGGAAGCGGCAGGAAGGAGGAGCAGCATGAGTCTCGGCAATAATCTCAAGGCACTCAGGGAAGAACGGAAACTCACACAGGATCAGATCGCGGAAGCCCTCGGCGTAAGCTTTCAGGCGGTATCCAGCTGGGAACGCGACGAATACAAACCGGATACCGACAATCTCATCAGACTTGCGGCCTGTCTGGACGTCTCTGTCTCCGCCATCGTAGAAGAAAAACCGAACACTTTTAAGACAAAGGAAGCGATCTACAACTGGGAGCACATGAAGACCTACGTCAAGACGACGGCCAGGAATTTCAAACTCAACAACACACTGAAAGCCGTCGATTACGCGGTCGACGCCCATAAGGGCCAGAAACGGAAGCGCTCCGTCGTCCCCTATATCTATCACCCGCTCAATCTCGCCTGCCACGCCCTCTCCATGGACATCATCGATGATGCGATCATCGCTGCCTGCATGCTGCATGACGTCATCGAGGACTGCGGTAAATCGCTGCAGGAGCTGCCGGTCGATGAGGAGACCAAAGAACTGGTCCGGCTGCTGACACATGAGAAGACCTCCGGCGAAAACCGCGACGAGATCATGGACGCCTATTACGGCGCCATCGTGGAAAACCCCAAGGCGGCGCTGATCAAATGCATGGACCGGTGCAACAATCTGACCACCATGTCCTGGGGCTTAAGCCGCGACCGGATCTACCGCATGATCAGGGAGACCGAGCAGTACTACCCGATGCTGATCAAAGCGATCAAGGCCACCACCGAATACAACAATGCCTCCTGGCTGCTGCGGTACCAGATTGAGAGTATGCTGGACATCTATAAACGGCTGATGTGAAGAAGCAGTATTCATGAAATATGGCTGATCGCTGCCGCGATATCCTCTTTTATCTTCTGATATCCGGATGTCCTGTTAAGACCATGATCCATATATAGTCCCCGATTGAGTTCGATCATCACGGACCGTACCCTGCTGTCGCGACGGTAGTATTTCATCGGTACAAGACTGCCGGCAAACGGACGATCGACCGCCACCGAATACCCCCTGCATTGAAAAAACTGAAACAGACACTCCGTAAGATCATCCGGTGTGTGATACGCATCTGTTCCGATGCAGATATCGGGACGCGGCGTGTTTTGATCGGATTCGTAGGGAAGCGGAACGTCATGGAATGAATGCCCGTCAATGAGCAGGCAGGTTCCGAAGTGCCGGAGTTTCTCCTCAACGGCCCTTTCCAGCCGCTGATGATGCGGATCATAATAACGGGAAAGGATCTCCTCCCGGTGAAGCCTTGAAATATGCTTCAATTCGCTCCCGTCGGAACAGGAGGTATAGACCGCGCCCATTCCGATCCGGGCCATTCCCTCATCCGCATCCTCCCGGAATCGCTCCGGATCGCAGACCAGTCTCGATATCGGAAAGCGGATCATCGTATCTCCGGTATCATACAGATCATCGCAGTAATGATCCGTCATTACTGCGATCTCACGCGACAGATCATGCGTGACAAAAAACAGCTGTTCCTCCGGGGGGATGCAGACAGATGCGTGCGGCACATGGATCACAACGGGTTGATTCTTTTGCATGACAGCCTCCTTTTTGAATCCTGAAGAGGCTGCAAAGGACATCCTTCCCGTGAACAGAGTGCACAGAAAAGACCCATCGTCTCGACGGGCCTTCAGATCCTGACATTCACCCATCGATCAAGCATTGGCACCTTACCCTTCCGGGCAGGTTGTCGTGCGGTCACAGGGCTTGTCCCTCGCGCACTCTTCATAGGTATATATGTATATTATGAATCTACCACATCCGCCGGCATATGACAAGCCGGCCACCCGCTTTCGCTCTGCTTCCGGATGCCAACTCAGAGATCCTGTAGTATAATGTTCCCCATGAGCACAGAGTTTGAGACAATCGAACTGCCGGATCCGGACGATGCCGGCGCGGAGCGACTGGCCGCGATCGAAAAGAGCATCGTGAAAAAGTACCGTAAGCAGCTCTGGTCGCCGTTCACCAAGGCGGTCAAACTCTACCGGCTGATCTGTCCCGGGGACAGGATCGCCGTGTGCATCTCGGGCGGCAAGGATTCCATGCTCATGGCCATGCTCTTTAAGGAACTGCTGCGGCACGGCGAACAGAATTTCGAAGCTCACTTTCTGGTCATGGATCCCGGCTACAACCGGGAGAACGCGGAGCAGATCAGACGCAACACCGGGATCCTGCGCATCCCGGTACAGACCTTCCGTTCCGATATCTTTGCGGCAGCGGATTCCGACGAAGCCGCCGCGGGCAATCCCTGTTATCTCTGTGCCAGAATGCGCAGAGGACATCTCTATGCCGCCGCGCGTGACCTGGGCTGCAATAAGATCGCTCTGGGTCACCATTTTGACGATGTGATCGAGACGATCCTCATGGGCATGCTCTACAGCGGGCAGCTCCAGGGCATGATGCCGAAGCTTCACAGCACCAATTTCCCCGGTATGGAGCTGATCCGTCCGCTCTCGCTTGTCAGGGAGGAGGATATCATCCGCTGGGCTGCTTACAATGATCTGCAGTTCATCCGCTGTGCCTGCCGTCTCACGGAAAAAGCGGAGGCACTCTCCGGGGCGGAACAGGTCTCCAAACGCGCGCGCACCAAAGAGATCATCCGCGAACTCAAAAAAGAAAATCCCTTCATTGAGATCAATCTTTACCGCAGTATGGAAAATGTGCATCTTGGGACGATGCGCGAATACAGAGACAAAGAAGGCGCGCGGCACAACTTCCTCGACGATTACTGAAGTGTGTCCGCGCGCCCCTTACCGTGACGTGTCTGCCGCTTAACCTGCGGCTTTCTTCTCTTCTTTTTCCTTGTAGTGATGCGCCTCTTCGAGCATCATATCCTTGACCTTCATGAGGCGGATCTGCGTGCTTCGCTCATTCTCATCCAGTTTCATGGAGATATACTTGATATCCTTCTGATACTGCGGGATCATGATGTGTTCGAGCGCATTGACGCGGCGGCGTGTCTTCTCGATCTCCGCGGCCATGAGCTGACAGGCTTTCTCAACCTCCGCCAGTTTCACCATATCGGCCTGCACGGCGGCCAGAGAACTCACCGCATCGTCCAGATCACTGGAAGTAAACGCAAAGCCATAGGAATAGATGTCGCTCTCATCGCTCGTGCGCGTCTTGACCGTGAACTGCGGGATGTTGACGCTCATGACATTCTTGGGCGCCACTTCCACCTCGATCTCCTGCTTGGACGCCATGAACGCAACCTCCACGGTCTCATCACTCATGGCCGCGCGCGCGAGGGCGAAGTTCTTGTTCGCGGTCTTTAATCCTTCTTCGACACGCTGGCGCAGGCTCATGTTCACACGTACGAGATCGAGAAACTGGCGCATGAGCTCATCGCGCTTATCCTTGAGCAGCTTGTGTCCGCGGCTCGCGGTGGCAAGCT
The DNA here is from genome assembly GCA_017535945.1 of Lachnospiraceae bacterium. Taxonomy (GTDB): domain Bacteria; phylum Bacillota; class Clostridia; order Lachnospirales; family Lachnospiraceae; genus Butyrivibrio. Next base: position 16,647 of record JAFXTJ010000080.1, read on the forward strand.
TTCCCTTTAATCGGGTGAGCTCCATTCTTGTAGGATTTACAGTAGGCATGTTGCTCCCTTTCTCCTAAGAAAGTTCGCACTAACGACCGAAAATACCGGTCGTAAGTGCTCACTTTTTGTCGTAATACTTGTCTAAGTATTCGTCGCGGATACGCTTCAGCTCCGTCCTCGGCAGGATCCTCAGAAGCTCCCAGCCAAGATCGAGCGTCTCCTCGATGGAGCGGTCGGTGCGGTATCCCTGGGAAACATAGCGCGCCTCGAACTCATCGGCGAATTTCGCGTAGAGCTTATCGATCTCTGTCAGCGCCGCTTCACCCAGGATGACCATGAGTTCCTTGGCGTCCTTGCCGCGGGCATAGGCCGCAAAGAGCTGGTTCATCGTATTGGCGTGATCCTCACGGGTCTTGCCAGTGCCGATACCCTTATCCTTTAATCGGGACAGGGACGGCAGCACATCGATCGGCGGCTGCACGCCCTTGCGGTAGAGATCACGGGACAGGATGATCTGACCTTCCGTGATATACCCTGTCAGGTCAGGGATCGGGTGGGTCTTGTCATCTTCCGGCATCGACAGGATCGGGATCATGGTGATGGATCCGTTCTTGCCGCGCTGACGGCCGGCGCGCTCATACAGAGTCGCCAGGTCGGTGTACATGTAACCCGGATATCCGCGGCGTCCGGGGACTTCCTTACGGGCTGCGGAAACCTCGCGCAGCGCATCCGCGTAGTTTGTGATATCGGTCAGGATGACCAGCACGTGCATCCCCTTCTCAAAGGCGAGGTACTCGGCTGCCGTCAGGGCCATACGCGGGGTTGCGATACGCTCGACCGCCGGGTCGTTGGCCAGGTTCATGAACAGCACGGCGCGGTCGATAGCGCCCGTCTCCTGGAAGCTTTCCACGAAGAAATTGGACTCTTCAAAGGTGATACCCATGGCGGCAAAGACCACGGCGAAAGGCTCCGTGGTGCCGACGACCTTAGCCTGTCTGGCGATCTGCGCTGCCAGCTGTGCATGCGGCAGACCGGATGCGGAGAAGATCGGGAGCTTCTGTCCGCGGACCAGGGTGTTCAGTCCGTCGATCGCGGAAACACCCGTCTGGATGAACTCCTCCGGGTAGTCGCGCGCTGCCGGGTTCATGGGCAGGCCGTTGATGTCCCTGCGTTCCTCGGGCAGGATATCGGGACCGCCGTCGATGGGACGTCCCAGACCATCAAAGACGCGGGAGAGCATGTCTTCCGACACACCCAGCTCCATGCTGCGCCCAAGGAACCGCACCTTGGAGGATTCCAGATTGATACCGGTGGAATTCTCAAAGAGCTGCACGAGGGCGTTGCCGTCATCGATCTCCAGCACCTTGCAGCGGCGCTTCTCGCCGTTTGACAGCTCGATCTCTCCCAGTTCGTCGTAGGCGATGCCTTCCACGCCCCTGACGAGCATCAGAGGACCGGCTACTTCCTGGATTGTCTTATATTCCTTGCTCATCAGAACTCCTCCTTTGCCTGGGCGATCGCTTCCGCCTCCTGATGCAGGGTCTTCTCGATCTCGTTAAAGCGTGCGTCCACCTGATCCTCGGCGGTGTACTTGAAACGTCCGATCGCTTCGCGCACATCCATGTCCACGATCTTGTTGATGTCTGCACCTTTTCCTAAAGCCTCACCGCACACATCGTAGAATGCCATGACCAGCTTCATCAGCATGAACTGCTTGTGAGGCGAGGTGTAGGTATCCTCCTCCATGAACGCGTTCTGCTGCAGCAGGTCCTCACGGATGGAACGGGCCGCCTCCATCTTGAGACGGTCGGGTGCGGACAGCGCATCCTCACCGACCAGACGGACCATTTCCAGCAATGCCGATTCTTCCTGCAGCAGGAGCATCACGCGGCTCTTGAGCGCCGACCACTCCTCTGAGACATTCTTGTCAAACCACCCATCCAGCTTGTCATACAGGGAATAGGATTCCAGCCAGTTGATGGCAGGGAAGTGACGCTTGTAGGCCAGATCGGAATCCAGTCTCCAGAAGACCTTAACGATACGCAGCGTCGCCTGTGTGACGGGTTCGGAGATATCGCCGCCGGCAGGAGAGACCGCACCGATAACGGACAGGGAACCCTCACGTTCTCCCTCGCCCAGCGTGATCACGCGGCCGGCACGCTCGTAGAACTGTGCCAGACGGGATCCCAGGTAGGCGGGGTATCCTTCTTCACCGGGCATCTCTTCCAGACGTCCGGACATCTCACGCAGGGCCTCTGCCCAACGGGAGGTGGAGTCAGCCATCAGCGCCACCGAATAGCCCATGTCACGGAAATACTCGGCGATCGTGATACCGGTATAGATACTCGCTTCACGCGCCGCCACCGGCATATCGGAGGTATTGGCGATGAGCACGGTACGCTCCATCAGGGAGTGTCCGGTCTTGGGATCCTTCAGCTCAGGGAACTCATTCAACACGTCGGTCATCTCGTTGCCGCGCTCGCCGCAGCCGATGTAGACGACGATGTCAGCCTCGGCCCACTTGGCCAGCTGGTGCTGCACAACGGTCTTGCCGGAACCGAACGGTCCGGGAACAGCCGCCACACCGCCCTTGGCGATCGGGAACAGGGTGTCGATGACACGCTGGCCCGTGATCAGGGGCGTATCGGGAGACTGCTTCTGTCTGTAAGGACGTCCGCGGCGGACCGGCCATTTCTGCATCAGGCCGACATCCACACTCTTGCCGCTCTCATCCTTGATGACGGCGATCGTATCGGTCACCGTGAAGTCGCCCTCGGTGATCTTCTCAAGAGTTCCCTTGACACCGACGGGAACCAGGATCTTCTGGACGACGATCGGGGATTCCTGAACGGTCCCGAGGATATCGCCCTCCGCAACGGCATCGCCCGCAGCCTTGACCGGGACGAAATGCCATACCTTGTCGCGCTTTAAGGAGGGCACTTCCACACCGCGCTTCAGGAGATTGCCTCCCGTCACCTTCATGATATCATCGAGCGGGCGCTGGATACCGTCATAGATACTGCCGATAAGGCCGGGTCCCAGTTCAACGCTCATGGGCTGGCCGGTGGATTCCACCGGTGCGCCGGGTTTCAAGCCGGAGGTTTCCTCATAGACCTGGATCGACGCCTCATCACCGTGCATCTCGATGATCTCGCCGATCAGGCGCTCATCACTCACGCGGACGACGTCGAACATGTTCGCCTCGCCCATCCCTCTGGCGATGACCAGAGGACCTGCGACTTTTTTGATCGTTCCTGTACTCATGCGCTTGCTCCTTTTCTTAGACTCGATGCCATCCGCGTCAGTTGTTCGAGAAGAGAATATCCGATCCGACTGCCTGCTCAACGGACTTCCTGACATTGGCCACACCCGCTCCCGTATTGCCGTATACTCCCGGGATCTGGATGATCGCCGGCAGCATCTGCTCCCGGTAACGGTTCACTTCACCGGGGATCCGCTCCGCCAGTGCTTCCGTGATATAGATCACCGCGTAATCGCCTTCGGCCAGCTCCCGCAGCTTGCGGGAAGCCTGTGCGTCATCCGTCACGGGACAGACCTCCATTCCGAGGGCGGCGTAGCCGTAGATACTGTCTTTATCCCCCAGTACCGCCATTCTATACATAGGTTTCCCGTACCCTTTCTCTGATGGATTCCACGGAGAGATCATTCACCTTGCCGGAGAGGATCATGCGCACACACTTGATCTCATTGTCTCTGGCCAGGATATAAGCCGCCAGAGGCCCGATCGTGAACGGATGATGGATCTCCGGACGGATCTTGTCCATCAGCAGATTGTCACACCAGCGCTCAAACGCCGAAGGAGACTTGCGGATCTCCGAGATGGCATCGGCATAGACCGTCCGCTCCAGGGTCTCATAGAGCGCATCCACGGATTCGGCAGCCGCCTGTGCAAGCGCCGGGATATCCAGGGAATCGCACGGTGCGAGCGCCTTCTCCAGAAAGGCTTTGTCCTTCTTCATCAGGCAGGCACGGATCGCCGTCTTGATATCGGCACTGGCCACGGTGAGTTCCGCGTACATCCTGAGGATCTCGTTATCGGCGGCCTTTCCCGCTTCCGCGATCCTGATGAGCGCGGCACGGTCGATCATGATATCCGATAACTGTCCGTCGCCCGTATGCAGGATCGCGTCCATCGCGTCTCTGGCGATCTCCTGCATTTCCTCGGGCAGTGCGCCGAAATCCCTGTCTTTCACGGCCCGTCTGATGAGCTCGGGATCCACGGTGGTCTCCTTGCCGCGGATGAATACGCTGTCGCGGCTCTCCATCCGTGCAGACTCTTTGACCGCCGCTTTCAGATTGTGATAATCATTGGCATACAGAAAGACGTCAAACACGGACATATCGGGCACCAGCTCCGCGATGAAAGACCAGGTCTTCTCGCGTTCATCCGCCAGCATCCCGTCAATGTCGGTGCCCTCTCCGTCACCCCAGCCATGGTCGGCCAGGATGCGAAGTGCCTCCGTCACTCCCGGAGCCGAGACGAGGGAATCCATCACCGGCGCCGCAAGTAACTTCTGCTCTTTGCCGCGCACGCGCGCGACCGCATAAATATACTCTTCAGGCATTCCTCTCAGCCCCCATCTCAGAACAGCATCTTCTGAATCTTGTCCGAAAGCTCCTCGGCATTGGTCTCAAACAGTGCCGCAACCGAACAGTTCTGCTCGATCCCCTCATAGATGAGGAGGAAGCCGCCGTCGATGTCCGCTGCAGACTTGGAGAGCGCAAGGCGCCCGCCATGCTTGAATGCCGCATTTTCGATCCGGGTGGCATAATCCTGAGGAAGCCTCGCCAGATCGCGACTGTTGAACCGGATCTCTCCCGGCTGATCCAGAGCATTCTTCTCTACGAGTTTGATCATCGCGTCAAAATAAGCGGCATCCGGCATCGCAAGAAGCTTTTCCCTGGCTTTGTCCAATACCCCGGAGATCAGTTCCTGCTTCTTGGCCAGCAGGAGCTGACGCTTTTTTAAGGCAGCAGCCGAAACGGCACGGGACTTTCTGTCCGCCGCACGCTTCTCCGCCTCGCGCGTAAACCGCTCCGCAGCCTCACCGGCCTCTCTGTCGGCCTCGACACGGATCTGATCGGCTTCCTTCTTCGCGTCGTCCAGGATCTCCTGTACGCCGGCATCCGCCTCCGCGCTGATCTCACTGAGGATCTTATCTAATCCCGCCATGTGGTTTTCCTCCGATTCTGTGCCGTATTACTGGATCGCACCAACACCACTGATAGCAAGAATGGAGATCAGTAACGCGAAGATCGCATAGGTCTCGACCATGGCCGGGAACAGCATGGACTTACCGAACTGATCGGGGCGCTTGGAAACAAGCGCGATGGAAGCCACCGCAGCCTTGGCCTGGTTGATGGCGGAGATATAACCGACGATCGCCATCGGCAGGCAGGCGCCGAGATAGGCAAGGCCCTTGAGCAGCGAAATGTTGGCCGGCTGGCCGCCGATGATGCCCAGATTGTTCATCGCAACGAACGCGATCAGCAGTCCGTAGATGCCCTGCGTGCCGGGCAGCAGCTGCAGGATCAGCACACGGCCGAACATATCCGGCTGATCGGTCACCACACCCGCGGCAGCCTGACCGGCCATGCCGACACCTTTGGCACTGCCAGCTCCGGCCACAAGAGCCGCTAAAGCCGCACCCAGGATTGCAAAGAACAGACCCAAATCACTCATGTTTTTTCCCTCCGTTTTGTATGTGCATTGTTATTGGGCTTACAGGTTACTGACCGGTGTCTTATTCCGACACGCGGTAATGCTTCGTGTTCTCGGTGAAAGGTTCGAACGGCTTGCCGCCGCCGTTGTAGAACTTACCGAAGAACTCGACGTACTCCAGACGATTGGTATGCACGTAAGCGCCCAGCGCGTTGATCGCCAGATTCAGCACATGGCCGACTACCACGATCAGTGTAAAGAGAATCGGACCGATCACGGGAGGAGCCGCCACCATGGCTGCCATGGAGTTGAACACGCTGGAGATAACGCCGGTCGCCAGACCAAGCGCCAGAAGTCTTGAATACGAAAGAATATCGGACAGGTAGGAGCTGATGCCGTAAAGCGCGTATAAGCCCTTGCCGATCCGGAGTCCCCAGTTGGAGGAATCCCTGCCGCCGAAAAGGACAACACCGACGGCGCCGATACCCGCAAGGATCTCGAAAACGAGGATCACGGAAGCGGGGAGATTCAGATGCAGGCCGAACATCCCGCCGACCATGTCCGTATTGAGCAGGATCCCGATCGCCCCGACGAGGAGCAGATACCAGAAGCCGACATCATAGACCGCGTCCATCACCTTGCCCTGCTTGATATCCGTATAGGCTAACGCCCCCATGCCGACAAAGATGTGGATGATGCCGATGATGAAGGCAACGCCCAGGACCGTCATGGGCTGCAGGGTGGGCTCGCACCACAGGGCCAGGGATCCGATCTCCGTGTGGAAGAACGTCCGCATGATCACCTGAGGCAGATCACCGAAGTAGGCGCCGAACATCACGCCCCAGAACATGGTGCCGATACCGGCGTACTGGAACATCTTGAGTGTCTTGCGCATCCCGGGCTCGATGGAATCCTTGTTCTTCGCGAGGACCACGGCAACGCCAACGACCATGATCAGTCCGTAGGCCGCGTCGGAGAGCATCATGCCGAACAGGAAATAATAGAAAATGGACGCGAGGAAGGTGGGATCGATCTCTCCCTTTGCAGGCATCGCATAGGATGCGATCACGCCCTCGACGGGAGCGGCATAGCCGTTGTTGGAAAGTGCGACCGGAGCCTCCTCGTCCGGCGCGGGATCGGAGAATTCCACCACGCAGTCGAACCGGGTCGTGAGCAGTTCTTCCAGGTTTGCCGCATCACGCGCCGCCACGTAACCGCGTACGATAAAGACACGGTCCGTCTGCTCGAGGGAACCGATCACTTCGTATTTATCCGAACGGAGCCGGAAATAATCGGCGATAAACCGGATCTCATCCCGTCTGGGCGCGAAAGCCGCGATCTTTTTCTTTAACTCCTCGTCCTCTCCCGCCAGGCGTTCGAGCTTGACGGAAAGCGCTTCCTTCTGCTTCGCGGGCACATCGCCGGAAACCGCGGGGCGGGCGAAGCTCATCCTGCGCAGGGCTTCCTCCACCGCTTCCGCATCCTTCTTGAGGCAAGTCACGGCGATACAGGTCTGCTCCCCGGAATGGGAGACGATATCCACTGCGGCCGCGTCGTTGCCGATGCCCTCACGGATCGCCTCCTCCGGGACATCATTGGGCAGTGCCCCGAGGAAGGTCCGGGTGCTCTTCGTCCCGGTAAAGTCAAGAGGATGCGAAAACTCCATCCAGGGCGCGATCGCCTCCAGCTGGCTCTCGGTCTTGGGGATCTCCGCGGCGATCTCCAGCCGCCTTTTGTTCAGGGACTGGATCTCGTAGACCATATCCATGATACGGTCACGCTTTTTCGTATTCGTCTCATAATCCGTGAGAGACATCCGCTCTCTGCCGGAGAAAAGTCCGCCGCCCGCGTTCTCGGGGGGACTCACGGCGTCGAGCACGGCCAACGACTGGCCCGCCAGAGTGATACTCTTTTCAAAAGTCGCCCGGATGCCCGTCGTGTCTGTCAATGTGAAAACCGGATCTGTTGCCGTCTCGCCCGGTTTCCGGATGCTGATCTCCATCACGCCCTGACGCTGCAGGAGTTCGAGCATCTGTTTGCGGTTCTTGCGCAGTCCTGCGATCAGGACCCGTTTCATCGGAAGTACAGCCATGTGTCGCTCCTATCCGTTAGATTGTTCAGGCGATCAGGGATTCGATCACCGCATCGATCGCCGCTGCCTCCTTGCTGCCCGCACGCGCCGCAAGTTCTTCGATCTCGCGGGCTGCTTCGGCTTCCGCCGCCTCCAGCAGTTCCTCACTCTCTTTGTCTGCGGACTTCATCTGTTCCTCGTCCCTGACCTTTAATCCGGCGAGGCGGTCGGAGACCATGGTCTTCGCTGCCGCGCGCGCCTCATCGATCATCTGCGCTGCCTTGTTCCTGGCCTGTTTTTCCTTATCCTGGGAAGCAATCTCCGCCTCGCGGATCGCGTCGATCGTATCCATATCCTGTGCTCCGCCTCCTTCTCTCATCTGTCCCGTCACGGAAACAAAAACAACGTAATCAGTTTACTATAAAATCCTCTTAAAAGCAATGGATTTTCATTGCAGAATCCTCCTGCCCGTGATATAAAGATACTGTTGTTTCGTAGGAAACACTGTAGTCGTAAGAGGAGGAGAATGATATGAAAAAGCTTGTTTCCGTTACACTGGTCCTGTGCATGATGCTCTCGCTTGCCGCCTGCGGCAGCAGCTCCAACGTGGAGGGTACCGCCAAGAAGGGCGTCCTCGTCATGGCGACCAACGCCGAATTCCCGCCGTATGAATACCATGAAGGCGACGATATCGTCGGCATCGATGCGGAGATCGCCGCTGCCATTGCCCAGCGCCTCGGCTGCGAACTCAAGATCGAGGACATCGCTTTTGATTCCATCATCCCGGCTGTCGTCTCCGGCAAGGCGGACATCGGTCTCGCCGGCATGACCGTCACCGAGGACCGCAAGAAGAGCGTGGACTTCTCGGATTCCTATGCTTCATCCAGCCAGGTGGTCATCGTAAAAGAGGATTCCGGCATCACGGGTCTCGGCGATCTGGGTGCGGATTCGGTCGTGGGTGTGCAGACCGGCACCACCGGCGACATCTATTGCTCCGATGATGACAGCATCGGTACCGTGGAGCGTTACAACAAGGGTATGGAAGCTGTCCAGGCGCTCACCCAGGGCAAGCTCGACGCCGTTGTCATCGACAGTGAGCCGGCCAAGGTCTTCGTCTCCGAGAATCCCGGCCTCGTCATCCTGGACGAGAGCTACACCGACGAGCAGTACGCCGCCGCCATCCGCAAAGACAACGCAGCCCTGCTGAACAATGTCAACCAGGCACTCGCGGAGCTTAAGGCGGACGGCACGCTGGATGCCATCGTCGCCAAGTACATTTCGGCGGAATGATCATGTGGGATCAGTTCGTATCCGATCTCTATCTGAATTTTGTCAAGGATGACCGCTGGCACTATCTGACCAGAGGTCTCAGGACGACGCTCATCGTAACGCTGTTCGCGGCGCTGCTGGGCGTCATCCTGGGTTTCCTTGTCGCCATCATCCGCAACGCCCACGAGAATACCGGGAAGCTCAGGTTCCTGAACGGCCTGTGCAATCTCTATCTGACGGTGATCCGCGGCACCCCCGCGGTGGTCCAGCTGATGATCATCTATTTCGTCATCTTCGGCAGTGTGCGCATCGACAAGACCATCACCGCCATCATCGCGTTCGGCATCAACTCCGGTGCGTATCAGGCGGAGATTTTCCGTTCCGGGATCTCATCCATCCCCAGAGGACAGTTTGAGGCAGGGCGCAGCCTGGGCTTCAGCTACCGGCAGACCATGGTCCACATCATCATGCCACAGGCGCTGCGCGTGGTGGTACCCACCCTGTGCAACGAGTACATCACCCTGCTCAAGGAGACCTCTGTCGCCGGCTACATCGCCCTGGAGGATCTGACCAAGGGCGGCGACATCATCCGCAGCCGTACCTATTCAGCATTTATGCCCCTGATCGCCGTGGCGCTCATCTATCTGATCCTGGTCCTGGTCCTGACCAGACTTGTATCGCTCTTAGAAAGGAGACTGGCCCGTGGCTTCCGTTGAACAGACCGCCGCAGATACAGGGGATGTCCTGATCCGCGTCGAACACCTCTCCAAAAGTTTTGACGGACAGGTCGTCCTGAAGGATATCTCAACGAACATCAAAAAGGGCGATGTCGTATGCGTCATCGGTCCCTCCGGCTCCGGCAAATCCACCTTTCTGCGGTGTCTGAACCGTCTGGAGGAACCCACCGGCGGCCATATCTATATGGACGGCATTGATATCTGCGATCCGCTCACGGATATCGACCGGCACCGGCAGAAGATGGGCATGGTCTTCCAGCAGTTCAATCTGTTCCCTCAGATGACCATCATGAAAAACCTGACGCTGGCGCCGATGAAGCTGCAGAAGCTTCCGCAGCAGGAGGCGGAGTCCTATGCGCTCGATCTCCTCGGCCGCGTGGGGCTGGCGGACCGCAAGGATTCCTATCCCGGAGAACTCTCCGGCGGACAGCAGCAGCGTATCGCCATCGTCCGCGCTTTATGCATGCGGCCCGAAGTCATGCTCTTCGACGAGCCGACCAGTGCGCTGGATCCCGAGATGGTCGGAGAAGTATTAAATGTCATGAAGGATCTGGCGGCACAGAAGATGACCATGGTCGTGGTCACTCATGAAATGGGATTTGCAAGAGAAGTGGCAAGCCGCGTCATGTTCCTGGACGGCGGGGATTTTGTGGAAGACGGGGAACCGGAGGAGTTCTTCTCCAACCCGAAGAACGAGCGTCTGAAGAGTTTCCTGGGCAAGGTCCTCTGACAAGGGATCCTCAGTAACCTCCGCTCGCGGTCCGGCCGCGTCCCTGAAAACCGTGGATGAAACGGTCGATCTCATCGATCTCCGCGGAGAACAGCACCTGTTCCAGGGCTTCCTGTTCCATAAACCCCCTGTCGGTCATGCGGGTATACATCTCCCGGACAGGATCATAATATCCGCCCTCATTGAAAAACACACAGGGACTGTCGTTAAGTCCCAGCCTCTGCCAGGAGATCACCTCGGTGATCTCCTCCAGTGTGCCCGCCCCGCCGGGAAGCGCGATCATTGCGTCCGACATTTCACACATTTTCTTTTTCCGGTCTGACATGCTGTCAGTCACGATACATTCGGAGAGACTCTCGTGACACCAGCCGAATTCCACCATGAAGCGGGGGATCACGCCGGTGACCCGGCCGCCCGCGCGCAGCACCGTATCCGCCACGGCTCCCATCATGCCGACCTTGCCGGCACCGTAGACCAGTTCATGGCCTTCCCGGGCGATCCATTCTCCCAGCCGGACGGCCGTCCGCAGGTACGCCGGATCATTTCCCTCCGCCGCGCCGCAATAGACCGCGATCCGCATCAGACGCCTCCGCTGCTCTGATACAGCAGCTTCATCTTCATGTCGTAAAGCTTCTGCGACAGGTCGATATGCACCTGGTTGGGATTGAACAGTCTTCTGGTCCCCTCCCAGAGCGTATCCTGCTCCTGCAGACAATACTCCCGGATCTTCATGGTGGCAGGCGACGTGTAGACACAGGCACCGTTCTCAAAGACCGGGATCATGATCTCCCGCAGAGAATAGTCGCCGGGCTTGAACTGCGTCTTTTTCCAGGGTTCCGTCGGATCAAAGAGCATCAGTTCCTCCCGGTCCGAATAGGTCTCGTCCACAAGACAGATGAGATCCGCCCGGATCTTGCCGTCCCCGTCATACACCCGGATGATCTTCTTGTTTCCGGGATTAGTCACCTTTTCCGAATTCTCGGAGAGCTTGATCTTGGGCTGGAACGTCCCGTCCTCTCCCATGACGGCAGCCAGCTTGTATACGCCGCCGAGTGCCGGATTGTCCTTGGCGGTGATCATATGGGTCCCGACCCCCCAGGAGGTGATGGCCGCTCCCTGCGCTTTCAGGGAGGAGATCAGCACCTCGTCGAGATCATTGGATGCGGAGATCACCGCATCCGTGAAGCCGGCCTCATCCAGCATCTTCCGTGCCTCTCTGGACAGGTAGGCCAGATCCCCGCTGTCCAGACGGATCCCGTAAAAGGCGGAGCGGATCCCCTTGTCTCTCATCTCTTCAAAAACGCGGATCGCATTCGGCACACCGGATCGCAGCGTGTCATAGGTATCCACCAGCAGGATACAGGCATTGGGATAGAGCTCCGCATAGGAGCGGAACGCCGTCAGTTCGTCCGGAAAACTCATGATCCAGCTGTGGGCATGGGTGCCCTTCACCGGCACATCAAACAGCTGTCCCGTCAGCACATTGCTCGTGCCGATACAACCGGCGATGACAGCCGCACGGGCTCCGTAGACACCCGCATCCGGCCCCTGGGCACGCCGCAGCCCGAATTCCATCACCCCGTCACCTTTTGCCGCATAGCAGATCCTTGCCGCCTTGGTGGCGATCAGTGTCTGGTGATTGATGATATTGAGGATCGCCGTCTCCATGAGCTGCGCCTCGAGGATCGGCGCGATGACCTTAACGATCGGTTCTCTGGGGAATATGATGGTCCCTTCCGGGATGGAATAAAGGGAACCGCTGAAGCGGAAATCCCGGAGAAATTCAAGAAAATCGTCGGAAAAGCAGCCTGTCGAGCGCAGATAATCGATGTCCTCTCCTTCGAACCGCAGGTTCTTCACATAATCCATCAGCTGTTCGAGACCGGCCATGATGGCATAACCGCCGCCGAACGGATTGTTGCGGTAGAACATGTCAAAGATCACCGTCTGGTTCTGATTGCGGTTTTTGAAATACCCCTGCATCATCGTGAGTTCATACAGGTCTGTTAACAATGTCAGATTCTGTCTGTCCATGGCTGCTCCTTCCCGTTCACTGCCGCTTACTGTTCCTGTCTGTCGGAGACCGTCTCCCGTCCCCGTATCCCGTTATCCTGTGCCCTGAGCCGGCGGAAAAACTCCTGCAGCAGCTCCCTGCAGGGGGCCTCCAGAACACCTCTGGTCACCTCCGCCTGATGCATAAAATCCGGATTCTGCAAAATGTTGATGATGGAACCGCCGCTGCCGGCCTTGTCCGAATCCGCCCCGATGACCACCCGCGGGATCCTGGCCTGGATCACCGCGCCGGCACACATCTGACAGGGTTCCAGCGTGACGTACATCGTGCAGTCGTCCAGCCGCCAGTCCCCGATCGCCTTGTTCGCGCGCCGGATCGCCGTGATCTCCGCGTGCGCCAGCGCGGTGCGCTCCGTGTTCCTGCGATTATAGCCTCTTCCGATGATCTCGTCATTCCGCACGATCACACAGCCGATCGGCACCTCGCCGTGCCGCATCGCCAGAGCCGCCTGGGCCAGCGCTTTCCTCATGTATTTTTCGTCCGGATCGCTCGTCGTATTCATCTGGCATCTAATTCCTATTTATGTTATAGTATATGTATGAAAGGGGCATATTTCCCATGAAGATCTCTACCAAGGGCCGGTATGCCCTGCGCGTGATGATCGATCTGGCGCAGCATGATACCGGCGAATACATCACTCTCAAGGATATCTCCGAACGGCAGGAGATCCCGATCAAGTATCTCGAGCAGATCGTATCCGCTCTGGGCAAGGCCGGTATGCTCTACAGCATGCGCGGCTCCGGCGGCGGCCACCGTCTGGCCAGACCTGCCGCGGAGTTCAAAGCCGGAGAGATCCTGCGCGCGATGGAGGGAGATCTCAAGCCTGTCGACTGTTCCCGGAAAGGTCCCGATCCCTGCCCCCGCTTCGGCAGCTGCCCTGCCTCCTGTTTCTGGCAGGGACTCGAGAAGACCATCAACGACTACATCGATCACTATACCCTGCAGGATCTGGCTGATCAGGACAGCGGCGACGACTATAACTACTCCATCTGACTCCCGATATTGACAAACCGGCTGTCGTCCGCTACGATAGGGGTCGGCCGTCGGTCCCGTGCAAGGTGGGCCCGTGAACCGTGTCAGGTCGGGAACGAAGCAGCACTAAACGGATCTCCGCCTGTGTTGCGGGGTGCCGGCGGCCTCTGATCATTCGCTTTCCAGGTATTTCAGATAACTCTCCACCATGAGCGAGATCTTCAGCGTCAGTGCATCGTCAAAATCCCTGATATCCAGTCCGATCTCTTTCTGCAGTCTGTCGATCCGGTAGACCAGCGTATTTCTGTGTACAAAGAGTTTTCTCGCCGTTTCGGACACATTGAGATCATTCTCAAAGAACTGATCGATCGTGATCCGTGTCTCTTCATCGAGTTCCAGCGTTTTGCGGTCTCCGAACACCTCCGTGATGAACATCCGGCAGAGGTTGGCAGGCAGCTGATAGATAAGTCTCCCGATCCCGAGGTTCGCATAGGCGTTGATGGCGCGCTCCGCGTAAAAGATCCGGCCTACCTCCAGTGCCAGCATGGCTTCCTTGTATGATTTGCTCAGATCCTTGAGTTCGGTGACCGGTGTGCCGTAGGCTACCCGCGCATTGATCATCGCCTCCGAGTTGAGCGTCCCCACAATGGAGGCCGCCACGCGTTCCAGTTCCTCCGGTCCGTCCTGTTCCGCCAGTTTCTTGATGACGATCACATTATTCTCATCCACGGTCGTCACATAATCACCGCCGGCCGGGGCGAACATCCCGCTCAGATAGTCTGCCGCCGCCGTGTCCTCAACGGAGCCGACTTCCGCCAGATAGATCACCCGGCGCACGCCGTCCTCGATCCTGAGTTTCCCCGCGCGGTTATAGATATCCACGAGCAGGAGATTGTCCAGGAGCAGATTCTGGAAAAACTTGTTCTTATCAAACCGGTCCTGATACGCAACGAGCAGCTCATGAAGCTCCGCCGCGGCGATCCGGGCCACCATCTCCGCCTGTTCCCCCGATGCCGCGACGGTATAACGGATCTGTTCATCGTCCCATACCGGCGTCCTCTCCTCCGGAAAGCCTTCTCCGATCATGACCACCGGCTCGTTTCCCGTATCATACACCGCGATCCCCGCGCCGGTGACGGAAGAAAGTTCCTCCATCGCCCTGCGGATCGTCTGCTTAGAGATCATGCTCACTCCTCCAGGACCTGTATCTCCATGTAGTCAAACGGGATGCTCTCCATAAACGCATCCCCTGTAAAGCGGCACTTGTCATGCTGTTTAAACTCCTCCACCGTGGAGGAGAGCCAGATGGGCCGGGGCAGATCGAATTCCACACAGGCACGGTCAATGGCTTTCTTGATCTTGCGGGTACGGTTGTCCGGCCCGTCATCCGTCACCACCAGATCCCGCAGCAGGCGGTTCTCCGCCATCAGTTTCACCCACAGCCGGAACATGGTACGTCCTTAATCCGTATACCCGTCCGGGTTATTCTTCTGCCAGCGCCAGGAGTCCGCGCACATTTCACGGATCCCGTATTCGGCTTTCCAGCCGAGTTCCCGCTCCGCTTTCTCCGGAGAAGCATAATTCTCCGCGATATCGCCGGCCCGGCGGCCCCTGATCACATAAGGGATCTTCTCGCCGGTCACCTCCTCAAAGGTGCGGACGATCTCCAGCACGCTGTATCCGGTGCCGGTCCCCAGATTGTAGATATTGAGTCCGCTGCCCGGAGAGAGTTTCGCAAGCGCCTTGACATGTCCCCTGGCCAGATCAACGACATGGATATAATCCCGGACACCGGTGCCGTCCTTGGTGGGATAATCATCGCCGAAAACGGACAGTTCCGGCAGTTTCCCGACCGCCACCTGCGTGATATAGGGCATCAGATTGTTGGGGATCCCGTTCGGATTCTCGCCGATGAGTCCGGAAGCGTGTGCGCCGATGGGATTGAAATACCTGAGGAGCACGACATTCCATTCGGGATCCGCATGCTGGATATCGGAAAGGATCTGCTCCAGCATTGATTTCGTCCATCCGTAGGGATTTGTGCAGGCCTTCTTCGGGGACTCCTCCGTCACGGGCACCGCATCGGGATCGCCGTAGACTGTGGAGGAGGAAGAGAAGATGATATTCTTCACGCCGTGCTTACGCATTTCATCCACGAGGGTCAGTGTCCCCGTGATATTGTTGTCATAGTATTCCCAGGGCTTGGACACGGATTCCCCCACCGCCTTGAGCCCCGCGAAATGGATCACGCTCTCTATCCGCTCCGTCTCAAAGATCCGCTGCAGCATGGCGCGGTCGCGGATGTCCCCTTTGTAAAAGACCGGTTTTTTGCCCGTGATCCGTTCAATGCGTCCGAGAACCCGCTCGTCCGCGTTGTCGAGATTGTCCAGGATCACGGTATCGTACCCCTCCTGCAGCAGTTCCACCACGGTATGACTGCCGATGAATCCCGCGCCTCCCGTAACCAGTATCGCCATAGCGTGACTCCTTTCTACAGTTCGATCCCGTTCTGCTTGCAGAGTTCCCTCGCGCTCTCCACGGAATCAATGCCCGTGGGGTTCTTGATGGGAGCGAACTCTCTCTCCCGCACCACCTCAAAGGACAGGCAGGTGGAAAACTGGTGGATCATATCCAGCACCAGCTGCTCAAACTTGCATCCGTTGGGTTCTGCGGGTTTCACCGGCGCTCCGTTCTCATCGATGTGAGGGATCTTCTTCTCAACCACATGCAGGGGCAGCGGATCCTTTACGATCCGTTCCAGTGCCTCCACGCTGAAAAGATAGTTCAGGATCACGCCGAAATTATATGCCGGATCTCCCTTCTCGTCCCGGGCATCCATCATATCCTGCGACAGTTCGTAATATTCAACAATGGAGGGACGGCCGTCCTCGAGACAGACCACACCGACCCGCTCGTCGGGCGCCGCCTTGCGCACCACCTTCTCGCCGGCTTCCACGCCCGCCTCGATCGTCGCACCGACAAACACCGGATCCGCGATCCGCTGCAGGACATTATCCACCGCAAAGATGTTCATCCAGCGGATCCCCTCCGCATGGACCAGATCCAGCAGCCCCGCCCGGACCATGGAGGCGAACCAGCCCGCA
>JAFXTJ010000081.1 GCA_017535945.1 Lachnospiraceae bacterium
AGCTGCTCGTGGAGATGGACGGTTTCGGCACGAATGAAGGGATCATCGTCATGGCGGCCACCAACCGGGTGGATATCCTGGATCCCGCGATCCTGCGCCCCGGGCGCTTTGACCGCAAGATCACGGTCTCCCGGCCGGATATCGGCGGGCGCGAGGAGATCCTCCGTGTCCATGCGGACGGCAAGCCGCTGGCGGAGGATGTGGATCTGAAGCAGATCGCCCAGACGACGGCAGGCTTCACCGGGGCCGATCTGGAGAATCTCCTCAATGAGTCGGCCATCCGCGCCGCGATGAAGGAGCGCGCGTATATCGACCAGTCCGACATCAAGGAGGCCTTTGTCCAGGTGGGCATCGGCACGGAGAAAAAGAGCCGCGTGATCTCCGACGAGGAAAAGAAGATCACGGCGTACCACGAGTCCGGCCATGCGATCCTCTTCCATGTGCTGCCGCATGTGGGACCGGTGTACACGGTGTCCGTGATCCCCACGGGCGTCGGCGCGGCGGGCTATACCATGCCGCTGCCGGAAAAGGATGAGATGTTCGCGACCAGGCAGAAGATGCTCGAGGAGATCATGGTCTCCCTGGGTGGCCGTATCGCGGAGGAGCTGATCTTCGGTGCCGACGACATCACGACCGGGGCGAGCTCCGATATCAAGAAGGCCACGGCGGAGGCGCGCAGGATGGTGACGCGCTACGGCATGAGCGCCAATATCGGTGTCATCAGCTACGAAGAGGAGGCGGATGACGTCTTCCTGGGCTATGATCTGGGGCACCGTCACAAGCACAGCGAGCTGATGGCCAGCCGGATCGATGAGGAGGTCAAGCAGATCATCGATACGTGCTATGCCCGCGCCCGCAAGATCATCGAGGATCATATGAATGTGCTCCACGAGTCGGCCAGACTCCTGATGGAGAAGGAGAAGCTCACCCGCGAGGAATTCGAGGCACTGTTTGCTTAAGGCAGCAGGAGGATATTTTGTTTGACATAAGCGGGATCTTCCATGATATGACGGATCAGTTCCTGTCTCCGACGCAGGCGGACCCCGGAGAGCCGGTGGAGATCACGCTGCGCACGGGGGACGGAGAAGACTTCCATGTGGAACTGGTCCGCCGTGTGATCGAGGAGGACGGGAGCGATCTGTATGTGCGCAAGCCCATGCGGCGAGGTGCCGTCATCGGCAACGGTTTTCGTTTCTTCCGCACCAGGATCCGGCTGGATCAGAGACCGCTGGAGTATTTCTTTGAGGTGCGTTCCCCCGCAGGCAAGATCCTGTACGACCGTCTCGGTCCCACCGAGGGCGGGACGCCGCGGGTGCTCTTTAAACTGATCCCGGGTTTCCATACCCCCGCCTGGGCGGAAGGTGCCGTGATGTATCAGATCTTCCCCGACCGGTTCTGCAACGGGGATCCCACCAACGATGTGCTGGACGGAGAGTACAGCTATCTGGGGGGCAGGTCCGCCCGCGTCCGGGACTGGAACAGGCCGCCCTCCCCCGAGGGTGCGGATTTCCGCGAGTTTTACGGAGGGGACCTGCAGGGGATCATCGATAAGCTGGACTATCTGCAGGAACTCGGGATCCAGGCGATCTACCTGAATCCTGTCTTCTGTTCACCTTCCACTCATAAATACGATACGCAGGATTACGCCCACATCGACCCGCATCTTGGACGGATCGTCACGGACCGCGGCGATCTGCTCCCGCCGGGGGATCCGGACAACCGGCATGCCACCCGCTACATCTCCCGTGTCGGCTCCGAAGAAAATCTCGAGGCCAGCGATGCGCTCTTTGCCCTGCTCGTAAAGAAGGCCCATGAGCGCGGGATCCGTGTGATCCTGGACGGCGTGTTCAATCACTGCGGCTCCTTTAACCGCTGGATGGACAGAGAGCGGATCTACGAGCAGACACCCGGCTACCCCGGCGGGGCCTATGCCTCGGCGGAGAGTCCGTACCGGGATTTTTTCACCTTTACGGAGGATGCGTGGCCCTGCAATCCCCATTATGAGGGTTGGTGGAACTATGACACCCTGCCCAAGCTCAACTATGAAGGCTCGGAGCGGCTGGTGGAGGAGATCCTCGCGATCGCGCGCAAATGGGTCTCTCCGCCCTATAACGCGGACGGATGGCGGCTGGATGTGGCGGCGGATCTGGGACATTCCCCGGAGTACAACCACCGGTTCTGGCAGCGCTTCCGTCAGGCGGTCAAGGAGGCCAACCCCGAGGCGGTGATCATCGCCGAGCATTACGGGGATGCGGGCAGCTGGCTCTCCGGCGGGGAGTGGGACAGTGTCATGAATTACGATGCCTTCATGGAGCCCGTGAGCTGGTTTTTCACGGGGATGGACAAACACAGCGACCGCTATGATCCCGAGGCGGTGGGCAACGAGGAGCGCTTCTGGGGAGAGATCGGGGGCGCCGGAGCCAGGAGTTTTTCCAAGGGTTCCCTGTTCATGGCGATGAACCAGCTCTCCAACCACGATCACAGCCGTTTTCTCACCCGGACGAACGGTAAAGCCGGCAGGAGCAGCACGCTCGGAACCGCGGCAGCGGAGGAGGGGATCGACCCGGCCGTCTTCCGCGAGGCCGTTCTGGTGCAGATGACCTGGCCCGGCGCGCCCACCCTCTATTACGGGGATGAGGCGGGAGTCTGCGGCTTCACCGATCCGGACAACCGCAGGACCTACCCCTGGGGGCACGAGGACCGTGCGCTTCTGGCTTTTCACCGGGATGTCATCCGGATCCACCGCGAGAACCCCGAGCTCATCCACGGCTCCCTGATGCCGCTGCCTTCCAAGCGCGGCGTGCTCGCCTACGGCCGCTTCACTGCGGAGAGTGCCTGTCTGATCCTCTTAAACCGCAATCCGTACTCGGTGACGGACGAATATGACGTACGGCCTCTCGGGATCCCGGAGGATGCGGTGATGCGGCAGCTCATCATGTCCACACCCGCCGGCTATCACACGGCGGCGGAGGAGCGTTATGTCAAGGTGGGGTTCCTGACCGTGACTCTCTCCATGAACACGGGGATGATCTTCAAGTATGCCCGGGGGATGGTGCGGGATGAGGAGAACTTCCTCGCGCACGGCCGTTTTTTATCCTTTACGTAAATGGGACTTGTTGCGCGGCGGGAACGGGAGTATAATGATTCGTGGCTTATGTTACCGCAAACTAATTTTACAGAAAGGATGGTAGTATTATGTCGTTAGTGACTACAAAAGACATGTTCGCCAAGGCGTATGACGGCGGATATGCGGTCGGTGCGTTCAATGTGAACAATATGGAGATCGTCCAGGGTATCACCGAGGCAGCCAGCGAGCTCAAGAGCCCCGTGATCCTGCAGGTTTCCAAGGGCGCGCGTGCTTATGCCAACCACAAGTACCTCGTGGCGATGGTCAATGCCGCGGTGGAACTGTATCCCGAGATCCCGATCGCGCTGCATCTCGATCACGGCGACACATTTGAACTCTGCAAGGACTGCATCGACGGCGGCTTCACCTCCGTCATGATCGATGCCTCCTCCAAGAGCTTTGAGGACAACATCGCGCTCACCAAGCAGGTCGTCGAGTACGCACACTCCAAGGGTGTCGTGGTCGAGGCGGAGCTCGGCACGCTGGCCGGTATCGAGGACGAGGTCGTCGTCGAGGCGGGCAAGGAGAGCTACACGCGTCCCGAGGAAGTTGAGGAGTTCGTCGACAAGACCGGCTGCGATTCCCTCGCGATCGCTATCGGCACCTCCCACGGCGCTTATAAGTTCACGCCCGAGCAGTGCACCAGGAACGCGGACGGCATCCTCGTCCCTCCGCCGCTGCGCTTTGACGTGCTCGAGGAGTGCATCAAGCGTCTGCCCGGCTTCCCGATCGTACTGCACGGTTCTTCCTCCGTGCCGCAGGAATTCGTCAAGATGGTCAATGACTACGGCGGGAAGATGCCCGATGCGGTCGGCATCCCGGAGGAGCAGCTGCGTCAGGCGGCCAAGCTCGCGGTATGCAAGATCAACATCGATTCCGATATCCGTCTGGCGATGACCGGCACTATCCGCAAGTATTTCGCGGAGCATCCGGATCACTTCGATCCCAGACAGTACTTAAAGCCCGCACGCCAGGCGGTCAAGGATATGGTCGCCCACAAGATCAAGAACGTGCTCGGCTCCGACGGCAAGGCATAATCAGGCGTTTGCACTAACAGCCTACGGAGATTTGCTCAGAGAACGCCGGCGGGTTTTCTGCCGGCGTTCTTTGTTTAGGGATTCATGATATGAACGACAGACTCACCAGAAAAGATATCGAGGACATGGAGCGGGAGATCGAGCACCGCAAGGTGGTGGTGCGCAAGGAGCTCCTGGAGCACGTTAAGGAAGCCAGGGCCCAGGGGGATCTCTCGGAGAATTTCGAATATTACGCGGCCAAGAAGGCCAAGAATGAGAATGAGAGCAGGATCCGCTTCCTCGAGCGCACGATCCGCACCGCCCGGATCATCGAGGATGAACTGGACGGGGATCAGGCGGGATTAAACCGGACCGTCACCGTGAAGATGCTCGACGACGGCACCACGGAGGAATACCGGATCGTCACCACCATGCGGGGGGATTCCCTGAAAGGCAGGATTTCCATCGAATCGCCGTTAGGCAAGGCCCTCTCCGGGCATCGTGCGGGCGAGCGGGTGCGCGTGGAGGTCAATAAGGAGATCAGCTATGAAGTGGAGATCCTGCGGGTGGAAATGACCGCGGAAGGCGGGGAGGAAGAGATCCGCAGATTTTGAATAACAGGCGTTATTTTTAGCCGGAAAGGACGGAGCATGGCCAAAGAGTATGAGTATCACGTGTTTCAGCCCATCACCACCGCCCAGTATCAGGAGAGTTTCTACAAAGCCATCGGACAGAACTGGGCGCTGCTGACGTCGGGCACAAAAGATAAGGCCAATACCATGACGGTGTCCTGGGGAGGCGTCGGCGTGCTGTGGAACAAGGACGTGGTATTCGTCTTTGTCCGCAATTCCCGCTACACAAAGGAACTGCTGGACTCCTCCGGCGTGTTCTCCCTGTCATTTCTGGATCATGAGGTCTACAGCAGGGAGTACAAGTATCTGGGCGCGGCCTCCGGCCGGAATGAGGACAAGATCGCCGCGGCGAGGCTTCATGTGGCGGCGAAGCTGGGTGTCCCCTATATCGATGAAGCGGCCACGGTCATCCTGTGTACTTCGCTCTTTAAGCAGGAGCTGACCACGGATGCCGCGCATTTCCTGGCCCCGGGACTGGACGAGAAATTTTACGCCGACAAGGATTACCATAATCTCTATGTGGGCGAAGTAGTTAAGATCATGTGCCGCTGATGGATCCCGCGCTGTACGAGATCACGGAATTCATCTTCAGGGAGGATGCGCCCGCCAAGGCGGACGTGATCCTCGTCTGCGGTTCCGCAAGGCCCGAGCCGGCTGTGCGCGCGGCTGCGCTTTACCGCGAAGGGTATGCGCCTTATGTCCTGCCGACAGGACGCTTCGGGAGTGCTTTTGCGGATCTCAAGGAGGAACAGGAGCGTCTGGCGCACAATGACGGCCGCAATCCCGAAGAGGTCTATGCGGAGATTCTGGCGCGTGCCGTGCAGGCGGGGACAGGCACCTTTCCCGCGACGGAATGGGCTTATCAGCGGGATCTCCTGCTGGTGGACGGGGTCCCGGAAGAGGCGATCCTGTGCGAGGACCGTTCCGTCAACACCTTTGAGAACGCGATCTTCGCGCGCGGGGTGCTCCGGGAGCGGGGCATCGTACCGGAGACCATGATCCTGTGCTGTCAGGCGTTTCACGCACGCCGCGCGTATATGACGGTGCAGAGTGAGTTTCCGCAGACTCGGATCCTTGTGTGCCCGGCTGTCACGCGCGGGATCTCGCGGGAGTCCTGGTATCAGACGCTGCGCGGCTATGATAAGGTGATGGAGGAAGTGCAGAAATGCGGTGCGTATTTCATGGGGGATCGTATGCACCAGGCATTCATGACGGGGATCCCCGCTTCGGAGGCATGAGTTGGAACGGACGGGTGTCCTGAACAGAAGATGGTATCTTTATCTCACGGAGTTTTTCTCCGGAATGGGCGTGATGGCAGTGGAGCTGGGGGCGAGCAGGCTGCTGGCGCCCTATTTCAGTTCCTCGCAGATCGTCTGGACCATCATCATCGGCACGATCATGATCGCCATGGCGCTCGGCAATGTTTACGGCGGACGCAGTGCCGATAAGAACGGGGATCCCGGCAGGCTCTACGGGCGGATCCTCATCGCGGCCGTGTGGATCGCCGCCATCCCGCTCGTCGGGAAATATGTGATCCTCGGGGTGACGGGACTTCTGGTCGTGACCGTGAGCAACGGCTTTCTTATCTGGGCGGCATTTCTGGCCTGCATGGTGCTGTTCGTCTATCCCCTGTTCCTGCTGGGGACCGTGACACCTTCCCTGGTGAAGTATTCCGTGAACAGCCTGGACAACAACGGGCGGATCGTGGGGACGCTCGGCGCCTGGAATACGATCGGGAGCATCCTGGGCACTTTTCTCCCGACCTTTGTGACGATCCCGGCCGTGGGGACGGCGGTGACGTTTCTCCTCTTCTCCGGGATCCTGCTCGTCATCGCGGCGATCTATTTCATCTCCGAACGGAAAAAGATAACAGCTGTTATCATATCAACCGTTATCTTTATTCTTTGTGCGATCTTCGGCAATTCCGACAGTTTTGCCTTCTGGGAGCGGGATCTGACCTACGAGGGGGAGTCCGTCTACAATTATCTGCAGGTGCGCGATACGCCGCAGGCGACGATCCTGTCCACCAATGTGCTCTTCGGCGTGCAGTCCGTCCGGATGAAGGAGGGCGGGCTTACGGGCATGTATTATGACTATGCGCTGGCGGCGCCGGTGTTCGCGGATTTCGGACGGAAGGAGCACCCCTCAGCCCTGGTGCTGGGGATGGGGACCGGGACCTGGGCGATGCAGCTGCGCGAGTTTTTTCCGCACTGCCGGGTCGAGGGAGTGGAGATCGACGAGAAGATCACGGATCTCGCCCGGACCTACTTCGAACTTGATCCGGAGATCCCGGTCACGACCTATGACGGGAGAGCCTACCTGCAGGCGGTGGACGGTCAGTACGACTGCATCATGGTGGATGCCTACCGCGATATCACCATTCCTTTTTCCATGAGCTCCGTGGAGTTCTTCCGGCAGGTGCGGGAGCATCTGACGCCGGACGGCGTGATGGTGGTCAACATGAACATGCACGAGGAGGATCCGGACGGGATCAACGCGCAGCTCTCCGATACGATCGCCGCGGTGTTTGACGAAGTGGTCGTCGTTGATGTGCCCGGGAGCACCAACCGGGAACTTTTCGCCGGAGCAAAACTGACGGACGTGTCATTGACCGATGCGGGAGCGCTCGGGGCGACGCCGCAGGCAGAGAAGGAGCTGCTCTCGTGGCGGCTTTCCGAGGTGGAGGGGCGTCTTAAGTCCTATGAACGCGGCGGTCATCTGCTGACCGATTACAAGGCGCCGGTGGAGCTGCTGGGGATGCGGGTCATCGACTCTCTGATCCGGGAGGAGATCGGTCTGTATAAGGATGCATTCCGCAGACAGGGCCTGCAGGGGCTGCTGGAGGTCATGTAAGGGAAATACAATATCAATTGTTATTATATAATGAGGCACAATAAAATATCGGTTGTTATTATATAAAGAGACGCGATAAAATATCAATCGTTATCACACAGGCGGTGAACGGATGCTGAGAGAAGAGGAAATGGCCCGGCTCGATCTGGAGCGGGAGGAACGCACGGGTTTTCCGGAAGTGGTTTTCTGTGAAGGCAAGCCGGATGGGGTGCTGCCGGGGATCTGTGAACGGCTTTATGAGAAACACGGCACAGTGCTGGGGACGCGGGCCTCGGCGGGGCAGTATGCGCTGGTCCGGGAGTCTTTTGCTGAGAAATACGGATCCGCGGTGGCTGAGAAACTGGTTTATGACGGGATCTCGCGGATCCTGCGGTTTTCCGGCGAAGACAGGCCGCGGACCGGGCGGGTCGCGGTGGTCTGTGCCGGGACCTCGGACGTGCCTGTGGCGGAGGAAGCCGCTCAGACCGCGGAGTTTTTCGGTACATCCTGCGAACGGTTCTATGATGTCGGTGTGAGCGGGCTGCACCGTCTCCTGTCCGTGATCGACAGGATCCGGGAAGCCAACTGTGTGATCGCCGTCGCCGGGATGGAGGGGGCGCTGGTCAGTGTCCTGGGCGGTCTTGTGCGCAATCCCGTGATCGCGGTCCCCACCTCCGTGGGATACGGCGTCGGTGCCGGCGGGCAGGCAGCGCTTCATGCGATGCTCTCCTCCTGCGCCAACGGCATCGCTGTGGTGAATATCGATAACGGGTACGGAGCCGGGTATCTGGCGACCCAGATCAACCGGCTGGCCGCGGGGGACGGCGGAAGGGAGGAACGGTGATGGGCAGGATGCTTTATGCGGAGTGTGCTTCCGGGATCAGCGGGGATATGACCGTGGGCGCCCTGCTGGATCTGGGTGCGGATAAGGAGAAGCTCCTTCAGGTGCTGGACACGGTGCCTGCGGACGGTTTTCGTGTGGAGATCAGCCGGGTGAAGAAATCCGGGATCGACTGCATGGATTTTGATGTGATCCTCGATGCGGCCCATGAGAACCACGATCATGACATGGAATATCTCTACGGCCACGAGCATGAGGGACATCACGGGCATTGCCACCGCCATGACGCGGAGCATGAAGAGGGACATCACGGGCATTGTCACCGTCATGACGCGGAGCATGAAGAAGGGCACCACGGTCATTGCCACGGTCATGACACGGAACACGAAGAAGAACATCACTGCTGCCACGCGCATGATGCGGAACACGCGCATGACGGGCACCATCACCATCACGAGCATCGCGGACTCCCGGAGATCCTGCGGATCCTGGACGGCACCCGGATGGAGGAGAGTGCGCGGGCGCTGGCGAAGCGGGTCTTCACGATCCTCGCGGAAGCGGAAGCCCGGGCACACGGGATTCCGGTGGAGGAAGTGCATTTTCACGAGGTCGGCGCGATCGATTCCATTGTCGATATCATTGCGATCGCGGTATGTTTTGACGATCTTAAAGTAACAGATGTTATCGTAAAATCCGTTACGGAGGGCACGGGGACGGTCCGCTGTCAGCACGGGATCCTGCCGGTGCCGGTGCCGGCGGTGACCGCGATCGCACAGCGATATGCCCTGCCGATCAGGATCGCCGATGTGCGCGGAGAACTGGTGACGCCGACGGGCGCGGCGTTCCTTGCCGCCGTCAGCACGTCGAACACCCTGCCGGAGAGTTTCCGTATTCAGGCCACGGGCCTCGGAGCCGGCAAGCGGACCTATGAGCTGCCCGGTTTTCTCCGGATGATGATCATCGACAAATAAATATCATCTGTTATTTTTATGGCCGCAGGGTTCCTCTAATCTTGCGGCCGATCCCCCATATGTGATATAATACTGTACCAAATGAGCGCAATTCCCGCTTGCGGGCTTCTTTTGGATCAACGGACAGCATGAGAGGATTTCGTGATCTGGATCCGGAACAGGCCGAACAGGTCGTCAGTTCCAGGAGCAGAAAAAAAGAGTATACGGAGGAACGTGTGGCGCAGGGCCGAAGCCGTGCGCCCATGATCTATACCCTTGATACGGCACCCGCTGAGGAGGCGCCGCGTGTTGCCGCGCGCCCGCGGAGGGACTATTACGCCCCGGAAGAGCCGGAGGAGTATGACGGACCCGAAGAGGAGTATTACGGACAGGAGTACTACGAACAGGAGTACTACGGGCAGGAGGAAGACGCTTACGAGCCGGAGGAAGAGGAATACTACGAGCCGGAAGAGGACGGGGAATACGACTATCGTTATGGACGCTACGCTTACGAAGACGAGGCGTATGACGATGACAGGCCGGTCCGCCGCCGGAACGGAGGGCACAGACTCCGTCTGTTCCTGACCACTGCCGCGATCATCACGCTCCTGATCGTACTGACTGCCGGCGGAGCCGCGGTCATCACGAGACGTCACAAGGCCGCACCGGAGCAGCGGGAAGAGCATTCCCAGGCGCAGCAGGGTGCCAATGACGTGGAGCTCGAGAGCATTCCCGCGGAGGAACTCGAGGCCTGGAACGGCAAGACGGAAGAAGAGGAGACGGTCAAGTCTCCGTATATGAAACCTTCCGCGGATAAGGAAGCATTTTTCGACGGCTATGCCATGAAGAGCACCGGCGGTGTGCAGGAGATCACGGATGAGGAGGTGCAGTCCACCTATGCCGTTCTCGTCAACGCGGAGACCGGAGAGATCATCGCAGGGCGTCAGGCGGATGCCGTCGTGAGTCCCGCCTCCATGACCAAGATCCTGACGCTTCTGGTGGCGGTCGAGCACCTGACGGATCTCGATGAGACCGTGACCATGACACAGGAGATCGGAGAACTGGTCTATCGCAAGGATCTCTCCGCCGTGGGATATCAGGTGGGAGACGAGATCCCGGTCAGGGACCTTCTGTACGGCACGATCCTGCCCTCCGGCGCGGATGCAGCCATGCTGCTGGCCGAGCATGTCGCCGGTTCCGAGGAGGCGTTTGTGGAGATGATGAACGATCGGGTCGCGGAGATGGGCTTGTCGTCGACCGCACATTTCTCCAATCCCGTGGGGATCTATGACGAGGAGAATCACTGCACGATGAAGGATATGGCGATGATCCTCAAGGCGGCGGTGGAGAACGATCTGTGCAGGGAGGTGCTCAATACCCGGATCTACACCACGGCCCCCACGCAGAACAGGCCGGAAGGGATCGAGATCTCCAACTGGTTCCTGCGCAGGATCGAGGACAAGGACTGTCACGGCGAGGTGATCTGCGCCAAGACCGGTTTTGTGGATCAGTCCGGCTGCTGCGCGGCCAGTTACCAGATCTCCAATGACGGCGGTCATTATCTGTGCGTGACCGGAGATGCCTGGAGCTCCTGGCGGGCGATCTACGATCATGTGCGCATCTATGATATGTACACGAACTGACGGGGAATCCGGCGGATGGAACTCGTTTTTCTCATCATTCTGATCCTGTATTTCAACAGAAGGCGCATCAGCGCATTGTTTTCACAGATAAAGGAGAGACAGATGAACGGACAGGGATTTCACAATCCTTTCGAGCGGCGCGATGAAAACGGTGACGTATACCAGCGCCAGCCTTCGGAGGGGAAAAAGGGGCTCGTCAGGGTCATCACGGGTGTGCTGCTCGCCGTGATCATCGTGATCCTCGGATCCATGGCATTCTATAACGTGGAAGAGGATGAGCAGGCGGTGCTGACGATGTTCGGCCGGATCGTCCGGACGGACACCGCGGGACTGTATTTCAAGATCCCGCTGATCCAGCGCGTGCATAAGGTGGACATGACCACGCATGGCATCGGCATCGGCTATACCGTGGAGGGCGGTCAGAACATCACCGTGGAGGAAGAAGGGGTCATGATCACCTCGGATTTCAACTTCGTGGATATCGACTTTTATCTCGAGTATAAGGTGAGCGACCCGGTGGCTTATCTGTATAACACCCGGGCCCCAGAGGAGACCATGAAGAACATGGCGCTCGCCAGCATCCGTTCCACGGTCATCAATTATCCGGTGGATGAGGTCATCACCACCGCCAAGGGGCAGATCCAGGCGGAAGTCAAGGAGAAGCTCCAGCAGGAACTGACGGAGAAGCAGGTGGGCCTCATGGCGGTCAATGTCTCCGTGCAGGATGCGGAACCGCCGACCCCGGAGATCGTCCAGGCCTTCAAGGAAGTGGAGACCGCCAAGCAGGGCAAGGAGACCGCGGTCAACAATGCGAAGAAGTATCAGAACGAGCAGATCCCCAAGGCGGAGGCCGAGGCCGACAAGATCACGCAGCAGGCGGAGGCGGACAAAGCGGCCCGCATCGCCGAGGCGGAAGGCCAGGCGGAGCGTTTCTCCCAGATGTATGACGCTTACCAGAAATATCCGCTCATCACCAAGCAGCGGATGTTCTATGAGGCGATGGAGGATGTGCTGCCCGGGTTAAAGGTCATCATCACGGACGGCAATACGCAGGAACTGCTGCCGATCGAGAGTTTCCAGTCGGGGATCGCGGACACGGCTCCACAGGCGGAAACCGGAAAGGAGGACGAGTGATGAAAAAGAATGTGTTCAAAGCGTTTCTCATTGCGGTCGTCCTCGTGGCGGCGGTGGTGCTGTTCAACTCCCTCTATGTCGTTCACCAGAGGGAATATGTAGCGGTCCGCCAGTTCGGCAAGGTCATCGCGGTGGCCTCCGAGCCCGGTCTCAAGGTCAAGGTCCCGTTCATCCAGACGACCCAGAATATCAGTGCGGCGCAGGTCCTGTATGACATCCCCGCTTCCGATGTCATCACCAAGGATAAGAAATCCATGATCACGGACACCTATGTGCTGTGGTATGTGACGGATGCCGTGAAATACATCCAGACGCTGAACGCGATCGACGCCAGAGCACAGGAGCGTATCGAGGCGGCGGTCTACAATGCCACCAAGAACGCGATCTCCTCCATGACGCAGGACGAGGTGATCGAGGCCAGAGGCGAGAAGCTTACGGAGATGATCACGCAGGATGCGGCGGAGGATATCCGCGCCTACGGGATCGAGATCACGCAGGCACAGATCAAGGCACTGGATCTGCCGGATGACAACCGTGCGGCCGTGTATGAGCGTATGATCTCC
Organism: Lachnospiraceae bacterium; assembly: GCA_017535945.1. Classification (GTDB taxonomy): domain Bacteria; phylum Bacillota; class Clostridia; order Lachnospirales; family Lachnospiraceae; genus Butyrivibrio. The sequence goes on from JAFXTJ010000081.1 coordinate 12,739, forward strand.
GAACGGCAGAATATCGCGGCCTCCTATCGTGCGGAGGGCGAGGCACAGGCACAGAAGATCCGCAACGAGACCGACCGCAATGTGACCGTCATGCGCGCGGAGGCACAGAAGCAGGCGGCAGTGCTCGAAGCCGAGGGAGAAGCGGCCTATATGCAGACCCTGCAGAAGGCCTATAATACGGAGGATAAAGCCGCATTTTACAATTTCATCCGCTCCCTGGATGCGCTCCGGGAGTCCATGAAAGGCGGGAACAAGACGATCATCCTCGACAAGGATTCGGAGATCGCGAGGATCCTGTATGGGCGGCTGGATACGCCCGCTGCAGCCGGTGAATGAGTTTTTCATGAGAGAGTAAGGAGGGAAAGATGGTCATTGACGGTGAGATCTGGGTAGGCACGAACACGGACGGCGCGGGAGCATTCCTCCTGCCGCAGATGGCGAACCGGCACGGCCTTGTCGCCGGCGCGACGGGTACCGGCAAGACGGTGACCCTGAAAGTATTGGCGGAGTCCTTCAGCGATATGGGCGTGCCGGTGTTCATGGCGGACGTCAAAGGAGATATCGCCGGCATCATGAATCCGGGTACGGAGAGCACGGACATGCGGGAGCGCATCGAGCGCTTCGGTCTGGCAGAGGCCGGCTTCTCCTTCCGCGGATATCCGGTGACGTTCTGGGATGTCTTCGGAGAAAAGGGGATCCAGCTCAGGACCACGATCTCCGAGATGGGGCCGGTCCTTTTATCCCGGATCCTGGGGCTCAATGATCTCCAGTCATCGCTCCTCACGATCGCGTTCAAGATCGCGGACGATGAGGATCTGCTCCTTGTCGATACCAAGGATCTCAAGGCGCTCCTGTCCTATATCGCAGAGCACAACAAGGAGTTTGCCGAGGAATACGGCAATATCGCGAAGAATTCGATCAATACGATCCTCCGCGCGGTGGTGGCGCTCGAACTCGAGGGCGGAGAGCAGTTCTTCGGCGAGACGGCGCTGAACATCCACGACTTCTTTGCGACCGGCGACGGCGGCCGCGGCATGATCAATATCCTTGATTCCGAGAGCCTCATCAACAACGGCAGCCTGTATTCGACGTTCCTGCTCTGGCTGCTGTCGGAGCTTTTCGAGACCCTGCCCGAGGTGGGAGATCTGGACAAGCCCAAGATGGTCTTCTTCTTCGATGAGGCGCATCTGCTCTTTAACGGCGCGCCCAAGGCGCTCCTCGACAAGATCGAGCAGGTGGTGAAGCTCATCCGTTCCAAGGGCGTGGGCGTCTATTTCTGCACACAGAATCCCCGGGATATCCCGGACGGTGTCCTGGCGCAGCTGGGCAACAAGATCGAGCACGCGCTCCATGCCTATACGCCGGCCGAGCAGAAATCGGTCCGCGCGGCGGCCATGAGTTTCCGGGAGAATCCGGCCTTTGATACCTATGAAGCCATCATGAGCCTCGGCACGGGCGAGGCGGTCGTATCCTTCCTGAATGAGGACGGCACCCCGGGCATCTGTGAGCGGATCGCGGTGCTGCCGCCCCGCTGCTCATTCGGCAGCATCTCCGAGGGCGAGCGGGAGCGTTCCATCCGTTCCTCCATGCTTTACAGCAAGTATTCCAGAGCTGTCGATCCGGATTCCGCCTATGAGTTCCTGCAGCGCATGGGCCTGGAGGAGGAAGCCCGCAGGGAAGAGGAGCGCGAGACCGCGCAGGCCGAGAAGGAGGCCGCCAGACAGGCGGCAGCCGAAGAAAAGGCGGCGGCCAAAGCCGCGGAAAAAGCGGAGCGGGATAAGGAACGCGAGAAGCAGAAGGAGTCGAACGCAAGAAAGCGTGCGGCGAAGTCTGTGGGTAGTTCTGTTGCGGGTACCGTGGGAAGAGAAGTCGGCAAATCGGTCGGCGGGAAGTTCGGCAAGTTCGGGAAGACACTCGGCGGCAATGTGGGCGCGAGCCTCGGCCGCGGGATCCTGAGCACGCTGTTTAAGTGCTAATAGTCTTCCTCATCAAACGAGGGCTCCTCGGTTTCATCCGTTTCTTCATTCTCCTGCCGGTTTCCGGCAGGAGATTTTTTCTTCCGGGGTTTCCGGAGGTCGTAGAGCATCTCAAAGGCTTCGATCGTCATGTTCAGGCGGTCCGCCGCCATCTCATGGTCGATGATCCCGTCGGCGCACAGGCTGATCAGGGCATCGATCTTGCCTTCTCTTTTGCCCTCCAGGAAGAGGCGCATGTTCCGGTAATTCAGGATGACGTCACTCATGGGCTGATCCCTCCGATGGGTTTATGATACACCTTTTCGGGGGAGTTTGCCAGTACTTCTATGGGGGCCTGAGTCAGTGCCTCCGGCCACTCTACAGACTTCGGGAACCGGTCTTGGAAGTTACCGGGCTGATGTGCTGAGCAGCTTCTTTGTGATCAGGGAGTATACCGTGCCGGCGGCGATGCTCAATATGATCGACGCGAGGGCGGTGAGGGCGGCGCCGGCCGCGTAGGGGAGGGCTTCCAGCTTGAAGATCAGAAGCCAGAAGACGGAGGTATGGGTGAGGTATATGAAGAGGGAATGCTCTCCCAGGAGCGGGAGGATCAATCCCGGGAGGTCTTTGAGGAGCCATGCAGCGCCGAGGACGATCACGGTGAAGCAGAGGTTCATGGCCAGTTCCCAGCCGTAGGCCTCCGGTGCACCGCTGCCGCCCAGGCGTGCCATCTGCAGATATGTGACAGTCATGCCCGCGGCGCCGGCGAGCAGGACGGCGAGCCGTGTGCGCAGGGACTGCAGCTGCTCGGGGAAGCGTTTCTCCAGTGCGGCGGCGTAAACCCCGATGAGGAACGCACCGTTTGACAGGGTCCAGAAGTCCGCATGATCGGCGTTTGCGAGCAGGATCATATGGAGGATGACAGCGGCGGACAGGAGCGGCAGACGGAACTTCCCGCCGAAGCGGAAGCACAGGATAAAGGCGAGGTACAGGACGATCAGGACCTGGATGTACCAGTGATCCGTCGCGGTCAGATAGGCCCTGAGGGTATCCGGCAGGTAGCCCTCCTGCAGCGCCTGTTTCCAGGTGCCCGTGAAGAAATACGCGATCCCGATGATGAGGTAGTAGGGGAGGATCCCGTTCAGCAGCCGCCGCAGTACGAAATGTCCGGTGATACCGCCCGGGGCGCCGGTCCGTTCCGCTTCTTTGCGGGCGCTGAGGTACAGGCCGTAGCCGGAGAGCAGCAGAAAGATATCCACTCCCGGAGGCCCCCAGGTACCGATCATGTGGCGGAGCCCGGGATGCGCCGGCTCGAGGAACATCCATTCCGCGAAATGGCTGGCGATGACGATGAGGATCGCGATGCCGCGAAGGGTTTTTGAAGTCTTTGCTGTGATCATGGGAATCTCCTGTCTACAGCGCCTCTCCGGCGAACTGGCTCTCGTACAGGGTCCGGTAGAAGCCTCCCGCTTCGATGAGCGCGTCGTGGGTACCCTGTTCGATGACCCGGCC
>JAFXTJ010000002.1 GCA_017535945.1 Lachnospiraceae bacterium
ATGCGGCGGAAGCGCAGGCCCAGGTCTATGAGAACGATAAGACCGAGCGGCTGCGCAATGTATCTGCTAGGGCGCAGAAGAGGGGATAACGGGAAATCGTCTTCCTGCAGTATGCGCAACAAAGCCGTATCACATATCAATCGCACGAGGATCCCGGAGACGGGCGGATCTCAGACTGGGGGACGATGACAACAGAGAACCGTGAAAGACTGCGGGAGCAGCTGACTGCATATTTCAGGGAAGGTGCGGGACCGGAAGAGCGGCTCGGGGTGGAGATCGAGCATTTCCTCACGGCCCGGGAGACCGGGGAAGCCCTGCCGTACCACGGACCGGCCGGGGTCGAAGCATTTCTGCGGCAGCTCGCCGGCGTATTACCTCATTGCAATATCTATACGGAAGAGGGGCATCTGCTCGGCTTTGAGACAAAGGACTACACGATCACGCTTGAGCCGGCGGCTCAGCCGGAGATCAGCATCGCGCCCAGGGAACGCATCCGGGAGATCCGGGAGATCTATGACGGATTTCTCGCTCTTGCGTCGCCCGTCCTGGATGAGATGCATGCCGATCTGGTGACGCAGGGCTACCAGCCAAAGAGCAGGGTAGCGGATCTGCCCCTCATCCCCAAGGAACGCTATCGCCTGATGGATGCTCATTTTGCGGGCACCGGCGACGGACGCGGCGGCAGGCAGATGATGCGCGGGACGGCCTCGACGCAGATCTCCATCGACTATTCCTCCGAGGAGGATTTCCGCAGGAAACTGCAGGCGCTGGCGGTGCTTTCTCCCCTGCTCCGGCTCCTGTGCGAGAACACGCCGGTCTTTGAGGGAGCGCCTTACACCGGGCATCTGTTAAGGACCGATATCTGGCGGCGCACGGATCCCGTCCGCTGCGGTTATCCGCCCGGGATCTTCCGGCCGGATTACGGGTTCGCCGATTATGCCGGCTGGCTCCTGGATGTCCCGCTGATCCTGATGCACCGGGGGGACGGGACGAGGGATACCGGCGTCATGACGGCGGCGGAGGTGTACGCCGGACGGGATACGGACGAGGAGGATCTGCGTCATATCCTGAGCATGGTCTTCCCGGATGTGCGGCTCAAGCGCTATCTGGAGATCCGGTTCGCGGATGCCGTATCCGGAGAGCGGATGCTTGCCTATTGCGCGCTGGTGAAGGGGATCTTCTACACAGAAGCGGGTCTTACGGCCTGTGAGGAACTGCTCGGCAGGCTGACGGATCCGGCGCGGGAACTCATCGCCTGTGAGGATGAGCTGATGCGGGCCGGCTGGGACGGAATGCTCTACGGAGAATCCGTCCGTGACGCGGCCATCCGGTTCATCGATCTGGCGGGAAGAAATCTGGAAGAAGAGGAACGGGCGTATCTGGAGGGATTTGAGGGAGTCATCGGGTGATCCGGGACCGGGACGGGAACGGCGTGTGCGGAGAGGTTACCGGGAGATGCCCCGCGAAAGGAATGGGATCGGGCGTATGAAGCTGCGGCAGGAAGTCTTTGAAGCCTATGTGAAGCATATCAACGAGCATCCGGAAGAGAACCGGGCGGGCGCCCTGGCGCTTAAGGATAACATGTTCCGTTCGCCGCTCTATTTCCGGGACCGATACACCTCACAGACCCCGCAGATCCCCAAGATCTATGATGAGGAGACGATCGCGTATTTTAAGGAGATCGTGCGTACGGCCTACGGGATCTTTATGAAGGTGATCCGGGAGTACCTGACCCATGAGGATTACCGGAGTCTATTTCCTTTCTCCGGGGAACTTGAGGAACTGATCCTGCTCTCCGGGACGGAGGATGCGCTCCTGCCCATGGCGCGTTTTGATCTCTTCTATCATGAGGATACGCGGGACTTTTATTTCTGCGAGATCAATACGGACGGCACCAGCGCCATGAACGAGGACCGGATCCAGGGAAAACTCATCCTGGACAATCCGGCGCACCAGGAAATCATCCGCCGGTATGATCTCACGCAGTTCGAGCTCTTTGATTCCTGGGTGAAGACCTTTGGCTTACTCTATCGGAGGTGGCCTGGGCATGTGGCGGATCCGGGCATTGCGGTCGTGGATTTCCTGGATGAGGGGACCTATCGCGAGTTTCAGGAATTCGCGAGGCATTTCCAGCGGGCGGGATACCTCTGTGAGGTCTGTGACATCCGCGAACTGGCGTATGAGGGCGGAGTGCTTTATTCCAAGAACGGATATCCCATCCATGCGATCTACCGCCGGGCCGTGACCGGGGATATCTTACGGCGCGCCGAAAAGGTCCGGCCGTTCCTGCAGGCGGTAAAGGACAAAGCCGTCTTCCTGTGCGGACCTTTTGCCACGCAGATCATCCATCATAAATGGCTCTTTCATGTACTGCGGCTGGAGCGCACGAAGCGCATCCTGACGGAGGAGGAGAATGCCTTTGTGGAAGCGCATATTCCGCTCACGGGTTCCCTCGGGACGGATTTCCCGGTGGAAGAGGTGCTCTCGCACCGGAGGGATTATATCCTGAAGCCCATGGATTCCTACGGCTCCAACGGGATCTACGCCGGGGTGGAGCAAAGCGGGGAGGACTGGGAGCGGATCGTGCGCGATCTGCCCGCCGGGGAGTATCTCTGCCAGCGCTATGCACCGCAGTACCAGACGAAGAATATCGATTTCGCGTGGGGCGACGGGCAGTGGCACGACTATCTCAACATGGCGGGGCTCTATGTCTATCACGGGGAATTTGCCGGAGTCTTCTCCAGACAGGCGGAGGGCGACGGCATCATCGCCTCGCATCGCAATGAGCGGACAGTGCCGACGTACCTGCTTAAGGGGAGACGCGGGGACAGAGCCTGATCGGGGAGGATCCAAGATGAATTTTGCACTTTCCTTTAATCGAGCCTATCTGGATTACGCGATCGTTGCGATCACCTCGATCTGTGAGAGCAACCCCGGGCATCACGATGTCTACATCCTGCACAGTGAACTGGATGATGGGGATATCACCCGTCTGAATGAATCTCTGGAACGGTATGACCTATCCGTGCTCCCGCTCAAAGTGGATTTTGACAAGTACCGGGACCGGCTGCCTGCCAGCGATTTCTGGAGCCACGAGATCTATTACCGGCTGCTGCTGCCGGAGATGCTGCCGCCCGGGGTGGACCGGGTGCTGTATCTTGACGTGGATGTGATCGTACACGGGGCGCTGGATGATCTGTATGGGACGGATTTCGGAGAGGCTGACCTGGTGGGGTGTTATGATTCCAACGATACGCTGCGTGTGGCGGACATGTCCGAAATGCAGCAGGAGATGTTTGCCCCGCTTATCGGGAATGGATACAAGTACTTTAATTCCGGGGTTCTGCTGATGAATATCGCGTCCATGAGAGGCCGGGTTTCCTTTGAGACTTACCTGTCTGTCATGAAGGAATGGGATTTTAAGATGACCGCTCCGGATCAGGATATCCTGAACTATGTCCATCATGACAGGATCAAGTATGCGGATTATCGGAAATACGATCTCTTCGCCCGACCGGCATACAACAGCGGGTGGCGTTATGAAGATGTGACAGAGAGAAATGTGATTGTGCATTTTGCGGGGAGCAAGCCCTGGCTCAGCACGAATATCCACTATTCCATCGAAAAGCTGTGGTGGGATTACGCACGGAAAACGCCCTGCTATGTGGAACTGATGGAAAGGTTCGTAAGGTCTGTCTTCGAGGATACAAGCGTGGAAGACTACCTCAAGGGGCTCATGGAAGAATCCGCGGCGCAGAAGAAACAGATGCAGCAGATCATGGACAGGATGCAGGCTATTCTGAACAGAGAATAAAGGCGCGGGGAGTCGATTATATACTTTTGGGATGTATCGGAACGATATGCGCAGTGTTACACTGGAGTGAATGAATTTGCAGAGGATCCGGGAAAAATCCCGGAGATCAGACAGATAAGGGGGCTTGACATGAGAATGAGACGGATACCGGCCATGCTGACGGCGTTAGTGCTGATCGCGGGACAGGGAGCGGTCCTGGCGGGGGACACCGTGTATGCGTCGCAGAATCCGGTCTATGCCGCGGCGCCGGCAGGATCCGCCGGGGAGGAAATTAGGGGGATGCCGCTCCCGTCTGAGACGGACCCCGGGGATGAGGCAGTATCGCCCGCCGAAGAAGACGAGCCCGGAGAGGGAGACGGGATCCTGCCGGAAGACCCCGCAACGGGAGAGGACGGCGGAGATATCACCGCAGACCCCGCCGGAGAGGATCCCGAGGCCGGAGATCCCGCGGACGGAGAAGGAGAGGACGCGCAGGAAGAGGATGGGGAAGCGCTCCTGCCCGGGAGGGAGATGAGACGGCGGATCACGCGGATGTCCTGACACCGGTGGAGAACGGACCGGAGGAGATCCTGGGCGGGCATTCCGTGCTCGATATCACCGGGGAACTGGATTTCGGCACCGCACCCGTCGGCTACACGGCGGCGCAGCGTCCCGCGGCGCAGACCGTTACGGTGACGAACATAGATGATGACACGGTCACGCTGGAGCTGCCTGCCGTGACCAACGCGGATCTCGCGGATCGCTGGGAGATCTCGAAGCCTGCGAAACTGACGCTCAATAAGGATGAGAAGACCTCGTTTACGGTGCGTCCGAAGATCGGGATCGTCTCGACGATGAACGGGGATCAGACGGAGAATGCGGCTTTTGATCTGACCGTGAAGACGGCGGACGGAGCGTATGAAGAGACATGCTGCCTCCGGTTTCTCGTGGGTCTCACCGGGAATATCCCGGCCCGCAGTCTGGCCGCGGCATACGGGGCAGAGGATACCGCGATCCTGACCGGAAACACGAAACTCACCCTGGCAGCCGGAGAATATCTCGTGATCGGGGACATCCGCCCCGAAGCCGGCGCGGATCCTGCCCCGGCACTCACCGTGAGCGGCGCGGGGACGATGCAGACCCGCCGTATCGATATCGAGGCCGGTGAACTCATGATCGATGCAGGGGCAAAGCTTGCGTGTACATCGGGGATCAAAGCGGAGAAGATCAAGGTCTTCAAAAACTGCGAACTGACCGCCGCGATGACTGATGAGCCGGTGGACGGGGAATCGGGCGTCACCGTGGAGTGCGGCAGCTTTATTTCCCACGGTACCGTGCAGATCACGGCCGGTGACTTCATTCGGGACGGGATCCTTCCACGCGGGATCCTGGCTGATGACATCGAGATCCCGGAAGGCAGCTTTACGGTAAAGAATCCGTCACGCAACGCCTTCGGTCCCCCTGCCATTGAATTCCGAAAGAGCATGAAGATCGGTACGGCCGGATCCGGTGCGATCCCGATCGTCAGCGCTCACAGTGCGATCGGCTGCGCGATCTATGGCGCGGATACCCCCGATCAGGAAGGTCTGATCGTCTCCGGCAAGGCAAGGCTCCTGGCTGAGACGGAGGATTATCGCAGTGCGATCGTTATCAAAAGCGCGTCGTCAGAGGAGGATAAACTCCGGCTGGGGATCGGTGACGACGGGGAAAACCGGTTAACGGATCCGATTCCAGATGATTTCTGGACGGGACGGGTGGAGTTCTCGGAGACAGAACAGGGCTGGGCTCTATTCACTCGAGATTATCCCGCGGATCGTGTGCTGGTCGAGCCCAGATCCGATGATGAAACAAAGGCACGGGCCTCGGTCAGCGTCTCGGCAGGGAGCCTGCGGTTTACCGGTGTGGAGGGTGAAGCAGCGCCCGCCGC
>JAFXTJ010000082.1 GCA_017535945.1 Lachnospiraceae bacterium
GATAGGATAAGGTCCTCCCGGAGTCCACGATATCCTCCACCACCAGGACATCCCTGCCCTCGATCGCCTGATCCAGATCCTTGACGATCCGCACGACGCCGCTGGACTTCGTGCTCGCGCCGTAGCTGGAGACCGACATGAAATCAAGGGTCACCGGGACCGTGATGCGCTTGGCGAGCTCGCACAGATAGAAGCTCCCGCCCTTTAACACGCAGATCATATGGAGGGTCCTGCCGGCATAATCTCCGCTGATCTGCTCCCCCAGCTCTCTGATGCGCGCGGCGACTTCCTCCTCCGATATCATCATTGCTACACGTTCTGCCATTTCCGTCCTCCTTACGGCTGCCCGCTCCCCGGCAGGTAACGCACCTGCAGGATCCTCCCGGTCGTCTCATGCACTCTGTGTGTCTCGCACCGGCGGACCCCGACGATCCACAGGATCTCATCCCCGGCCGCGAGCAGCGGCACGCGGTCCCTCTCCGGCGCGGGGATCCTGCGGTCGATCATCTCCCGTGAGAGCTTCTTCCTGCCGTTCCCGGTATCGATCACATCTCCCCGTCTGCGCCCGCGGACGCACACAGGTCTTTTTATTGTATCAAAATCGAACCATTTTGTGAATGGGTCCGCCGGAATTTCCGCGGTGCCGGAGACATCGCACGGCATCACGGAGAACAGGACCCTGCTGCCGTCCGGCAGCACCGCCTCCGTCTCTCCGCCCTCCGGCGGCAGGACAACGGGGATCTCCTCCGCTTCCGGCGCTGTCCCTGCCCGCGAGATCCGCAGACTGTCATACGAGCGCTGCGCCCGGTATCCCTCCGGCAGATCCAGGGAAGCCGATCCTGCCTCCCCGGCGATAAGTCCCAGTAACGCGTCCAGATGGACCTCCTCCGTCTGGCGGCGGATCCCCGCCTCCGGGAGCGCCCGCAGGAGGATCAGCTTCTGCAGATATCCATGCTCCGCGCGGAGTGCCGCAAGATCGATCCGCACGCCGCCCTCCGGGAGGTTCTGCACGATATCCGGATAGCGCCTGTCGCGCTCCTCTTCCGCCCAGGAAAGCGCCTCGCGGGCCCGGTCGGCCGCCTGTGCCAGATGGGCGGCGGCTGCGGCATTGATCTGTTCCTCCGCATACGGCAGGATATGCCTGCGGATCCGGTTGCGCTCATAATGATCGGTCCCGTTGGTCTCATCCTCCACATGCGTCAGACCCTTCTCTGCGAGATAGGCACGGATCTCTTCGCGGGAGACATACAGAAGCGGCCGGATCACGCGCATCATTGTGTCCGCGTCACGGAGTTCGTGCACCGGCGCCATTCCGGCCATCCCGTTCATCCCCGCGCCGCGGAACAGATTGTGCAGGACCGTCTCCGCCTGATCGTCCCGGTGATGCGCCACGGCGACACATCCCGCGTGCATCTCCTCCATCGCCTCCGCAAAAGCCGCATACCGGGCGCGTCTGGCCGCCTCCTCGGGAGAGCAGCGCCACGCGCGCTGCGCAGCCGGCACATCCGCATGCTTCACGATGCACGCCACGCCCTTCCTGCGGCAGAGCGCCTCCGTGAATTCCGCATCCCGCCCGGCGTTTTCCCGCATCCCGTGATCCACATGAACGGCAGCGAGCGTGAACCCCATGGTCTCCCGGAGAACGGCGAGCACCTCCAGGAGGCAGACAGAATCCGCACCGCCGGAAACCCCGGCAAGGACAGACTCTCCGGGGCGGATCATGGCATATCGTTCAATGACGGCGCGGATCCGGCGCTCAAACTGCTGCATATGCTTCACCTCTGCATCACCGGATAAAAAAACGCGGCATTTGTCTGCCGCGTCTTATTACCCGTTTGTGGTTCCTCTTCATTCATGCCGGAAGACGATCTCTCCCTCGTAGACCAGCCCCAGCTTCTCCTTGGCCACCCGTTCGATATAGCCGCGGGTCTGTGTATATTTCTTGTACTCCTCGATCTCCTCTGTCCGGGCATGTTCGGCATCCAGCTGGGTCTCAAGCTGCTCGATATAAGCCTCTTTCTCGGCCAGCTGTCTGGCAAACCCGTAGCTCCTGACGCATACTACCGCAATGAGCAGTACCACAACGAGACCTGTGAGAAACAGGGAAAACCGCATCCAATTGTCCCGTCTGTAGAGCGTCCTGCTCCGTCTGCCTGCCATTGTCATTCCTTCGTAAACAAATGAACGGAAACATGTCAATGATAAACGAATTTCAGACTTATGTCAATCGATAAATCGTAATTTCAGGTGAGATACCGGAACATCTCCGCCGCGGCTTCCTTGCGCACATTGTCCTCCACGGCGAGCACTTCCACGGATACCTCCTTCTCCCCGAAACGGATCGTGATGGTATCTCCGGCCTTTACCTCGGCACCCGCCTTGGCCGGTCTGCCGTTTAAGGACACTCGGCCCGCATCACAGGCCTCGTTGGCGATGGTGCGCCGCTTGATGAGCCGCGATACTTTGAGATATTTGTCCAACCGCATAAAAACCTCCAATAGACAAGACGACCGAGGAATGTTGCCATTCTTCGGTCGCCCCGGATCTCTATGATCTTGTCGGATCTGTCTTACTTCTTGTTGACAGCGTCCTTGAGAGCCTTGCCGGCCTTGAACTTGGGAGCGAAGGAGGCCGGGATCTTCATGGCCTTGCCGGTCTGAGGGTTGCGGCCCTCACGAGCAACTCTCTTGGCAACCTCGAAGGTACCGAAACCGATGAGCTGAACCTTGCCCTTCTTCTTGAGCTCCTTGGTGACCGCATCCGTGAAAGCCTTGAGAGCCTTCTCAGCATCGGTCTTGGTGAGCTTCGTCTCCTTTGCGATCGCAGCAACTAACTCTGTCTTGTTCATTGTTTTTCCTCCTTGGAAAGATTGAAAGTTTTCAGATGCCTTGTTTTCAAGGCGTCCTTAACCTTTATAGACATTTTGATGCCGTTTGTCAAGGGTTTCGTGACGAATTATTAACAAAATATTACAATTTCCGCGGTTTTTGACCCGTGGCAGGCGCAAAAAGCCCGTTTCTCCGCCGGTTTTTACGCGTCCTCTTCCTCAGGCTCCGACGGCTCGGGCTCCTCCGGTTCGGGTTCCTCCGGCTCCGGTTCCTCGGGTTCCGGCACGTCCGGCTCCGGTTCCTCGGGTTCCGGCACGTCCGGCTCGGGCTCGAGCGGTTCCAGTGCCGGGAATGCATAGGTTTTGTTGCTGTCGGCGTCATCGATATAGATATTGTAACTCTTCGTCGCGTATCCCTTGCGGGAGAGCGTCACCGTATGCCGGCCGGAGACTTTGACGAAAGAGGTGGGCGTGATGCCCATGTAGTTGCCGTCCATATAGAATTCCACGCCCTCGGGCGATTCCACGCGGACCTCATAGCCCGGGATCGTTGTGTGTATGGTCTCGTTGCCCGACGGATCCACTACGGTCACACTGGTCCTGGACGCACCGGTCCCCGAGCCGGACTGGCTCGTGGCAGCGGTGGATGCCGAGGATCCGGTGGAAGCTGCGGTTGCGGCGGAGGATGCTGTGGAAGATGCCGTGGAACCCGCGGTGGATGCCGTCGCGGATGCGCTCGCGGCACCGGTCCCCGTATAGCCGGTGGAGGAATTCCACCAGTCGGAGGTCCCTGCCGTCGCGGCGATATCCGTCGTGCCCGCTGTCCCGGCATTTGTCGCGCCCGTAGAGGCACCCTGATCCGCCGCCGTTGTATCCTCATCCAGTGTGAACTCCAGCCTGGAAGGACGCTCGCCGACCTTGATCCGTTTCGTCATCGGCAGATACCCCTCTGCGGACACCTCGATCGTATGCACCCCCTGCGTCAGGAAGGCAGGCATCCCGCGCGGGATCTCCTTTCCGTCCGCCTTGATCACGGCTTCCGCCTCTTCCGGCAGGACCTCGATCGTGATCTCCGTGGTATCGGGTTTCTCCATCCGGATCGTGGAGGAATCGATCACCGTCTCACGGCCGCGCTCGATCGTGACCACGCGGCTGTCATTGGCACCCTGTCCGATGATCTGCATGTTATAGGTGCCCTCCGGCGCGGCGAGCAACGTCCGGCTATTCACCCTCTGGATCACCCGGTTGTCCAGATTGATCCAGGCGCCGTAGATATCCGCGTCTCCCACCTGCGTGGAGGTGAGCCTCAGATACCCGTGCCCGCTCGTGACGACCACGCTGTAGATCTCCTTGTCGATCCCGCTGACGCAGAGCACATCTCCGTCCAGGATCTCCTCGGCGAGGATCCGCTCCCCGATGCCGTTCTCTCTGTTCAGGAGGAGCGCCGTGGGCGGCAGATGATAATTCTGCCCGTCAAAGCTCATCATCTCCCGTTCCGTATCGATCTGATAGACGCGGAGATCCTCGCGCTCCCAAACCGCGCCGGAGCCCACCAGGGAATTCAGATGCTTGGACTGATGGAGGAAGGTCGCATCCACCACTTCGCCGGGCTGCAGCAGCGTGGCAGAGACCGGCCGCCGGTGTTTGTCATAGATCATCGACGTGTTATCGTAATGCAGGGTATAGTACCTCCCCAGCTCGTGCTGACACAGCGTCACCGTCCGTTCCTCCGGATCGACACTGCGGACCACGGCGGTATCCGTGGAATCATACTTGTGCAGCAGGGAGACGATCTCCTGCCCCTCCTGCGGTGCGGGGGCCTCTTCCGCGGCCGCGGAAAGCGGCACGGACCATATGCTCATGAGCAGCAGAAGTGCCGTCATCTTCCATCTTCTACGCATCGGTCATTTCCTCTTTTCCCAGATATTTCCCGAGCAGATACGCCGCCGTATTGTGTGCCGGCTCATCGATCACGTCCGCGAGCATCCGCTGCAGCAACTCCCCGATGGCAGGCCCCGGCGACATGCCGGCACGGATGAGGTCACTGCCCGTGACCGCGAGATCCTTCAGCCCGACAGCCTCTCCGGACGCCTCGATCCGTTCCCACTCCTCGCGGATCCGGGCCAGTCTTTCCAGCTTCTCCTGCTGCAGATAGGTGCTCTGCCCGTGCACATCGGCTTCCATCAGATCCAGAAGAAGCGGCAGATCGTCGCTCCCCACCCTGGCCGCCATCCGGCGCACCGAAACGGGGTCGCTCTCCGGACGCAGATCATGCCAGCGGATCAGATTCTCCACCTGCCTGATCGTGCGCGAATCCTCCCTGAGACGCCGCAGGATCTTTACCGACAGTTCCGCTCCCTTCGCGGGATGTCCCTTAAAATGATCAATCCCTGCCGCATCCGTGGTATGCATGAGGGGCTTTGCCGCGTCATGCAGGAGAGCGGCGAGCCGCACGACCCGGTCGCTTTTTGCCGCCGTCAGCGCAGCGATCGTATGCTCGCCGACGGAATAACAATGATGCGGATTGTTCTGGGGCGTCTCCATCATGGCGGTGAATTCCGGCAGGAACACCTCCGTCAGCCCCAGCTCCCACATGGTCCGGATCCGGTCCGGGTGCGGCGAGACAAGGAGTTTCTCCAGCTCATCCCGGATGCGTTCGGCACTCACCGCCGCAAGCGTCGGAGCCAGTTCCCGGATCGCCTCGCGGGTTTCTTCCTCAAGGGCAAAGCCGAACTGAGCAGCAAACCGTACCGCCCGCATCATCCGCAGAGCATCCTCATCGAACCGTTTCCGCGCATCTCCCACGGCGCGGATCACGCCCGCCGCCAGATCCTCTCTGCCGCCGAAGAGATCCACGAGCCCTCCCTGCGCATCGCAGGCCATGGCATTGATCGTGAAATCCCGCCGGGCGAGATCCTCCGACAGACTCTTGGTATAGGTCACCTCCGCCGGATGTCTGTGATCCTCATAAGCACCGTCGATCCGGTAGGTCGTGACCTCGTAGCTCTCCCCGTGCATCCGCACCGTAACGGTGCCGTGCTGCAGCCCCGTATCGATCGTGCGGGAAAAAAGCGCCTTGACCTCATACGGCCCGGCGCTTGTGGTGATATCCCAGTCCGCGGGCTCGCGCCCCATCAGACTGTCGCGGACACAGCCGCCGACGATATAGGCTTCGTGACCGGCCGCACCGAGCGTGCGCAGGATCTCCCGCGCGCCGGCGGGCATCGCGATCCCGTTCATATGCTCAATAGCTGCGGCCCCACACCACCATCTTCCTCGCGGGACGTCCGCAGCAGACACAGGTATCGGCGATGTGCTCCTGTTCAAAAGGCATGCAGCGGCTGGTAACGGAGAGTTCCTCCTTGATCTTCTCCTCGCAGGCCACGTCGCCGCACCACATGGACTTGACGAAGCCGCCCTTGCCGTTAAAGATCCCGCAGAAGGTCTCCCAATCCGCGGCGGCATAGGTATGCTCGACCAGGTTCCTGCGGGCGAGCGCGAGCAGATTCTTCTGGATCTCCTCCAGCAACTCCTTCGCCCTGGCCGGTGCCTCGGCGATCGCGCATTCGATCTTCTCTCCGGTGTCGCGTCTCGCAAAGAGACACTTGCCGGCCTCCAGATCCCTCGGTCCGATCTCCAGACGCAGCGGCACACCGCGCATCTCATGCTCCGCGAATTTGAAGCCCGGGCTCTTGTCCGAATCATCGAGACGGGCCAGAATGCCCGCATTCTTCAGCTCGATGCAGAGGCGGTCGGCCGCCTGCAGCACACCCTCCTTCTTCTGCTGGATCGGGATCACCACGGCCTGTACCGGCGCGATCCTGGGCGGGATCACGAGACCCGAATCATCCCCGTGTACCATGATCATGGCGCCGATCATCCGCGTCGAGACGCCCCAGGAGGTCTGGAACGGATAATGCGGCTTGTTGTCCTGCCCGGTAAAGGTGATATCAAAAGCACGTGCGAAACCGTCGCCGAAATGATGGCTCGTGCCGGACTGCAGCGCGCGTCCGTCATGCATCATGGCCTCCACGGTATAGGTGGCCTCGGCGCCCGCGAATTTTTCCTTATCGGTCTTGCGCCCCTTGATCACGGGGATCGCCAGATCTTCCTCCATAAAGGACGCATAGACATCCAGCATCTGCTGGGTGCGCGCCTCGGCATCCTCCCTGGTGGCGTGCATCGTATGACCCTCCTGCCACAGGAATTCGCGGGAGCGCAGGAACGGCCGGGTCTCCTTCTCCCAGCGGACCACCGAACACCACTGATTGTAGACCATAGGCAGATCCTTGTAGGAATGGATCTCGTTCTTATAGAAGTCACAGAAGAGCGTCTCCGACGTGGGGCGCACGCAGTAACGCTCCGTCAGCTCCTCGCCGCCGCCCATGGTGACCCACGCCACCTCGGGCGCAAAGCCCTCCACATGATCCTTTTCCTTTTGCAGGAGACTCTCCGGGATCAGCAGGGGCAGATAGACATTCTCCACACCGGTGGCCTTGAACCGCGCATCCATGTGCTTCTGGATGTTCTCCCACAGCGCGTACCCCGCCGGCTTCAGGATGATGAAGCCCTTGATATTCGAATAACTGACGAGCCCCGCCTTGATGACCACATCGGTATACCACTGGGCGAAATCCTCGTCCCTCGCGGTGATCGCCTCTACCAGTTTCTTTTCCTTGTCCGCCATAGCCTGCTCCTTTTCAATATGTATCATCGGATAAAATGTTATTATATCACATTATTGCCGGGCGCGAAAGAAGCGCCATCTCCTATTTGTCAATGCGCAGCCGTTCATGCTTGCGCTCCCTGCGGATCTGACGGTAACGCTTCCGCTCGGAAACGGAAAAGATCCCGAAATGATAGGAACGGATCAGTGAAACGACCACGCTGATGAGACAGAAGGCGCCCGCCGCGCCGTAGACCACCGGCAGGATCCGGAAGAGCCGCACCGTGACAAAGCCCGGCGCCGATACGGCCGGTGACGCGTCGTCCTGCGCCTCTTCGGGAGAAGAGCGGATGATCCGCGCTCTGCCGAGGGAGATGCCGTGCCAGGAGTAGGCCACCTGCGCGAAGCTCTCCCCGCCGTAGGTGAGCTCCGTCTCCGTCTCGTCCATGCCGATCCCGGCGGGCAGCACGATGATATCGTCCGTATCAAAGGTGAGCAGCCGCCTCGAACTGCCGAAGATGTCAAAGGGGGAAGCCGCAAAAGCCAGATCCTCGGGGAGGAAACGCCTCTCCTCCGATGCGCGTGCCACCCGGAAATTATGGAAACCGTAGTCGAAGAGCGTCACCGTATCGGTGAACTGGGAGGGATTCTCCTCCTTGAGCACGACACAGACCAGGCGCATGCCGTCCTGCTCCGCGCAGGTGACGAGCGTCTCCCTGGCCGCGTCCGTGTACCCGGTCTTGCCGCCGACGAGACCTTCGCAGGGGATCTCGCCGTTCACAAGCTTATGCTTGTTGCGGATCACGAAATCATCCTTCTGCCGGTCGGTTTTGGCGAAATGATAGGTCGCCGTCCCGGAGATCCGGGCCAGCAGCGGCACATCAAAGAAAGCCCGCGCGATCAGTGCCAGGTCGTGCGCGCTGGTGTAATGCGAGGAGTCCGGCAGGCCGTTGGTATTGGCAAAATGGGAATCCGTGCAGCCAAGCGCCTTTGCCCGCTCGTTCATCATACCGACAAATTCGGGGATGCTGCCTCCCACATGCTCTCCCACGGCATTGGAGACCTCATTGGCGCTGCCCACGAGGATCCCGTAGAGCGCCTGCTCGAGCGTCAGGGCCTCCCCGGGATCGATACCGATATTGGAGCTGCCCTCCGGCAGGGAAAAGACCGCGTCATGGGAAAATTCGATCGTATCGCTGGGTCTGGCATTCTCCACTGCCAGCAGGCACGTCAGGATCTTGGTCGTGCTGGCGGGCGCCAGATGTTCATGGATATTCTTGGCATACAGGATCGTCCCCGTATGCACCTCCATCAGGATCGCGGCCTGCGCGGAGATCGCCGGCCCGTCCGGCCACCCCGGGGTGGCATCGGACTGCACGGGCAGCCTCCTCCTGACCTCCGCTTCCCGCATCAGCTCGTCTTCCTGTACCTCCTCCGTTTCCGTCGCACGGACAGACAGCGGGCACGCCGTCAGCACGGTGCCGGCAGCGAGGACGGCCACAGCCAGTAAGACGGATATTCTGATCTTCCTGCAGGGGGTTCTCATAGCGGGAATATTATACGGTATCGCACATACCGCGTGCAAGATATGGCGGGGAACTACACCACCCGTGCAAAGATCATGACGAATCCCATGCCGATGCAGACAACCGCAAAGGTGATCATGCCGGGAGCTGTAAGAAAATCCCGGTGCAGCATCGTGTCCGGAATGTCGGAGACCTGCCGCGGGAGGCGGCACACGCCGCGTACCAGAAAGACGATCAGGCAGATAAAGCCGGTAAGAGCGACGATCCCCTCACACAACAGGAAGATCACCGGTCCCGCATGCCCGGCAAGCGCCTGTACGGCCGCTTCACCGCCCTGCAGGAGCGCCTGTTCATCCAGATCGAGCAGGCCCTCCAGGGCCCACGGGCGGATCATGCCGCCATAGAGATTGACAGCCATATGGATCAGGATCGAATACAGGATCCGGCCGGTCCGCACATAGACCATGGCGAAGACGATCCCTATGAAAAAGGCATAGAAAAACTGATACAGATTCTGATGGAAGAGAGCAAAGGTGATGGAGGACACCATGACAGCCGCGTGCCTGCCAAGCGGCGAGACGCGGTCCATCAGAAATTTCCGGAAGAAGAGTTCCTCGGCAGCCGGTCCCAGGATCACCACAAAGAGGAGTGTCTGCCACCATTCGCCGGAGATCAGGCTGTCCACCGCCGTGTTCGCAGGATCGAGACCCGTGATCCGGCCGGCGAGGCCGGCCAGCGACAGCGAGATGAGATTGCCTGCTTCCATGAGGAAGAGCACGACGGGCGCGAGCATCAGGATATACGGCAGAGGAAGCGCCTCCGCGGTGACCGCCTCCTGCGGCTGCTCAGGCAGCCGCGGAAGACATTTCTTTATCACATACGCGATGAGCGGCATGCTGATCACATACACCGCCAGCGTATTGACGACGAGTGTCAGCATCGGATCCCCCGAGATCAGCCCCAGAAGGGCCTGCGGTGTCCCGTGCAGGAGCTCCGGGTGCCGCAAAAGCCGCACCACCATGACACCGATGAGGAAGAAGCTGCCGGTGATATTGCTGACGACGACATACAGCACCAGGCAGAAGCCCAGCACAGAGAAATACCGCCGAAGAGCCTTGTCGTCTGTCATCCCCTTATTCCTCCGGCTCGAACAGGACGGCCGTTCCGTCCGCCAGTGTCCGTTTCATATCGATGAGCCGCTGGTTGGAGGAGCCGCGGAAGGTGAGCATCAGGCTCTTCTTCGCGAGCAGGAACTCGCCGTCCACGAGCACATCGAGAAGAGAGAGGATCTCGTCCGTCACCTCGCACCGGGCCGCCCCGCGCTCCGCGAGCAGGTCCTCCTCCAGGGTATAGCCCGTGTAGCACCACAGATCCTTGTCCGGGAGTCTGTCACGAAAACGCCGGAGGAACGGCAGGAGCGCCCGCTGGTTCACGGGCTCCATGGGCTCGCCGCCAAGGATGGTCAGGCCGCGGATGTAGGAGGGAGCGATACTCTCAAGCACCCGCTCCTCCAGCTCCTGTGTAAAGGGCTCTCCGTAGCCGAAATCCCAGGCCACCTCATTGAAACAGCCCGGACAGCGGCGGGTGCAGCCGCTGACGAAGAGGCTTGTGCGGACGCCGGGCCCGTTGGCGATATCACAATACTTGATGTTTGCGATGTTCATGAGGAAGTCCCTGCCCGATGGTATGTGGGAATGGTCTTAAGCTTGTGAAGATTCATCACATGCAGACGGTCGATCCGCTCGCGGATCTCCTCCGGACCGTCAAAGGTGCCCGTCAGGATATAATGATCCAGCGCCTCATACGTGAACCCCAGTTTCTCCTCATCCGACATGCCGGAAAGCCCGTCGGAAGGCGTCTTGCGGATCAGATGTGCCGGAAGTCCCAGTGCGTCGCCGATGAGGCGCATCTCCGAAACCGTATACTCCGCACAGGGGCTCACATCCCCCGCCGCGTCGCCGTACTTGGTGGAATAGCCCACATAATCCTCCGAACGGTTGCAGGTGTTGAGCACCCGCCCGCCATGCGGCAGCGACTGGGCGACGGCATAGAGGGTCGACATGCGCAGTCTGGGCGGCAGATTGATCACACTGTCGCGGGAGAGCTCCGTCCCGGTTCCTGCCGTGATCGAGGCTAAGAGCGCCTCTTTGGCCGCGTGGATATTGACCGTCACGCTGCGGATCCCGGTCACGCGGGCCGCTTCCCTGGCGTCTTCGATATCCGCCTGCTCCCCGTCCGGCATCAGCACGCCCAGGACACGCTCCGGTCTCAGCGCACGCGCCGCGAGCGCGGCGACGATCGTGGAATCCTTGCCGCCGGAGAGGCCGATGACGGCATCCGCCGTCCTGCCGTTCTCCTCAAACCACTCGCGCAGAAACCGCACGATGCGTTCGATCTCTTCTTCTGCCCTGAAATCTTCCGGCATATCCGCCTCCTACAGATGCAGCACGCGCTCTTTGATCTCCTGCGTGCGGCCCTGGTTCCAGTACTGTGTCCCGATATAGCCGCAGGTCCGTCTGGCCACATTCATCTTGTTCTGATCGTGGTTGCCGCAGTTGGGGCATTCCCAGATGAGCTTGCCGTCCTTGTCCTTGACGATGGAGATCTCGCCGTCGTAGCCGCAGACCTGGCAGTAATCCGACTTGGTATTGAGCTCCGCGTACATGATATTGTCATAGATGTACTGCATCACCGCGAGCACCGCGTCGATATTGCCGGCCATGTCCGGCACCTCCACGTAGCTGATCGCGCCGCCGGGCGAGAGCGCCTGAAACTCCGACTCGAATTTCAGCTTCGTAAAGGCGTCGATCTGCTCGGTCACATGGACGTGATAGCTGTTCGTGATGTAATTCTTGTCCGTCACGCCCTCGATGATGCCGAAGCGCTTCTGCAGGCATTTCGCGAACTTGTAGGTTGTGGACTCCAGCGGCGTCCCGTAGAGGCTGAAGGAGATATTGCTCTCGGCGCGCCACTTCGCGCATTTGTCATTCAGAAACTGCATGACCCGCAGCGCGAAATCCTTGCCGTCGGGATCCGTATGGCTGACACCCTTCATATACTTCGTGCACTCGCACAGCCCCGCAAAGCCCAGAGAGATCGTGGAATAATTGTTGTACAGCAGCGGATCGATGACCTGGCCCTTTTTCAGCCTCGCCAGCGCGCCGAACTGCCACAACACCGGCGCCACATCGCTGGGCGTGCCGAGGAGCCTCTTGTGACGGGCCATGAGGGCCCGGTGGCAGAGCTCCGTCCGCTCCTCCATGAGTTCCCAGAAGCGCTTCTCGTCCTTGCCGGAGGAGCAGGCCACATCCACCAGATTGATCGTCACCACGCCCTGGTTGAAACGGCCGTAATACTTGTGGGAACCGTCTTCGCCCATGCCGACGGTATCCGGCGTGAGGAAGGAGCGGCAGCCCATGCAGGGATACACATCCCCGTTCTTGTACTCCCGCATCATCTTCGCAGAGATGTAGTCCGGCACCATGCGCCTGGCCGTGCACTTCGCGGCGAGTCTCGTCAGATACCAGTATTTGCTCTCCGGGCGGATGTTGTCCTCGTCGAGCACATAGATCAGCTTGGGGAAAGCCGGCGTGATATAGACGCCCTTCTCATTCTTGACGCCCAGGATCCGCTGATGGAGCATCTCCTCGATGACCATGGCGAGATCCTCTCTGGTCTGTCCCTCGGGGACCTCATCCAGATACATATAGACCGTGATGAAAGGTGCCTGCCCGTTGGTGGTCATGAGCGTGATCACCTGGTACTGGATCACCTGCACGCCGTGCTTCACCTCTTCCCTGACACGCAGCTCCGCCACTTCGCGGATCTGCTCTCCGGTGGCGGCGATCCCCGCCTCGGCGAATTCCTGCCGCACCTCTTCGCGCAGCTTCCTGCGGCTCACATCCACAAAGGGGACCAGATGGGAGAGGGTGATGCTCTGCCCGCCGTACTGGGAACTCGCGATCTGTGCGATCGCCTGGGTGGCGATGTTGCAGGCCGTATAGAAACTCTTGGGCCGCTCGATCATCGTCTCGCTGATCACCGTGCCGTTCTGGAGCATATCCTCCAGATTGACCAGACAGCAGTTGTGCATGTGCTGCGCGAAATAATCGCTGTCATGGAAATGGATGAGCCCCTCCTCGTGCGCGCTGACGATATCCGGCGGCAGAAGATAACGGCGCGTGATGTCCTTGCTGACCTCACCGGCCATATAGTCACGCTGCACGCTGTTCACCGTGGGGTTCTTGTTGGAATTCTCCTGACGGACCTCCTCGTTATTGCGCTCGATGATCGCCAGGATCTGCTTGTCCGTGGTATTGTCCTGCCGGTTCATGTTGTGCTGATAACGGTAGGTGATGTATTTGCGCGCCAGATCAAAATGACCGGACTTCATCAGCCCGTTCTCCACGAGATCCTGGATCTCCTCCACATTGGCCGCGCGCGGCAGCGCCCGGCAGGCCTGCTCCACTTCGGCCGCGATCGCGCGGATCTCCTCCTCTGACAGCTGCTTGTTCGCCGTCACCTCCTGATTTGCCTTGTTGATCGCGGCGATGATCTTGTCGCCGTCAAAAGGGACTTCCTTGCCGCTGCGTTTGATGATCTTCAAGACTGCCTCCTGTTCCTGAACGAAATATCGATATCATGTGTTTTTGGAATTGTAAACCACAACATCTTGTGGTCTATGAGATGAGTGTACTCCGGAATGGATTAAATTGCAAGCGTTATTTTATGTTTCCCGGATCTTCTCCATCCGGTCCAGATACCGCCCGAAACGGGCCAGTTCCGCGGGATCCGTGACGCGCCGTCCCGACAGGTAGCAGCGCACGTTATCCGGCAGTCCCGGAGAAAGTGCCGCCCGGCGTTTGGGCAGTCCAAGCACATCGGCCAGATGGCGCACCGTGCCGGCATTCCCGTCGATCAGCCGCACCTGCGGACCCAGGAGTTTACGGAACAGGGGTTTGAAATAGGTGAAATGCGTGCATCCCATGACAAA
>JAFXTJ010000083.1 GCA_017535945.1 Lachnospiraceae bacterium
GTTAGGAAACCGCATAAATATACGCGCTTCTAGCTCAGTTGGTAGAGCACCTGACTCTTAATCAGGGTGTCCAGGGTTCGAGTCCCTGGAGGCGCACGCCGAGTACTGATTTTGACGGTATATCCGCCGGGGTCGGTACTCCTTTTTATATTCTGCTGTTTAATGGTATAATGCCGTCATGTATAAAGTATTTCTTGTGGATGATGACAGGATCATACTGGATGAGCTCAAGGAGCGCGTTCCGTGGCCGGAGAACGGCTTTGAGGTCGCGGGGGCCGATACGGATCCCGTCCGGGCGTTGCAGAGGATCGGGGAGCTCCTCCCCGATGTGGTCTTCTGTGATCTCAAGATGCCCGGGATGGACGGCAACGAGCTGATCTCCCGCATCCGGTCGGGCGGAGTCCCGTGCGAATTCGTCATGCTTTCCGCCTATGACGATTACCGCGATGTACGGACCTTTTTCAAGCAGTCCGGCTATGATTATCTCTTAAAGCCCATTCAGGAGGATGAGCTGCGGCTGCTGCTGGAGAAGCTCTACCGCAAGATCAGCATGGAGCATCCGGACAGCGATCTCTCCGCCGTCTCCGACAATCCCGCCTTTAACAGTCTCGTGGCCTATGTGGACGAGCACTATACCGACCGGCTGAGCCTCGCGCAGATCTCGGACCGGTTCGGCTTCAGCAGGAATTACGTCTGCCAGTTGTTTCGGAAGCATTTCAACAAGACCTTCAGCATCTATCTGACGGACAAGCGGATGGCGCACGCGAGGGAGCTTTTGAAGCAGCGCGGGATCTCCGTCAAGGAAGCGGCCGCCCTGTCGGGTTACGGTGATTATTATCATTTCTACAAGACCTTTAAGTCCTATTTCGGCTGTGCGCCCAGGGAATACCGGTCATGAGGCCGGCGTCTGTCTGTGGCAGAGCGGCCGGAGCATGCGGGATCATCCTGGGGCTTACGGCCCTGCTCATCAGCGCCTGTGCGGCAAGCGAGAAACGGGAGACGCTGCATATCGCCATCCCGGAATCCCCCCATATACAGGATGCGGATAAAAACTATTATGTGACGTGGCTGGAGGACCGGACGGGTCTGGATCTGGAAATCTCCCTGATCCGGCAGGATGGCGGTCCGGAATATCTGGACGCCCTGTTTTCCTCCGACGCGGATATCGATATCGTCATGTTCGGGGAGGGCTTTTCCGTCAGTGAGGAGGAGCTCTCGGCGTATGTCGCATCGGAGGATATATATGTGCATGACGGGCAGTCTTATTACGCGAATACCGGAGTCTCCAGGAGATCGGGCGCGGGGATCATTCTCTGGATCAACTACGGGTGGCTTAAGCGATGCGGGCTGAACATCCCCGGGAATACGCAGGAGCTGGAGCAGGTGCTGCTCGCCTTCAGGGATTCGGATCCCAACGGGAACGGGATCCGGGATGAGATCCCGCTTGCGGGGGCGCGGGACGGGTATGCCTGCTCCCCGGTGGAGTATATCCTCAATGCCTATGTCTACAATGATCCGTATCATTCCAGATACGGGATCAACGAAGAGAGGGATCTCTGTTATGCCGGAACGGATGCCTTTCGTCAGGGGTTGGCATACTGCCGTTCATTATATGAAGAGGGCCTGTTAAGCGACTGTATCTGGGAGGGGGACAGGCTCCTCTTAAGCGAGCTGTGCAACAGCGAGCAGGATCTCGTGGGGGCCTTTACCACCCATTCGATCTTTGATGTGATCTATCCCGGGAATCCCGAGATCCTGGCCAGATATATTCATGTGCCGCCGCTTGCGGGGCCGGACGGAGAGAGGAATGCGCTTTATACCTCGTCGGAGCCGACGGTCGGGGCCGTCATCACGCAGAGCAGCGTCAAAAAGGACGCGGCCGTGCGGCTGCTGGATCTGATGATGACGCCGGAGGCCTCTCTGATCGCGAGATTCGGGGAAGAGGGCGTCGACTGGGAGTACGCCGACGGAAGCGATGTCAGTGTCTACGGGGGAGCCTCCACTGTTACGACCGTCCATTATCTGTGGGATATCCCGCAGAACAAGCATTTAAACGGGATCGGTCCCATGGATGTACCGGAGCGCTTCCTGGAGGGCGTCACCTGGAACGGGGTGAATTCCGATTCCGAGTATATCAACGGGAGGGCCTACATGAGCTATGCGGAGGCGCTGCCCGAGGTACGGGACGTACATCCTTATGATCCGGAGCTGTCCGGATATATCGACGGGGCCATGGAGGAGTTCATCAGAGGGAATCGGGATATAGGGAGTGATGTCGCATGGGAAGAGTATCTGGCAGGACTTTCGCGCTGATCTGTGCAGGGCTGTTGCTGCTTGGCGGATGCGGAGACGCCGCCGCGGACGGGGCAGGGTCTGCGGATCCGGCATGGGACACGAGGAGCGAGGAGGAGCTGTATGAAGGGGCGCTCAAAGAGGATGTGCTGGTGGTTTATACCGTATCCACAAGGGCGGTTGAGACCAAGGAGAGCTTTGAAAAGGAGTACCCCGGGCTGTTTGTGGAGGTGAGGGATCTTCGGAGCCCCAATCTCATCGACGAGATCGAGAGCGGCCACGCAAACGGGCAGCAGGTCTGTGATGTGGTGATCTGCAACGACAACAGCGGGGAATTCAAATCCCGTCTCGTGGATACCGGGATTGTCGTGCCCTATCTGCCGGCGGATATCGCCGATCATATGACGGGCGCTTTCGCGGACGGGACGGTTTCCTTTCTGAATGAGGCGGAGCTGCTGCTCTACAGCACTGCGATCCATGATGCGTGTCCGGTCGGCAATATCTGGGAGCTCACCGAGGAGAAATACAGGGGCCGGATCTACATGCCCAATCCGCTGCGGAGCTTCTCCACCTATACCCTGTGCGGGACATCCCTGGCGCACGCGGATGAGCTGGAGGAAGCTTACCGGGCGTATGCCGGGGAGGTACTGACGACGGCTGACGGGTTAAGTGCAGCGGAGGTTTTCTGGAAGCGCGTATCGGAGAATATCGTGTTCACCAACAGCTCGGACGAGGTGGCGGAAGCATTGAACGACGGGACGGCGGATCTCGGCTGGTGCGTTTCGAGCAAGCTGCGGCTTGCGGAGGTCGGATATCGCCTGGCGCCGGTCTACCGGCTGGATCCCTTTTCCGGCTGCCGGACCTCTTATGCGGTGATGATGTCGGCGGGCAGCCGCAACAAAAACGCCGCCGCACTCTTTATCCGGTATCTCCTCGGCGGGACGGCCGGCGGAACGGGAGAGGGCATCAGACCCTTCTGTACCGCGGGGACCTGGTCTGTCCGGGATGATATCCCGGACGGGAATGATGTCCCGCTGTCCGGGATCGATCTGATCATCCCGGATCAAGAGATGCTCATCGGGCAGAGAGAAGCCATCGTATCCTTCTGGATGGACATCCTGCGGGGCAGGGAATGAAAAGAAGCGGGATCCTCAACCGGTTTCTGGCAGCGATCGGGATTCTATGCCTGATGCTGATCCTGATCTGGATCGGTTTTTTTGTACTGACACGCTCTTTTGTGGGCAGGATCTATGATGAACAGGTCGAATCCGCCTCCGGTGCCATCCTGTACGGAATAGAGGAGAGACTCCTCCTGCTGGAAAGCAGAGCCTATGAGCTCAGTTGTGCCAGAGGGATCGTCAAGATGCTCGACGCGCCGGAGGGTATCCTCTTTTACCGCGAGGGAGCGGCGCTCGCCGGGGAGGGCGGCGCGCTTTCCTCCAGTCTCTCGGGCATCGATCATGTGATCGTCTTTGATACGAACGGGCGGTTCTTTCGGCTTAAGGGGAGCATCGACAATACGACCCTGAAGCGTGCCTGTCGTCTGATACAGGGCGGCGGCGGCAGGATCCTGACCGTTTCCTCCGGCGAAGAGCAGTATATCGGCACCTATGAAGCCGTGAGAAACGGAGACAGCGTGTCCGGTTATGTCGTGCTGCTGGTCGCGGAGACGGAGATCGAGAGGATCCTAAGAGCCTACAATCAGTCGGAGGACATCGGTGTGATCCTGTATTCCGGCGACCGGATCCTGTGCTCCGACAGACCGCTTCGTGATACGGATCCGGAGACGATCCGGCGCAGCGCGGCATTTACCGATGAAAAGGAGATCGGCTTATCGGGGTTCCATCTCATGCTCTACCGGGAGATGCGCGGGGCGGCCGGGCTCTTCGCATATTTCAGGATCGCACTGCCCGTCACCGTGGTGATCCTGCTCATGACGACGGGCCTGTTTGTGTGGTATATGCGGAATCACATGGTAGAGCCCATCGAGCTGCTGCGGGAGCGGACTCTGAAATATCTGCTGAAAAAGCAGATCAGCGCGCATTTCACCGTCAATACGCTCAATGTGATCCGTGCGCTCATCCGTAAAGGGGAGGATCAGACGGCAACGGATACCTGCGACGACCTGGCCGCCATGCTCCGCTACGCCAACGCCGGGGAGGAATATATCCCGCTGATGGAGGAATTCTATGTGCTGGAGCAGTATCTGGACATCATGCGCACCAGGTACCCGGGGCTGATCGAGTCGGATATCGGGATCGGGGAAGCGGTTGAGGATCTCCTGATCCCGCGGATGCTCCTGCAGCCCATCGTGGAGAATGCGATCGTCCACGGACTGGCGGGAAACAAGGGACATATCCGCATATCGGCAGCGGCTGAACAGGACGGGCTCTGTATCCGGATCAGCGATGACGGCAGAGGAATGGACGAGAGCAGGCTGTCCGCGCTGACAGAGTCCTTAAAGGCCGCGGATCAGCTCGAGGTGAGCGAGCCGGGAGAGCTGCATCATATCGCACTGCAGAATATCGAGGCGAGGATCCGGATGCTGTGTTCCGGGAAATACGGCATCCGGATCCGCTCCGAAGCCGGCGCTGGCACGGAGGTGACGCTGCTTCTGCCGTTCATCCGCAGGGAGGATCCGGCGGAGGAGGAACAAACTCCTTAACATAGGACATATTCTTCTTAACATAAGACAAAGAATCCTGTCGGCAAAAACCGTACAATCAAAGAGGCATCGCGGATGCTTCTTTTTTGTTGCATGCGGATCATGCACGGGAGGGGACCGGGGTGCCGGAAAACGAGAGGATTCACACAGGGGAAACCGTCCCCGGTGAAAGGAGAGCAGGGATATGAAAAGAACAGGATATCTGGCCATGGTGCTTGCGGCGATGCTGATCTTTACCTCCATGCCAATGGATGCGGTGCGGGGAGAGGAGCTGCCTGCCCGGGAGGTGCAGGAGCAGACCGTATTGTCGGAGGAGCCGGAAGAGCCGGAAGAGCAGAAAGAGCCGGAGACGGCGGCGGATGGCGAAGAGACGCCTGCCGATGAAGCCGGTGAGCCTGCGGACGGGGATGAGGCCGAGGCGGAAGTACCTGCCGGCGAAGAAGCGGCGGAAGGTGAAATTCTTACACTGACAGCTGATACAGATCCGGAGATCGTGGGGGATGAGGAAGCGGTATTGGCCCGTTGGGAGGAGGTACTCGAATTACTCGGAGATCCGGAGGATCCCGACTGGCCGGAGCCGACCCTGAACTGGTATGAGGATTATGATTATGAGATCGAGGGCGATACCCTGTGGCTGATCCGGGCCAAGGGGACGAAGAATGACTACGGATACTATACCGGTAATGGCATAGAAGGCAGCCGCGTCACCGGTAATATCACGATCCCTTCCATCGCCATGATCGACTATAAAGAATACAAAGTAGGTTTGCGTGGATTTCCGCAATATCCTGATATCCCCACAAATAAATACAAATACAGCATCTGGTATCCCTGCCGGAAGGACGTGACCGGGATCCGGATCAAGGGCGGCGGCCTCAGTTATCCGGATCAAAAGCCCATCAAGGTTCTGTCCGATCCGGATATGAACCGGATGTTTTCTTCCCTGAGCGCTGTGACGCATATCGATCTCTCCGGTCTGGACACCACCGGCGTGACGGATATGTCCATGATGTTCTGCGACTGCGGAAAACTGGACGGCTTGATCCTGGACGATCTGAACACCTCGCAGGTGACGGACATGAGCTGGATGTTCGCACAGTGTGGGGAACTTGATAACGAGGATCTCAATGACAGAGACGACGCGCTGGATCTGAGTTCATTTGATACCTCCAAAGTCACAAACATGGCCAACATGTTTTATCTGGATAAGGAGATACTCGCGATCAACTTCGGTGTGAATTTCAACACCGGCGCCGTCACGGATATGAGCAGCATGTTTGAAGACTGCGAGTCGCTGGATCCGCTCGATGTCTCCGGATTTGATACTTCCAATGTCACGACCATGGAAGATATGTTTTCGGGCTGCGCTGATGTCAATTCACTGAATGTCACCGGATTTGATACTTCGCGTGTCACCGATATGCAAGGCATGTTCAGCGGCTGCTCGGAACTGAGACATCTGGATGTCACCAACTTTGACACCAGCCAAGTCACATCCATGAAGGAGATGTTTCAATATGTGCCCATGGACAGCATCGATCTCTCTGCCTTCGATACCTCTGCTGTCACGGATATGTCGGGGATGTTCGCATATTCCGGATTCAATACGCTGGATCTGAGAAATTTCGACACTTCGAAGGTGAGATTCTTCTCCGATATGTTTTCCTGTAATGACGACCTGAAGACGATCGATCTCTCCAACTTCGATACGGGCAATGCTACCAGCATGGAAAGTATGTTCTCACGCTGTGAGGGCCTGGAATATCTGGATCTCTCCGGCTTTGATACATCCCGTGTCACAAAGATGGGGTATATGTTTGCCGGTACGAAAAAACTGGAGCATCTGGATATCCGCAGTTTTGATTTCACGGCCTTGAACGCGGCATCGAAAAACGGAGAGGATTACTGGTGCAATTGTAAACATTTCCTCTCTTCGATCAACTGGGATAACTGCGGGGTAAAACATCTGTATCTGCCGGTCAATGCGATGAAATGGACTGATTTCTCCCCTACAGGTGATGATCCCGGCTGGTATGACGATAAGCTTACGGATGTCTATTATGAGGGCTCGGAGCAGGAGTTTGCGGCGCTTGAAAATACCTGGCCGGAGGACGTGACCTTCCATTACAACTACCACGATCCCTCCCCGAACCCTTATCTGGCGGAGGACTGGTATGAAGCTTATAAGTATTCAACGATAGAAGCGAGTGACTTCATCTGGCTCGATTCCTCCAAGGCCGGCGCCTTATCCGGCAGAGTGGTGATCCCCGCCACGATCACCATGGGTGTTAAGACCTACGGCGTCGGGATCCGTCCGGACTGCGACAATCCCGATGGCGGCGTCACGCTTTTTGCCAACAACAAGGACAGCATCACATCGGTGAAGATTGAACCCGGCGTCATCATCGGCAATAACGCGGACAATATGTTCAAAGGCATGACGAAGCTTGCGGCTGTCAACATGGACGGTGTGAAGCTCACGAACTGCACGAGCATGAAAGAGATGTTTGCCGGCTGTACAGAACTTCGCATGGTCAAATTCGGTACACTGGATACCACCGCAGTCACAAACCTGAGCGGCATGTTCAAAAACTGCTCCGTGCTGAGCAAGATCAACCTGACCACTTTTGACACCTCCAATGTCACGGATATGAGCAGTATGTTTGAGGACTGTACCGTTATCAACTTTGATCAGAACACGGTATATCGGGACACGGAGAAAAAAACCGGCTTCTACACCTCAAAGGTCACCACGATGGCCCGGATGTTCAAGGGCTGCACCAAACTCTCCAACGCGTATCAGATGGTGGAACGGATGGACCTGGATGCCGTCACGGACATGAACTCCATGTTCATGGACTGCGCCTCTCTCGGGACAGCCAGCATGTACGGCTATAACTCGCACACGGCAAAAGTAAAAGACATGAGTTACATGTTTGCCGGCTGTACCAAGTTGGAGCGGCTGAAGATCGATGACATGGATTTCTCGGGTGTGAATTCCGTCGGTGCAACGGCTCTGACAGGTTTCCTGTCCGATACGGCGGATCATGCAAACGGCACGGAGGAACTGGTCCTGCCCGCGGCGGCCATGAAGAATACGGATCTTACGGGAGCGAGGAAACTCAAGGTCATCGAGTATAAAGGAACAGAGGCACAGTGGACGGCGTTGCACAATACGGTCGCTTCTTCCGTCATGATCTTCTATCCGAGCAACGCGGACCGTGTCGGGATCTACCGTTGGAGTAACGGCGAGTATCGCGATGTCACGAACGGTACGATCAGTATGTTGGCCAATGATGGTATGAGTCTGAAAGGAATTCTCGAGGTACAGAAAGGCGGCAAGTACTATTCCTACAATGTGAACAATGAAGAGATCCTATGGACATCAAGCAATCCGGATGTCGCTGAGGTCAGTGATTACAGCGGCTGGGTACATACGGTCAGGGCCGGCACGGCCGTGATCACGGCGACCAGCGAGGAGACAAGGAAAATGAGTAAAGTAACCATCGTTGTCGGCAACACACGGGTGGTCGAGATCAAGTCGATCGGGATTACAGGATCATCCCATTCCGTGGCAAAGGGCAAGACGGTTCAGCTGACTGCACAGATCGAGCCGGATGATGCTTCCAACAAGAACCTTGACTGGAGTTCAACGGATACATCGATCCTCACGGTCAGCTCTGCCGGCCTCGTGAAAGGCGTAAAAGCCGGTACGGCCAGCGTTATTGCCAGGGCAAAAGACGGCAGCGATGCAGAGAGCGCTCCCTATGAGATCACCGTAACGGAGAGTGCGGGACGTGTCAGGATAACGAAGAACGAAGAGGATGTCACGGGGGCGACGATCGCCATGGATCCCGGCGACCCCGCGAAGAACAAACTTACACTCGTGGCAGTAGCGGAGATCAGTCAGACGGATGGCACCTGGACGGCTGCGGGGCTTACTCAGGATTTCACCTGGAGCAGCAGCAATGCAACGATCGCTGCGGTAACGGATACCGGGGTTGTAACCGCAAAGAAGAACGGGACAGCAACGATCACGGCCAAGACCAAAGACGGCTCCAACAAGTCCGCAACCGTTAAGATCACTGTTTCCACACTGATGCAGAGCCTCGCCGTCACCGGCCTCTCCGTCGTCGCGACGAAGAAGACCATCACGCTGCAGGCGGTGGTCACTCCCGCGGATACCTCGAACAAGGCGGTCACCTGGACATCCGACAAGCCGGCGATCGCCAAAGTGGATACCACCGGACGTGTCACGGGTGTCGCGGCCGGTAAAGCCACGATCACCGCCACAGCAAAGGACGGCAGCGGGAAGAGTGCCGCAAAGGAGATCACGGTCATGGCCGCCGCCGAGCAGGTGACGATCTACAGAGGAGCACCGGCAGACGATGACGAGGTCACAGGAAAAACCCTGATATTCGATCCCGACGCGGACGAGGCGGACAGGACCGTCACGCTCTATGCAGTGCCGCAGGCAAAGAAGGACGGCAGCTGGTCAACGGACGGCGTTTCCCAGACAGTGACGTGGAAATCCGCCAATGAAAGCATTGCGACGGTGACAGCAGCGGAAACGGGCGAAGCTACGGTGACGGTGAAAGGCGCCGGATCGACGACCATCACGGCGACGGCCGCCGACGGTTCCGCTAAGAGCGCCAAAGTGACGGTCAGCGCATCCCGGCTCGTGCAGGGGATCACGCTCCCCGCAACGGCAAGTGTGGCAGCCGGCAAAGTGATCACACTGACTGCAGCGGTTGATCCGGACTCTGCTAAGAATAAGACATTGGAATGGAAGATCGCACCGGAGGATGTAGCAAAAGCAACGATTGCAAACGGCAGGGTGACGGTGAAACCTGCAGCCATCGGTACGATCACTGTCACTGCCGCGGCAAAAGACGGCAGCGGCGTTACGAGTAATACATGTGTGATCACGGTCATGAAGCCGGCGGAGACGGTGAAGATCAAGGCCGGGGAGGAGGATGTCACCAATACCACCATCGGACTGGATCCCGACAGGATCAACACGGTGTCACTCTCTGCCGTAACATCCGCCGCGGGTGCCACGGAAGGGGTCGATCAGACAATCACCTGGAAATCCGCCAATGACAAGGTCGCAACGGTGGACGCAAACGGTCTGGTCACGGCCGTCGGCAAGGGCACGGCGGCTATCACGGCGACGGCCGCCGACGGAACCGGCAAGTCCGCCAAAGTCACGATCAATGTGGCCACGCTGGTGCGGGGGATCCGTCTCTCGGGTGCGGAACAGGTCGCTGTCGGCAAGAGCACACAGCTGACTGCGACGATCACGCCGGATTCCGCGACGAACAAAACGCTGCTCTGGAGCATCGATAAGGAAGATGCCGCAAAGGCCACCGTGGCAAACGGCCACGTGACGATCAAGGCCGGGGCGAGCGGGCGGGTCCATGTGATCGCGGCCGCCAAAGACGGAAGCGGGGTCAACAGCGATGATACGAAGCGCTTTGTTATCGATATCAAGCAGCCGGTGGACACTGTGAAGCTCTTCAAACAGGCGGATGACAGCGAGGTCACAAAGACGACCCTTCCCGAGCAGGATCTGACGACACATCCGACGATCGGACTCTACGCGGTCTGTTTCGGTAAGAAGGATACCGACGTGATCTCGGGTGTTGTTACGTGGAAGAGCAGCAATGAGAAGATCGCGACCGTGGCAGCGGATGTGGATGATGTGACGAAAGCGACCGTGACCCTCGTTGCTCCCGGCACGGCCACGATCACGGCGACAGCGGCCGACGGCTCCAATAAGAGCGCATCGGTTTCGATCAAGGCGACACAGAGTAAGATCACGATCACCGGCCCCGCCGAGGTGGCGGCCGGCAAGAGTGTGAAGCTTGCAGCCACGGGCCCGGCCGTGAACTGGGAGATCACGGGATTTGAGCCTGCTGTCGCAGATCCGGGGAAGGCTGCCACGATCACCGCCGCCGGAAACCTCACGGTGAAGAGCACGGTCGAATCCGGCACGGTCATCACCGTCACAGCCACGAATAAGACAGATAAGAACAAGAAAGAAGTGTATCCAGTAACGGTGAAGAAGCCATCCTCCAGAATGGTGATAGCTGGTAAAGATGGCGGCGTACTCGAAAACAATGCCGTCGTCGGTGTGGACAGGGACGACCTGTCAGAGATCAATCTGTCGGTGGAAGTATATGACGCGGATGAAAGCCCGGAACAAGTCAGTCAGCTCGTCACCTGGAAGTCGGCCAACGTCAGGGTGGCTACAGTCGCACAGGACGGCACGGTCACGCCGCTGTCCGCCGGGACCGCCAGGATCACGGCGACCACCACGGACGGCATGAATAAGAGCGCGAGTGTCACGATCAATGTGGCCAGCTTGATGACCGATATCACGATCGCCGCGGCGGGGGATGCCACGCAGGTCGCACAGGGCAAGGCGCTGCAGTTTACGGCAACGGCCGCTCCGTTCCGGACGGCGAACAGGAACGTCACATGGTACGCAGGAAACCCCGAGTACGACGGCGTAACGGAAGAAGGCTTTGATTCGCAGACCTTTGAGCTCCCGAAGAATGCAATCATCATTTCCGCTACGGGCAGGCTGTCAGTCAGCAGCAAAGTACCTGTGGGAACAATCATTCCTGTCTGGGCATACGCAAAGGACGGGAGCGAGGTCGCCAGCAATGTCTGCGATATCACCGTGACGAAGCCTGCTCTCCGGATCGATCTGTTTGTAAACGGGGAAGAGGCGGATAATGGAAATATCGTCTTAGCGAAGTCCCTGACCGGCAAAAAGCTGGGCATGGACCGGGATGCGCTCGGCGACACCGTGCAGCTTAAGGCGGTCGCCGCCCCGGTCGCCGCGCCGGATGGACTGCTTGCAGAGATCACTGCGGATACCGCCCAGGCATTCATCTGGACCACCTCCAATGCCAAAGTCGCCACGGTGGATGTGGATGAATACGGGATCGCCACCGTCACCTCCCGCGGGGCAGGCACCGCGCAGATCAAGGCGACGGCCGCGGACGGCTCCGGCAAGTCCGCCACGGTCACGATCAATGTGGCGAGCCTGGTAAGCGCTCTGACGGTCAGCGGCCCCGGCACCGTCACGACCGGCGGCAAAGCAACCGGAACCGCCAAATACACGGCCCTCGTCACGCCGGATCGTGCGGCGGACAAGAGGGTGACCTGGAGCTGTCAGGTGCTGAATCCTCCGGCGACGCCTTTGAAAGCCGCCGATATCCGCATAACCGCCGGAACGCTCACCATCACAAACAAAGTACCCGTCGGAACGAATATCCGGATTATCGCTGCTTCGTCCGACGGCAGCCGCGTTGCGGCAGACAGGACGATCCGGGTGGAATAGATCCGGATCCGATCCGTAAATCCACAGCCGGTCACGATCCAGCGTCCCTGCGGGGACGCTGGATTTTTCTTTGCCGTGTTTACCGGTGAGATTGCGGCTATTTCGCATTGACAGATTGATATTCCCGGATGTATAATGCAAAAGGCAGGTTAATCGTTTTACCATTATCTGTTGAGGGGGATTCATGAAACTGGATAAGAAAAAGATCCGTGGTTACAGAGAGTTCCTTTATGTTCTTCCTTTCATTATCCTTGTCCTGATCTTTGCGTACTATCCGCTGTACGGCTGGACGTACGCGTTCTATGACTACAAGCCGCCGGCCCCTCTTTCCAGCGCGCCTTTTGTGGGCTTCAAATGGTTCACCTACATGCTCGACAATGAGATCAGGCGCAAGCAGATCTTCCAGGTGCTTTTAAACACCTTTGCGGTCAGCGGGCTGTCCATGCTGTTCTCCTGGTTCCCGATGATGTTCGCGGTCTTTCTGAATGAGATCGGCAACAAGGCTTTCAAGAAATTCGTCCAGACCGTCACGACGCTGCCCAACTTCATCAGCTGGGTGCTGGTGTATTCCATCGCGTACTGCATCTTCAACAGCACGGGCGTGGTCAACACGATCCTCAAGGATAACGGGCTCATCCAGGCCCCCGTCATGTTCCTGCAGTCCTCGGAGCATATCTGGTTCAAGATGTGGCTGTGGCTGACCTGGAAGAACGCGGGCTGGGCGGCCATCATGTATATCGCGGCCATTACCGGCATCGACGAGGAACTGATCGATGCGGCCCGTGTGGACGGCGCCAACCGCTGGAAGATCATCTGGCATATCACGATCCCCAGCATCCTGCCCACCTACCTGGTGCTGCTGTTCCTCAACATGGCGAACTTCCTGTCGAACGGCATGGAGCAGTTCTTCGTCTTCCAGAATAACTTCAATAAGGATTACATTCAGGTGCTGGATCTCTACGTTTACAATCTGGCCATGGGCGGCGGCGGATATTCGCTGGCTACCGCCATCGGTATCTTAAAGAGCGTGGTCAGTATCGTCCTGCTGTGCGTGATGAACACGATCTCCAAGGTTACGAGAGGGGAGGGATTCATCTGATGGCCGATGTGAAGAAGAGGAAGTTTAAGAGACAGGATCCGGTCGATCTGGTGATGCATATCGTCACCTATATCGTGTACTCGTTCTTTGCTTTTGTCTGCGTGTACCCGTTCTACTATATCTTTATCAATACGATCAGTTCGAATGACCTGAGCGCGCGCGGCAAGATCACCTTCTGGCCGAAGGAGCTCCATTTCACCAACTATGTCAATGTCTCCCATATCCCCTCGCTGATGGGGGCTTTCCGGATCTCTCTGGGGCGTACCGTGATCGGGACGATCCTCACGGTGGTGGCCTCGGCGTTTCTGGGCTATATGTTTACGAGGGAGACCATGTGGATGCGCAAGTTCTGGTACCGCCTGGTGGTAGCCACCATGTATTTCAACGCCGGTATCATCCCGTTCTTCATTACCATGAAGAATATCGGACTGTACAATAATTTCCTGGTCTACATCCTGCCCACCGTGGTGGCTCCGTTCTACATTGTCCTGTGCAAGACGTTTGTGGAATCGGTGCCCAAGGAACTGACGGATGCGGCGGAGCTGGACGGAGCGGGGACGCTGCGCACCTTTATCTCGGTGATCGTACCGGTCATCAAGCCGATCCTGGCCACGGTGGCGATCTTCTCCGCGGTGGGTCAGTGGAACAGTTTCCAGGATAATCTGCTCCTGGTCAGCGATCCCAATCTGGCGACCCTGCAGTTTACCCTGTATCAGTACATTAATCAGGCGAGCTCCTTAAAAGCTCTCGTCAACAGCACGGGCAATGCCGCTTCGCTGGCGGCCTCGCTGGCGCACGCGGCCACCGCGACCTCGATCCGCATGACGGTCACCATCGTCGTTGTGGCACCCATCCTGCTGGTCTACCCGATCTTCCAGCGGTATTTTGTCAAGGGTATCATGATCGGGGCTGTCAAGGGTTAGTTCTGGTCCCTCCGGGGGCTATGCAACTGTCAATTCACAAAAGGGAGGTAGCAAATGAATACTAAGAGAATCGTTTCATTGTTTGCCGCCGGAGCATTGGTCCTCGGGACCCTTGCCGGATGCGGCGGCGCGGCCACGCAGCCCGCGGGTTCCGGACAGACGGATACCCAGCCCGCTGCGACGGAAGCCAAGGCGGATACCGCTGTCGCGGACACGCCGGCGGCGGATGCCGGAAGCGGCGAAGCCATGATGATCGAGGTTTACGACGCGGCCGCCAACTATCAGGGTCTTCAGACCGGATGGTTTGATAAGGTCGTCAAGGACCGCTTCAATATCGATCTGAACATCATCGCCCCTCAGGTGGCCGGTGACGCGATCTATCAGACCCGCACCCAGTCCGGCAACCTCGGCGACATCGTCCTGCTTGACTCCGTGGACTTCGCGGACTGCGTCAAGGAAGGCCTCATCAAGGATATCACGGCGGATCTGCCCAACTATCCCAACCTCGCCGCTTACATGGACCAGATCAAGGTCTACAACAGCGGTCTGGAAGGCAACAACGGCGAGATCTACGGTATCCCGACCCAGATGATGAACACGTCCCCGACTTCCTACTCTCAGGATGTCATCTATTCCAGCCCGCTGCTGCGCTGGGATTACTATCAGGAACTCGGCTGCCCGGACATCAAGGATCTTGACGATCTCGTGGATGTTCTCGGCCAGATGCAGAAGGCGCACCCCACCAATGATGCCGGTGATCCCTGCTATGCAGTTTCCCTGTGGCCCGACTGGGACGGCAACGACAACATGCTCGGTATCGCCAATGTTGTTCAGCTGACCACCTGGTACGGCGAGAAGATCAAGGATTCCGCGATCCTCAGGGCGGACGGCAAGACCTTCACGCCCCTCACGGACAAGACCGCGACCTATTACAAGATGCTCAAGTTCCTGAACAGCCTCTACAGAGCGGGCCTTGTGGATCCCGATTCCGGCAGCCAGGATTGGAATGCCGCCTGTGCGAAGATGAGCGCCGGCCAGGTCAACATGTTCTGGTACAGCTGGCAGGTCGGTTTCTGGAACAGCCAGGATCGTCTTGACAACGGCACAGCCATGATCTTCGTCCCCGTCGGTGATCAGAACTACTATGCCGATGCGGATGCCTACTATGGCAGCGGCCGTGTGTTCGGTGTCGGCTCCGGCGTTGATGGCGAGAAGTATGAGACCATCATGAAGTTCCTCGACTGGTATGCTTCTCCGGAAGGCCTTGAGTTCGAGCACTCCGGCATCAAGGATTTCAACTACACGGTCGGCAGCGACGGCAAGTACACCGCGATCAACGACAACGCGCTGATGGACAACCTCCCGGTTCCCGAAGAGTACGGCGGGGCAGGCTACAGCGACGGCAACAACCAGATCAACGAGTGGATCGTGAGCGCGAACTCCGTCAATCCGAACACCGGCGAGACCTATGCCAAGGATTACTGGGCATCCTGGAAGGCTTCCACGCAGACACAGATGAAGAAGGACTGGGCGGCGAAGTTTGGTGCTGCGGAGC
This sequence comes from Lachnospiraceae bacterium, assembly GCA_017535945.1. Taxonomy (GTDB): domain Bacteria; phylum Bacillota; class Clostridia; order Lachnospirales; family Lachnospiraceae; genus Butyrivibrio. Next base: position 15,889 of record JAFXTJ010000083.1, read on the forward strand.
CTGCAGAGTGGATGAAGAAGAACAACAAGCTCGTCATCAGCCCCAACGTCGCTGTGACGCTTGTCTCCGATACGCCTGACATCTCCCTCATCCGTAACTCCTGCGAAGAGAAGCTGGAGGAGTACTCCTGGCAGATGATCTTCCTCAATGACGACGCAGCCTTTGATGCGAAGTGGGATGAGATGACCGCCACTCTGGATGGCCTCGGCTTCCAGGATCTGTACAACTTCGACATTGCGAAGTGGCAGCCTCAGATCGATGCGAAGAACGCACTTAAGTAAGTTCTGAGCAGGCATATGAAATGAAGCAGGGGGAGCCATCGGCTCCCCCTGTTTTGCCTGACGCCGGGCATCGTATTTCTTTGACAATCGCGCGGCGCTATGATAAACTACCAGATATGGTATTTTTGGGGGAATTTTCACAATCGATTGTGGAAATCATGGACGGAAGCGGCATTGCCGCGGGGTGAGACGCGTTGGATAAATACGAGTACAAGCTCAGGGCGGACGAGATCAAGACACTGATCGGCGAGGGGCGCTATGCGGAAGCCGTGCAGATCGCCGACACGATCGACTGGCGCAAGGTCAAGAGTGTGCAGATGCTCTGCACCATCGGCGATCTGTACAAGATCAACCGCAGATACAATGAGAGCCGGGAGATCCTGCTGCTCGCCAATGCCCGCTACCCCGACGGCCGCTATATCATCTACTCTCTCTGTGAACTCTCCATCAAGCTGCAGGATATCCTCCGGGCGACGGAGTATTTCAAGGAATTCGTCCGTGTCGCACCCCACAACACCAGCCGTTACATCCTCCAGTATAAACTGTATGTGGCCCAGGACGTGAGCCTCGAAGAGCGGATCGCCGTGCTGCAGGAATTCAAGAAGCACGACTACCGTGAGAAATGGGGTTACGAACTGGCATTTCTGTATAACCGTGTCGGACTCAGGACCGAGTGCATCGAGGAATGCGATGATCTCTTCCTGTGGTTCGGCGGCGGCCGCTATGTCATCAAGGCGCTGGAATTAAAGGCACTGCATGAGAAGCTCTCCCCCGAACAGCAAAAGGTGTATGACCGCTATAAGGCTTCCGGTGGGGAGGTCACCGCATCGGAGCCCGCGGAGAGCGCAGGATATGACAGCGAACGCGATGAGATGGGGCATGACGAGGAAACCCCCAAAGCGAAGGAAGACGGCGAATTCCACGTCAAGACCGTGGATGTGGGCCAGTATAACACGATCAACCTGCAGCAGGTCATCGCCGAGAGCCTGAAGGAACTGCAGAAAAAGGGCGCGGCTCCCGTTCCGCAGGAGACCAGGGCCATGGAGAGCGTTCCCGCGCCGAAGCAGGAAGAGCTCGCGAGCACCGGTGATACCGGGATCCTGGGGATCACCGAGGAGGGGCTCGAGTCTTACGAGGACGGCACACAGGAAGCAGCCGCGGAGCAGAACAGAGCAGCGGCGGAGCAGGCGGTCCTGTCGGCGGATACCCGCGCGATCGGGGCGCCGGTGACACCGCGCGTGCCCGTGGATACGGCACAGGCGATCCCGATGGTCACGGCGGACGGGCCCGCACCCGGGACACCGCCCCGGCCGGCCACCCCGGATCCGGGCCGGAATGCAGTGGAGGAGAGTCTCCGGCATGCGACACAGAGCATTGCTTCGGATGATACGATCTGGATGCCCGGCGTGACAGAGATCGCACGCTATGCCAAGAAGCAGGGCATCGCAGGGGATTTTGCACAGGAAGAGGCCCCGGTCCCCGTGCAGGAGGCCGCTCCCGAGGAGCCGGTCTTTGCGCAGGAGGAGATCAACCGGCAGGTTATCGCGCAGGCGACCGGAGAGATCGTCCTGCCCGAGAGCGTCGTGCCGGTCGTTCCCGTGCCGGCGGAAATGCAGCAGGCTCCGGAACCGGTACCCGTGCAGCGCGAGGAGGAGCCTCCGGCGGCTGATCCGGAAACCGAAGAGCGCCGGGTCCAGGATGAAGCAAAGAAGCTCCGCGCCGAGGAGCGCCGGGCTGAATTAAGGAGCAGAGAGAAACGCGGCCGGGTTCGCGAGGTATCCTCCGATACCCGCAGGCTCGGACAGACCAGAGAATATATCCCTGTTGCCCGCATGGATCAGGCGGTGGAGGAAGCCCTCGGCGAACCCTCCGCGTCCGGTGCGGAGCATGCGCCGGTGGCGATCCCCAGAGAGGAGATCCGTCCGGCCGGAGAGGAAGAGGCAGCAGCCGCGCCGCATCACAATGTGATCCGGCCCAGCAGGCGGCCTGACGGTTCGGCTTATGACAATCTGCTGGCGCAAGGCGCCGATGGCCAGATCAGCATGGCCGTGGAGGAAGGCAGCAGCACCGAGCGTCAGATCACCGGTCAGATCAGTATCGAAGAGCTGCTGACCGGCTGGGAGAATTACAAGAACGCCAGACAGAAGCAGCAGATCGAAGGGGTCAAGGAGCATGTCCGGCAGAATACGGACGAGCTGTTCCGCAGCTATGAGGAGCAGCGGCAGCTGGCGGAGATGCTGGAGAAGAATGATCCGGAAGGCCGTGTGCGCGAGGTCGTGAAGCCCGGTCCGGATGCGCTGGAGGACAATCCGCCCACGCTGTGGTCGTCCGGTGAGAAGGCCGGAGAGACGGCGGTACCTGCCGCACCGGAGGATGCGGCAGAAGCGGCGGCAGTCGCCGCAGGGGTGGCTGCAGCTGTGGCCGATGCAGAGACGGAGATCCCCTCGGATCTGACGCAGCCCGAAGAGACCGCGGAAACAGAGATTTCTACCGAAGAGAAGCCCGCGGAAGAAGCGCCCGGTGAGAGCGGACCTGCCGCGGAGAAAGAGCCGGAAGAGACGGAAGCGGCTGCGGAGGGGCAGTCCGGAGAGACACCGGAGGAGTCCGCAAAAGAAAAGACGCACATGAGCAAGGAGGAGATCGCCCATCAGCTGGCGATCCTGGAGGGCCGCATCGATCCCGATACGCCGGTGGAGGCACCGACCGGCAAAGCGGATGACGAAGAGTTAAAGAACGCCGAGAGCGCCGGCCCCCTGCCGGATGAAGAGGCGGTACGGGAGGCGATCCAGCCCGCA
>JAFXTJ010000084.1 GCA_017535945.1 Lachnospiraceae bacterium
AATACATCCACTCCGGCCACATAGGGCCAGCCGTAAAACTCTTTGGTGATCTCAGCCTCGCGGGGATCTCTGCCTCCGAGATCGATCTCCCGGCGGTTCCGGATACTGCCCCAGGGACTGTTGATATGCGGATCCGCCTGTCTCGCGCAGATATGGAAATACGCCGGCAGTTCCTGTGCGAGAAACGGCCACACGCGCTCATAATCCTCTCTGGGCATACAGATATCCAGATCGTCATCCCAGGGGATGTAGCCACGATGCCGCACCGTTCCGAGCAATGTCCCGTACTCCGCAAACCACCGCAGGCCGTGGCGGGCACAAACCTCCGCAAACAGACTGACGATCTTCAGCTGTGCCGCCCAGGAGTGCTTGACCTTGCCGGAGATCGTAAATCCCTCTCTGGTTTCTTCTTCAAAATAGCTTTCCGGAATCTCAGGAACCATATCTGCCGTCACATCCCCCGGTCGGATCCGCTACACGCCGTATGCGGCGCGGATCAGATCGTCCTTCTCCTCCTGTGACCTGCCGTCCAGTGTGCAGATCCCTGCGGCCACCACCTGCGAGAAACGGGTCAGCTGCACATATCCGCGCAGGAGGGTTGCCGCTTCCTCATTCTTTTTTTCCAGATACAGGCGCACCACCTTGCGGAAACTCTCGTAGGTATGGGAGAGAACGCCCAGATCGCTGCGCAGCTCCGCCGGCAGATATTCATGCATCGTCATGGGCAGATACGCCCGCTCCACCTGGCCCAGTCCCAGGATCGCATCCAGGAGCGCCAGACGCTCATCCAGCGCATTCTTTTTTCTCGCCTCCAGGATCAGTGTGCAGGCCCGCCCGATCCATCTTTCCCGGTATAACCGGTCACTTGTCTCATAGACCTGCAGCGGATCCGTGAGATCGATCCCCTCGCTCTCAGGCGTCCAATTGACGGATTTCAGATTGGTGATCGGCACCTCCAGGATGCCCAGACCCTGTCTGCGCTTTTTCATGACATACAGGTGTGTGAGCCGTTCCAGGATAAAGCCGGCATCCCTGACCTGATAGCGGTCAGCCTTTTCGGCACTCCGCCTGCAGAAGGCCTCCGTCATGGGAAACGCCCATTCACAGAACTCACGGTACCACTCCGCGCGATAGACTCCCACATTACAGGGGTGGATCCATGCGGAGGCATAGACCTCCTTTGCGAACGCCTCATCTTCCGGCGCATACTCCCGCAGGATCTCCATGAACAGCCGCCAGTCGGACGGGAACAGTGTCTGCCCGTAGTTCTCGGCGATGGAAGCGCTCAGTTCGAGTTCCTGCGAGGTGACGATATCGATCCCCGCATCCATGCATTCGGCCAGTTCTTCATCAGAGAGTTTGAGCCTCCGCCGGTAATGCGCGATCCCTACATAGGGCGTATCCAGATGTCTTGCGATCCACCACATAGCGGTTCCTTCGCTGTACCTGTGATTTCGCTCAGAGATACTCTCAGGAAAACCATCATGATCGTTGATCGCACAGATCCGTTTGTCCGTCCGTGCCGCACCGGCCTGGATCGGAACATCATATACGGAGGAGATCTGATCTTCACTCAGGATCTTATCCACATGGGAACAGATCACATACATCTTCAGACGGTTGTCCTTCATGCCCTGCCGCCCTCCTGTAAATGCAGCATCATGAGTTTCTTCACACTCTCCAGCACCCCGTCATGCTCGGCATGCCGTAAGATGTCCCCGGCGATCTCGTCAAACAACCCCCGGCTTTGGATCTCCGGCAGATACGCGGCGAAGATCCGGCACCGGGCATGATAATAGTTGGCCGTGGAAGAAGAGAGCGACCCTTCACTGATCGAAGAATGCAGCAGCGGCTCGTCCACATAGCCGATGGGACCCAGACGGGAGACACGCAGATTGAATTCCCAGTCCTCAAGCGGCGGATAGAGCGGATCAAAGCCCCCGGCCTGCCGGAAGGTTTCCTTTCGCAAAAGCATCGTCGGTGTATCGATCGTGTTGCGGTGCAGAAGAAGCTCTGTCATATTGCCGGAGAGTTTCTCTCTGGGGATATCGGCAAACGGGAAGACCATGTCTTCCCCCGTATCCGGATCCCGATAGGTGAGGGCACAGTAGATCATCACGGCTTCCGGCATCTCTTCCCAGCAGGCGAATTGTTTCTCCAGTTTGTCGGGTTCCCACACATCATCGCTGTCATGAAAGGCGATGATCTCATGCTTCGCCTTATCCACTCCGGCGTTCCGCGCCCGGGAGGCACCGCCGTTCTCCGGCATGCGGTGATAATGCACCCGCTCATCTCCTATGGCTGCGATCACCTCTTCGGTATCATCCGTGGATCCGTCATCCATGATGACTACCTCCGATATCTCATAGGTCTGCGCCAGCACACTGTCGATCGACCGTCGGATCGTGCCCGCCCGGTTCCAGGTGGGGATGATGACACTGATTTCTTTCTTTTCCATGTTGCGCCTCTCTGCCTGCTGTCTATGCGTTTCCGATCGTCCGCCTCGCCAGTTGTTCCATCATCATGCCCTTGACGATATCTGTCAGTCCGTCCCTCTCTGCTTTATGCAGGATCTCGCCTGCATAGAGATCAAACTGTCCGATCTCTTTGATCTCATCCAGATATTTGGCAAGCAGCATGCATCTCGCCTCATAATGCGCGAGCTGCGTTTTCCTGTCGGATACACAGGACTTGCGATCCGCAGCGGTAGCTTCCACGGTCAGCAGGATCTCATCCACAAATCCGACCGGACCCGTCCGGGAGATCCGGATCGTGAACTCCCAATCCTCCATGACAGGATACGACGGATCAAAGCCGCCGCTCTGCAGGAAGAGATCCCTGCGCATGAGGATCGTCGGCGTGCCGATGGCCGGCCGGAGAAGCAGGTAGTAAAAGATCTCTCCCTCCAGAGTATCTCTCTCCTCTTCCGCCGTCGGGATCCGGATGATACCGCCTCCGGGGATATCCACCTTATAAGCGCAATAAACAAGCACATCCTCCGGGTGCGCATCAAGATAAGCCAGCTGCTTCTCCAGTTTCTCCGGATGCCACAGATCATCGCTGTCATTGAACGCGATCAGATCATAGCCGGCTTCCGCAACGCCCGCATTTCTCGCCCTTGATACCCCGCCGTTCTCCGGCATCCGGTAATACCGCACCCGGTTGTCTCTTTCGGTGATCGCGGCCACGGCCTCCTCCGTATGGTCCGTGGATCCGTCATCCACCACGATCACTTCGAGTGCGGAGTGGGTCTGCCGCAGTACACTGTCAACGGACGCCATCAGTTTCTCCGCGCGGTTATAGGTCGGTATGATCACGCTGACCGGCCGGTCCCCCATATCTACACCAGTCCTTTCTTTCCTCTTTTTATCAGATCCTGTGAGACCTCCTCCAGGATCCGCTTCACCTGCAGATCATACGAATACTTCTCCCGGACACGCCGGTGACCGTTTAACGCGATCTGCAGTCGTTCCCTGTCATGCTTCAGATAATACTTCGCCTTATCCGCCATCTCATCGTAATCACGGAAGACCTCCAGATCCCTCCCGGGGGTGAAGAGTTCGGACAGTTCCGGCTGATCGTTGGTAAGCAGGAATCCCCCCGCCGAAAGGATATCAAATACCCTGAGCGGCACGCCGGACCGGATGGACGGCAGTGTCAGATTGATATTGATCCGCGAGAGATAATAGGCCTTGGGAAGCTCCTTGCTGTAGTCGAGGGACCCTTCCGTCCGCACCCCCGGGATCCGGATATCCCCCTGGTCCGCACGGGTGTAAAGACGCACATCCGCATCCAGTTTTCCCAGACGCTTCAGCATCTCCATCCGTTCCGTATGGGTGATCCCGCGGGAGAAAAAGGTCTCCTCGATATACCGTCTGTCACCGATGAGCTTCCGGTCATAGCCCATACCGGTCAGGAGCTTCTCCGCCATTTCCGCCATGGCTTTGTCGGACAGCCGTCCCGCAAAACGCACCTCCCCGTCCCACCGGCCGACATGCGCCGCGAGCAGTTCCCGGATCTCCTCTCCGGTCTCCTCAGACAGTTTCTCATAGGGGATCACGAAATCCTCATCCTTATACAGCGACCCGATAAAGGAGACATCACAGGTAAACCGCCGTTCATCTTCTTTCGTGATCTCCAGCGTATCCGCAAGGTACGGATTGGACGCGAGCGGCTGGTGCTTCACGTAGAAGGCGCCGCGTTCCGCGGTCTCGTCCGCCTGCATTCTGTCAAAATCAAAGATGTAATTGCCGGCTCCACGGACACTCTCATCATAGAGTGCCACCTGGATAGAATCATAGATCCAGGCGATATAGGGGATATCATTCTCGGCGCAGGCCAGTGCGATGGGCACGTAATAATCATGCGTCATCACCGCATCGGCATGAAGCCTGCGGATCGCCGCGGATACGGTATCGATATCCCGCGCTCTCCGGTGCTCCGGCGTGCCGGTATACTGCATGAAAACGACGTCCAGCTCATTGGCTGCGAGCGCGTAGGGGATGTTCCAGGTGGAGACCAGTCCCATATCGGGATAGAGGATCCGCTTCTTCTTCCCACCGCCATGAACATACGCTGGGTATTCTTTCAGGAAGGCCCTGCGGTCCGCTTCAAAGACCGCCGGATCCTCTGCAGGTATATCATAGTGATATGCCTTGCCGGCTCCGTCCGCCATGACCGCGATGCGGTAACCGGCCTTCCGGAATTCCAGCGACTGTGCAGGTCCCGGAAACGATCCGCCGGCAAACAGTTCCTGCCTCCATGGAAGATCTGTCTGAGTCGCAAGAAATCTCCCGTCAAGTGCCGCTGCCTCCGCTGTCCCTGTTTCCGGCCGAAGCGGTTCGCTGTTTGCAAAGACACCGTCCCCGGACAACTCCGCCGTCCCGGCGAGCCCGATCATCCCGACCGCCGGATCGGCAAAGCCTTCCAGCAGTCGCGCGAGGATCCGCCGGTCCGTCAGGAACAGCTCCTGCCGGAGATAAATCTTATACTTTGCCGCGGAAGCCTCCATCGCAGCCTGATAGGCCGCACTGACACTGTCGGCTCCTTCAACGGTGAGTACATCCGTCGTATACCCCTCCGGCACCTCAAGAGCACCGAGATACGTCAGACATTCCTCTTTGTACAGGTCGTCCGAGACAGCGATGATAAAGCAGAATTGGTGTTCATCCACGGGAAAACTCATGGAGTTATTCTATCATTTCGCATGATCATGCGCAATAAAAGATAGGGCGCCGGATTGCTCCGACGCCCTTCTTGCTAGCATGGGTTGTGCGCTTAACGCGCTGGCTGTTTTTGTGTGACAGCTTATTAGCCGAGCAGGGACAGAACGCCCTGGTTGCTCTGATTCGCCTGAGCAAGCATCGACTGGCCAGCCTGTGCCAGGATGTTGTTGTTGCTGTAGCGAACCATCTCGGTCGCCATATCCGTATCGCGGATAAGGCTCTCAGCACTCGTCGTGTTCTCCACAACGTTGTTCAGGTTGGTGATGGTGTGCTCCAGACGGTTCTGGATGGCACCGAGAGCGGAACGCATCCTGGAAACGGACTGGATAGCATTTCTCACGCTGGAGATCTGCGAACGAGCATTGGTTCCGGAAGTACCCGTGACGGAGATCGATCCGATACCGATGGAGCTCGCGCTCATGCTGGAGATGTGGATCTTGATCTGGTTGTCGGAAGCAGCCTCAGCACCAACATGGATGTTCTTGCTGGTGAAGGACCCATCCAGCAGAGACTGCTGGTTGAAAGTCGTGGTCTGCTTGACACGATTGATCTCGCTCTTCAGCTGCGTGATCTCATCCTGAATGTACTGACGGTCCGTGCTCTGCAGCGTGTCGGTACCAGCCTTGTCAACGAGCTCGTTCATTCTCTGAAGCATATCCTGGACTTCGCCGAGGGCGCCTTCAGCGGTCTGAACGGTGGAGATGCCATCCTGCGCGTTCTTGACAGCCTGGGTAAGACCACGGATCTGTCTGCGCATCTTCTCACTGATGGAGAGGCCGGCCGCATCGTCCGCTGCGCGGTTGATCTGATAGCCGGAAGAAAGCTTCTCGGAGCTCTTGGCCTGCTGGCCGGTGGTGATGCCGAGCATACGGTTGCTGTTGTGTGCTGTCATGTTGTGCTGTACTACCATACCCATAATTTTATCCTCCTTGATTTGTGTGTTGATTCGGCTTCCTTGCCGATCATGTGTTTGATAGTTTTTAAATAACCGCCGCCTCACCGGGTGCTAGCCGCCCGCCGCAAGCTGCGTTTATCTTCTTCTATTGTACACCGTGTCGATCGGAAAATCCACCAGGTTTTATGTTGTTTTCCTTACACATCATATTTCGACGGTTTACCGGAAAACTTTAGTCTGAATTTCACTTTTTTTGAGAAATTTTCACCGGTCAGTGTTTGGAATCAAGATATTGCGGCGGCGTAAAAGTGGAACGCGCCATATTGTGGTAATAGTCAAGCGCGGCCTTGGCACTTTTTTTCCCGATCGCCATATCTTTCTTCGTATCGGAGAAATACTGCTCCGCGAGCCGGCGGTTACGCTCCTCCTGGGCCTGAATGCTGCCGGACAGATCGGTGATCCTGCGGATCTGATCCTGCATGGAAGCGATCTCCGCCGCATACTGTTCCCTGTGTCCGTCCAATTCCTCCCGGACCTGTGCGAAGAGGGCCTCAAACCCGTCATTCAACTGCTCGATCTGATCGATCAGGGCTCCCTTGTCCTCTACAGTCTTGTCAAATGCATCCGCATCGACGGGTCCCTGCCGCTCTAGGATCGCCTTCTGCGTCCCGTTGATCGCCTCGATCTGCTCCAGGATCCGGATCTTCTTCTCCAGACTGTCCGCCATCATGGCGAGATAGGATCCGGTCATGTCACTTCACCCCGTTCCGCCTCATGACCTCCACCCAGGTGTCGCGGATCGCGTGGAGATGACCGTTGATCTCCCGCACGATCTCGATGTCCTTCTTGAGGTTGGCCTCCAGCAGGCGGGAATCGATGTAGCTGTACATCCGGTCGAAATCCTTGGCGACTTCATATTTCATATCGAGTGTCGCACGGAGATACTCGATGATCCGCTCGACCTTGATGATATTGTCATTGGCTGCCTGAATGTTCTTATTCTCAAGGGCTGTTTCGGCGATATTGCAGAACTTGATCGCCCCGTCATAAAGCATCAGGGTCAGTTCTGCGGGCTTCGCCGTATTCGCCTTGGTATTTGCGTATTGTGCGTATGCGTTTGCAGCCAGTGCCATGATCCGTTCCTTTCGATGATTCGGGACGCCGGGTGTCCGGCGTCCCGATATGTTTACCGATACGTTGCTATCTTACCACGGACAGGGGGTATCTTCAACCCATGCCGAAGTAACTGCCCAATGAACTCTGGGTGCTGTTGAGCTTGGCCATCGCCGTCTCCATCTTGCTGAACTTCTTGTAGTACCGGTCCTCCGCCGCATTGAGCTTTTCATTCGCATCCGCGATCTTATCGGTATAGGAACTGTACTGCTTGTTCATCAGCTTGTCCTCGTAGATCGTATAGGAGCTGCTGTACTGGGAGCCCTTCATAAGATCCGTGAGCTTGCTGTAGAGACTCTTGGACAGGGTCGTGAAGAATTCCGTAACCGCGTCCGGATCGCCGGCGATCCACTGTTTCAGTTTGTCATCCGCGCTCTTCACGCTGGCAATGTCACTGTCCGGATCCCCGTCAATGTGGAAGGCATTGCGCTCATCCTTGGGGGCATTGAAATAACTCAGCGTGTTGATGCCAAAGGTGGAGAGGTTCATCTTCAATGTCTGACCGTCCGCAGTCTTGATCTCGAAATTGCTCGCCATCACGGCACGCATCGCGCCGGACGCATCGCCGAGGGTGCTGTCACCGGAGAGGAGACCTTCCCTGATCTTCTCCTCCCAGTCCTTGACCTCGTCCTCGGACATTGCTTCCTTTTCTTCCTCGGTGAGCATCTTGTAGCTCTTGGCGTTATCCGCGTTATAGAGCTTGCTCATCTCGTTGATGAGCTCGTTATAGCCCTTGATGAACTGCTTCACCATGTCATAGATGCCGCTGGTGTCATCCTTGGTGGTGAGCGTCGTCTCTCCGACCTTGTCCGCCGTGATGTTGAGGCCGTTGATGTCAAACTTGCCGTCCTTGCTGGTGTAGGTGACGTCGTTGAGCTCGATCTCGGCATCCTGTCCCGCACGGAAGCCCGTCGCGGCGATCCGGTTGCCCTCTGCATCGACATCGTCCGTGTAGCTCCTGTTAAGTCCCAGAAGCGCCAGTCCCGAGCCGCCGGTAATCTCAAAACCGGCCTCGCTCCCGGTGGACTTGCCGGCGATGTAGAGCCTGCCCTGACCCTCGTCAAAGCTGGCATTGACCCCTGCGGCCTTGAGCTTGGCGACCACACTGCCGATCGTGTCGTCCGCGTCGAAGCTGATCGGCGGATCCACGGCTTTGCCGCCCACCTTCATCTCGATTGTGCCGCCGGAGAAGCTCTCGGCATCGAACCCGGTCAGTTCGGAGATCTTCGTGCCGGCCTGCGCTTTGCCGGAAGCTGTTGTCAGCTGTCCGCCGGTCTGGTAGGCGCTGGTCGCCAGACGCTTCACCTTGAGATCCTGCGTGGTGTTCATGGCGTCGCCTTTGGTCACCACCGTCGCCACGCTGGAGTCGCTGAGCGCCGTCGTCTTCTTGGAGAAGGCATCTGAGAAACGCATGGAAGAAAGGCTCCCGTTATAGAAATCCGTGATCTTCTTGTTGAGCTTCTTCCAGGCATCCTGCTTCCAGGTCAGACGCTTCTGATCGCCTTCGATCTTGGTCACCTTTTGTTTCTGGTTACTGGTCAGAGCGGTGATGATCGCTTCTGTGTCCAGTCCGGAATTCATCCCGGTTAATCTGATCGGTGCTGCCATAGGTTACTCCTTTCATCATCCCTGATCTGCGGACCGTCCCTATCCGGTCCGCCGGGGCCGCTCCGCGGTCCCTGTTTCAAACGGTACACCCTTTGGCTCTCTCCGGGTCCCGCCCCGGTTCGGGCCTTTATGAAATGCGCCTCTCAGCGCCTCTCATCCACCATGATGCCGGCCAGTTCCCAGACCTTGGCGATCATATCCAGCGTCTTATCCGGCGGAAATTCCTTGACAACCTTCTTGGTCTCCTTGTCCACCATCTTGATGGTCACGCGGTTCGTTCCCTCGTGGATCCCGAAGACCGCTTCTTCATTGGCGCCGATGTTCTTGTTGAGCTTGGCGATCGCTTCCTTGATCCGCTCGTTCTGCGCCTCCTGCTGTTCCTCGGTCATCTGCTGCTGGCTGTTGCCGCCGGCATCCGTCTCCTGTACGGGTGCGACAGTCAGATCACCGCCGGGTGCCTGTGCCTGCTGCGCAGATTCCTGTGCCGTCTGCGCATCCTGTCTCTCGGTCTGCGGCTTGGCGGCTGTGGTCTGTATCACCGGCTGCGCCGCCTGATACACACCCAGATTGCTGATCGCTTCCATTGCCATGGGTTTCACCTCCTTGTGTAAGCGGCCCTCCGGCCGTCCCCCTTCTTTGTCGTGCTCCCGGGCACAATGCACCGGCAGTGACAGTCTTCTATATTGTCTATCGGCCCTCTTGACGGATACTTTAGCGGAAATATGCGAAAAATATAAAATATCGTATGTTATTTTATATCCTGAGGATCGTCCCTGCCAGCACCCGTTCATAATCAAACAGCGCGCAGGCCTTCTCACAGCCCCTCCGGGCGATCTCCTCCCGGGCTTCGTCATGTGCCAGGAACCAGTCGGCAAGTAAGAGCA
>JAFXTJ010000085.1 GCA_017535945.1 Lachnospiraceae bacterium
GGGATCAAGCCGTTTGATTTCCACATCAGAAAGGGCGAGGTCAACGGATTCACGGGCCTGCTGGGATCGGGCCGCAGCGAATGTGTCCGTTCGATCTTCGGCGCGGACCGCGTTCTCTCCGGCACCGTCAATATGCACGGCAAGCCGGTGAAGATCACCAAGCCCATCGAAGCCATGAAGAACGGTATCGCCTATCTGCCGGAAGACCGTAAGGTGGACGGCATCATCGGCGATCTGTCGGTCAAGGACAATATCATCCTCGCACTCCAGGTGCTGAGCGGCTTCTTCAAGCCTTTCTCCAAGGCCAAAGCCACGGCCTTTGCCGAGGAGTACATCAAGAAGCTCAACATCAAGACGGCCTCCGTGGATACCCCGGTGAAATCCCTTTCCGGCGGCAACCAGCAGAAGGTCATCCTCGCCAGGTGGCTGCTCATGCATCCCGAGTATCTGATCCTGGACGAGCCCACCCGCGGTATCGACGTCGGCACCAAGGTGGATATTCAGAAACTCGTGCTGGAACTCGCTTCCGAGGGCATGAGCGTGACCTTTATCTCGTCCGAGACGGATGAGATGCTGCGCACCTGCTCGCGGCTCGTCGTCATGCGCGATCGTAAGGTGGTCGGCGAGCTCTCCGGCGAGGATCTGACGCAGAACAAGATCATGAGCACCATCGCAGGAGGTGAGAAACAGGCATGAGTAAGAGAAAATCAAACGTCTCCGGTATGCTCAGGAGATTCGTCGGCAATCAGCTCTTCATTCCTTTTATCGCCATCGTGATCCTGGCGGTGGTCAATCTGGTCCACGATCCGTCCTTCTTCGTGGTCACGAGCGGTCTCAACAACGCGGGCAATCCCGTGTTCTCCGGCTCACTGATCACGATCCTCGATTACGGCTCGGAGCTCGCGATCCTGGCGATCGGCATGACGCTCGTGACAGCGGCCTCCGGCGGACAGGATATCTCGGTCGGCGCCACGATCGCCGTGGCAGGCTCCGCGATGCTGCGTGTCCTGTGCGGCGGCAATGCCAGACCCGAGACGATCCAGGCACCGATCATCGTAGCGTTCCTGGTGGCCTGCCTCGTCGGCATGCTCTGCGGCGCCTTCAACGGTGCGCTGGTCGCGATCTTCAAGATCCAGCCCATGATCGCGACGCTGATCCTCTTCACGGCCGGCCGTTCCATCGCGGCCTGGATCAACAACAATGAGCTGCCCATCGTCCCGGATCCGAAGTTCGCCTATTTCGGCGGCTTCATCCCGGGGATCCCGATCCCCACGACGGTATTCATCGCCTTTGCGTGCATCATCATCATCGCACTGGTGCTGAAGTTCACCAATCTGGGCCTCTACACGCAGTCGGTCGGTATCAATGAGAGCTCCTCGAGGCTCAACGGTATCAACCCCACCTTTATCAAGTTTCTGGCCTTTGTGATCCTGGGCCTGTGCGTGGCGGTGGCCGCTCTCTTAAAGGTGAGCCGGCTCTCGACCATCAACTACTCCGTCATCGCCAAGGACATCGAGATGGACGCGATCCTCGCGGTGGCGCTGGGCGGCAATGCGCTCTCGGGCGGCAAGTTCAACATCTGGGCGTCGATCCTGGGCGCGTACATCATTCAGTTCCTCACGACGACGCTCTACAAGTTCAATGTCAGCTCCGATGCGCTGGCGGCGTACAAGGCGGTGGTCGTCATCATCCTGGTGGTCTTCTCGGCTCCGGTGGTGAGAGAGAATATCTCGAGGCTTTCCAAGCGGTTTTCCCCCGCAAAGAAGGAGGTGGCCTAAGTGAAAACGGATAAGAAAAAGGGCAGCATCTTTACCAGGGTCAGTGATACCAACCTGCTGCTTGCGATCACGATCGTCATCTTCTTCCTGATGTATATCGGGGCGATCATCTTCCAGGGCGGCGGCTTCACCAAGCCCCAGATGTTCTTCAACATCCTCAATGCCAACGCGGCGCTCATCATCACGAGCTGCGGCATGAGCCTGGTCATGATCACCGGCGGCATCGATATCTCTGTCGGCGGCGTCGTGGCGCTGGTCTCCATGTGCTGCGCCGTGCATCTCGATTATCAGGGCGGGAGCATCTTTACCTCGATCCTCATTGCGCTGGGCATCGGCATCGCCTACGGCATCGTGCAGGGTTTCCTCGTGGCCTATCTCGACATCCAGCCCTTCATCGTCTCCCTGGCGGGCATGTTCTTCGCACGCGGCATGACGACGATCGTGCATACCGCACCTTTCAATGTGGAGAACAAGGCGTTCAACGCGCTGAAGCTGACGAGGATCAATGTCCCCGGCATGGGCAGCTACAATAAGAAAGGCATCTACGTGCCGGCTTATGTGGAGATCGGCGTCATCATCGCGATCCTCGTTGTGCTGATTCTCTTCATCGTCCTGCGCTGGACGAAGCTTGGCCGCAACTTCTACGCGGTCGGCGGCAACAAGCAGAGCGCGCTGATGCTGGGCATCAACGTGAAGCGGACGAAATTCCTCTCGCACCTGATCTGCAGCACGCTCGCGGGTCTCGCGGGGTATGTCTACTTCCTGCATGTCGGCAGCGGCTCCGCTTCGCACGCGATGGGCATGGAGATGAACGCGATCGCTTCTTCCATCATCGGCGGGACGATGCTGACCGGCGGTGTCGGCAATATCATCGGGACGCTCTTCGGCGTGCTGTCCCTCAGCACGATCCAGAATATCGTCTCCTCCGCGGGTCTCGACCAGGCCTGGTGGACGGGCATCACCATCGCCGCCATGCTGTGCATCTTCCTCGTCATCCAGAGTATCGTGATGGCGCAGAAGAAGCGCGCACTCAAGTAAGATTCCAGGCGATCCATGAATAAGCGGACAACACGTCTGTTCAGGATCTGCATCATGATGCTGCTCCTCGCGGCCGTACTTACGGGCTGCGGGAGCGGCATCTTATTTGCGCCCGGGACGGGGGAGAGCGGTATCGGTGAAGATCCCGGTGCAGCGGAAGCGCCGGCTCCGGATCACCACACGATCACCGTGGGTTTCTCCCAGCTGGGCGCCGAATCCGACTGGCGCAGCGCCAACACGCAGTCCATGCTGGAGGCGTTTGATACGGACGGGTACACGCTGCTGTACCAGAACGGCCAGCAGAAGCAGAGCAATCAGATCACGGCGATCCGCACCTTTATCCAGCAGGAGGTGGACTACATCGTCCTGGCGCCGGCCACCGAGACTGGCTGGGATACGGTGCTGGAGGAAGCCAGGGACGCGGGGATCCCGGTGATCCTGGTGGACCGCCGCGTGGATGTGGCGGACCGTTCCCTCTACACCTGTTGGGTAGGCTCCGATTTCGAACTCGAGAGTATCAAGGCCACGGCCTGGCTCGACGCCTATACCGCGAAGAAAGGGGTCTCCACCGACGAGGTGCGGATCGTGAACATCCAGGGGACGATCGGCTCCACGGCGCAGATCGGCCGCACCAGAGGCCTGGCAAACGCGGTGCGCGCCAACGACTGGGAACTGCTCGCGCAGATGAGCGGGGATTTCACGCAGACCAAGGGCCGCGAGGTCATGGCTGCATTCCTGCAGCGGTTTGACGATGCGATCCGTGTCGTCTACTGCGAGAACGATAACGAAGCGATCGGCGCCATCGAGGCGATCGAGAGCGCGGGGCTTACCGCCGGCCCGGATCTTGACCGCGGGGATCTGCTCGTGATCAGCTTTGACGGGACGAGCAGGGAGGCGCTGCAGCTGGCCAGAGAGGGCAGGATCGCCTGCATCGCCGAGTGCAATCCGCTCCACGGTCCGCGTGTGCGGGCGCTCATCGAGATGCTCGAGCGCGGCGAGACGCCCGAGAAATTCAACTACGTCGAGGAGCGGATCTTCTCCGCCCTGCCCGAGGTCCGCGAGATCACGGTGGATGGCGTCCGTTATGAGGTGGAGAAGCCGTAGGGACGCTTGCCGGAGCGTACCGCGCGAATCAGGCGTGGCAATTGATTTTGAGCCGGTTTTGACATCGGTTCGCGGACTTCCGCCTGCATACGCCGGTTGAATCCGGGAGGAAAACAGACGAAAACGCGTGAAAAAGGCGGCTTCGTCTGTTTGTTTGTGTGTTTCGGAGAGGGACGGACCGGCATTCAAAGACGAAAAACAGACGAAAACGCATGAAAACGGCAGATTCGTCTGTATATTTTTATGTTTCGGAGAGGGACGGACCGGCGTTCAAAGATGAAAAACAGACGAAAACGCATGAAAACGGGTCAAGTCCAATTTTGTGTGTAAATTACCTTTAGGTACGATTCAACGTTATGCTGCTAATAGTTTCAGTTGCTCTTCAGCAATTTCCCTAAGTTGTGGAATGTAATCATTTATCGCTTCCAACTGTTTTCTAGGATACCC
>JAFXTJ010000086.1 GCA_017535945.1 Lachnospiraceae bacterium
CTGAGCGGGAAAATCGCGCTGCGCGATTTTCCAAGTCTGGGAGAGAAAACCGAGCGCAGCGAGGTTTTCTCGGTGAGCTGCATGGCTTGTCGCCGCATCGCAAGCCGTTCTCAGCGGAACCTGTCCCCGTAATCGAGCACCTTATACCCGTTCGTTTTCTCCACGACGTAGGCATTGTACCCGCCGTTATCGAAAGTGTTGTTTCTCAGAGAGGATTCAAAATCACCGGGCAGATACTCTTTCGGTATCTTCTTTAATGACCCCGGACTGTTCTTGAAAGAGGTGTAGATATACGCGATCCGGTTGTTTCCGAGATCCATGGCGTACTCATAGGAGTGATTGTCACAGTCGATCGCCTTGTATACCGGAGCGATGAACCGCCCGCTTTCTTCGTACTCCAGCCCGGTTTCCACACTCCTGTCATCGCTTTTCAGTACAAGGACACTGTTTTTCAGACGGTCGAGCTCGGCGGAGTAATCCGCGTCGGAGTAGGTGCATTCCAGGAACACTTCGCAGGTGGGATCGTCCCAGGTGTCCCTGTAGGAAAAATAAAATTCCGGCCCGGGATCGTTCGCAAAGGCACTCTCCGGGATCGACTCAGGAAAGGCAAAGAAGCAGGTATGCACCTTTCCCACCACCTCGCGGGTGTACTTGTGCATCGTTTCCCGGTATAAACCGGCATCTTTTGTGATCTGTGCCGGTCCGCCGATAAAGAAGAAGTAAACAAACACAATGATCCCGGCATTTATGACGATCATACAAATGCCCAGTCCGATCAGGATCCCCGCAAGCACCTTTCCCGGTTTCTTATTCTTCAAGTTCTTTTCCTCCGCCTTTTCCCCGCCAATCCGGACGATGGACTCCACCCGGTATGATTCTACCATAAGCAGCAAAATGTAAAAACGGAGAAATAGTATCCCGATTTTTCCCGGGGCGGCGGAGAATCAATCCCCGATTGCAATCAAGCCGCGTCCTGCACTATAATCATCTTGTCGTTTTTATCCGCGGAGGCCGATATGCTGAGATTTATCTTCCTCAACGAGAATATCTCCGTCACAGACCTCACCGTCCCTGCTCCCGACCGGCTCTACATCGCGCCGGAGCCGCAGGCCGAGGCGCTCGCTGCGGAGTTGTTTCCAATGAAGAAAGCGGTTCCCATGCCCGGCCTTGCGGCCGATCAGCCGGCGCCGGACTATCCCCGGGCCACGGCCTGCTTTGACGCACTCTACGGCAATTTCCGCGTCCTTTATCAGGATGACGACGCGGAGGTGTCCGTGATCGTGATCGCGGACAAAGCCGTACTCACAGCCATCCTGCGCAGTCGTTCGGCCGACCCGGACGCATGGCATGATAAAACCCCCGGAGCGGGTGTAGTGACACGCTCCGGGGGTTCTGCTCTGATCATTGAGCGGCTTCTCTGAGCCGCGCTGTCATCCTTGTACAGGCACGATCCGTCAGACCATACGCACATGTCGTCCGGCGGAGCCCGCCGGTCAAATCAGGTCAAATCCCGGCGCGGCAGCTTATTCCTCCACCTTGAAGAACCGTACGTTCTCCTCGAGCTCGGCCGCGATCTCCTGGAGCGAAGTGGCCTGCTCCACGACGCTGTCCATATTGCTGTCGAGCTGCGTGAGGCTCGCGCTCGTCTCCTGCGTGGAGGCCGCATTCTCTTCGGACACGGAGGAGAGCGATTCGACGGAGCTTAAGATGCTGTCCTTGTCGCTCGTGAGACTCTCCACCAGAGAGACGATCCGGCGGTTGCCCTCCTCGGTTTCAAGAAGGAGCGACTGCATTCCCGCAAAGGAGGCGATCATATCCTGCAGCGCCGCGGTCTCGCTGCCCGTGGCTTCCTTGATGTTGGCGGAGAGATCCTTGTTCTTGTCGGAGAGCTCGGTGATCGTGGCGAGCATCGAAGTGATCTGCTCGGCCGCCCGGTTGGAATCGGCCGCGAGATCCTTGATGTTGCCCGCGACGACGGCGAAGCCCTTGCCGGCCTCACCGGCTCTGGCCGCCTCGATGGAGGCGTTGAGCGCGAGCATATTAGTCTGTGATGCGATCGAAATGATGGCGCGGGCAGCCTTGGTGATATCCTGCACCACCTCGGAGGTGCGGTTCACGGAATCCGCCACCTCGCCGGCCATGCGGTCCGTCTCGGCATCCGTCTTCTTTAACTCTTCGAGCTGCGCGGAGACCTGCAGGGCATTTTCATAAACCTGACGGCCTTTGTTCAGGTTGTTGCCGGCCTCCTCCAGCACCTGATCCACGGAAGAACCGATATTGACCGTGATCTCGGAGGTGGACTGCACATCCTGAGCCATCTGCGTGGCTCCCTGAGCCAGATCGCCCACGGCATTGGTGATATCATCGGTCGTCCGCTGGGAATCCGCGATCTTCTGCTTGGCCTCCTCGGCTTTGGCGTTGACGCTCCCCGCATGATCGATGACGCGGGTCAGGGCTTCCCGCAGCCTGGCACGCATATCCTCGAGAGAGAGCGAGATATCGTTGAATTCCCGGATCATGCCACTCGTCCGCACGGGCTTCACGAAATCGCCGCCGGAGAGCACGCGGATGGTGCCCGATACGTTGCGTATGCTGCGCGTGATGACGGCGGAAATGATGAGTGCGAGGAGGAAGAGCACCACGGCGACAACGGAGAAGAGGATCGCGCTCACGGCGATGGTGCGGGTGATCTGCGCCGTCTTCTTCTGCACCTCGCTTGCCGCCCAGGCTTCGGTGATGTCGGTCATTTCGCTCAGATAGGAACGGGTGGATTCAAAGCAGATCATAAAGGTGCCGAAGCTCCCGATGTGGTGAGCCACATCATAGGAATGTTTCCAGTTGTCATAGCTGTTCTCGAATTTCTGTTCGAGCTCCTGAAAGGTCGCCCCGGATTCCCCTTTGATGCCGGTATATAGGGAATTGCTCGACTGCGCCACGGCTGCGGCGGCACGCATCTTCTCGATCGTCTGCTCCGCGTTGCTCTCATAATCATCGAGCATGGTATTCAGCGCATCCTTATCATATTGCTTCACGGAGTATATGGTATATTCCGTGGCAGCGAGCATCGACTGGTAGAAATCCCGGTCCGCGTTGATGAGCGTCGTACTTACCGTATAAAGACGGTCCATGTACAGGGCCTTGTCTTCCTCCTCGATCCGGCGCATCCTGCCGGAGAAGAAGACAATGGACACCACCAGTGCGCCGATCAGCGGCAGGACCAGTAACAGCAGGATCGTGCGCATCTTCAGGCCATTCCGGGTATTCGCATTCATAGGTTTTCCTCCGTGAACAGAAAAAACGACGATATATAAAAATTTTAACATACCTTATACAAAAAGCATAGGAAAAAATGTGTAGAATGATACAATATTCCGCACACTTTCAAGCGATATAAAAACAGTTGTTATTGAGTTCCCGCGCGTGCTATAATCGCAACCGTGAGAGTATATTTCACGGGCTTCGCCCAGACCGGAGGAAACCATGAAGAATCTTAGCGTGAAACTGAAACTGCTGATCCTGACCATTCCGCTGATCGCCTGTATCGTGATCCTGCTCATCTTTGCCGGTGTGCAGATCCGCAATACGGAAGCGGATGTCAGCGAGGTCTATTATGATACCCTGTTCAAGACCTCGAGCCTGCTGATCAACGCAGACCGCGATCTCTATCAGGCCCATGTGGCCGCGGTGCAGATCATCCTGGCCCGTGACGAGATGGGTGAGGCCAAGGTCGCGGAATACTACGCGGACTATGAAGAGAATGTGCAACAGGTCGCGGACCGCCTGAAGCAGGCCGATGATATCGCCAAGCAGGAGCCTACGCTCTACAGCGAGGCGCTCGCCGGTTCAGGCGATTCCTTCAGCGCTCTCATGCAGCGCACCGAGGCACAGCTCGACATCTGGACGAACATGACGGATGTGCGCGTGATGGAGCCCATGGAATTCGAAGCCTATGAGGCGCAGTTCTCCGCGGTCCGCGAGCCGCTGGGCGATATGGGCGACATCGTCGAGCAGTGGGCCGGTGAGGAAAAGAAAATCGTGGAGTCACGCAATAACAAGCTCATCGTGACAAGCTGCATCGTCTTCGGACTCATCAGCGTCCTGCTCCTGTTGCTCGCGGTCTACATCATGCTCCTCATCACGCGCGGTCTGGCGGAAGCCACGGATAAGATCAATCAGCTCGCTGACGGCGATCTGCGTACGGAATTCGATGAGTCCCGCGTCGGCAATGACGAAGTGGGCATGATCTATAAGAGTGCTGCGAGACTGGCGGACAAGCTGGGCTCCATCATTTCCCAGACCAAGCAGATGTCCGGCAACCTCAAGGTCTCCGGCAGCGATCTGGCGGATACCTCCGGTCAGGCATCCTCCGCATCGGGCCAGGTCTCCGAGGCGGTCAACGAGGTTTCCAAGGGCGCCGTCTCCCAGGCGGAGAGCGTGCAGAGCGCGGCGGCGGACACTGACGGCATCGGCCGCGACATCGAGACCATCACGGACAATGTCGGCCAGCTGGATTCCTATGCTAATGAGATGAAGCTCTCCTGCGACCGCACCATGGAAGCGATGGAGGAACTCATCGCGCAGAGCAGGGAGGTCACGGCCTCCGTTCAGGAGATCGACAAGACCATCCAGTCCACCAACGAATCGGCCAGAGGCATCTCCAAGTTCTCCGAGGCTATCATGGATATCGCGAGCCAGACCAACCTGCTGTCCCTCAATGCTTCCATCGAGGCAGCCCGTGCGGGCGAGGCCGGCAAGGGCTTCGCGGTTGTCGCCGACGAGATCAGACAGCTGGCGGATCAGTCCAGGAAGAGCGCCGACGAGATCAAGGCCATCGTCGAGACGCTGCTCGCGGATGCGGAAGCTTCCGTGGATGTCATGCAGCGGCTCAATGAGAACTTCGAGCAGCAGGGTCAGATGCTGGATTCCACGCAGCAGGAGGTCGCGGGTATGGCCGCCAATGTGGAGAATGTCTCCGGCAGCGCCGTCCAGATTTCCGAGCGTGTGCAGAATCTGAACAACGCCAAGGCGAACCTCGTGGAGATCATCCAGGATCTCTCCGCGATCTCCGAGGAGAACGCGGCTTCCACCGAGGAGACCAACGCCTCCATGCAGGAACTCAACGCGACCTTCTCCGTCATCAACGAATCCGCGGGTCAGCTGCAGCAGCTGGCGGATGAACTGGAGAGCACGATCTCCTATTTCAAGGATTAACGGTTGACGAATCGGAAAAAATAGTGTTTAATTAGTAAGTCGCGCTCCGGCGCCGATGAAATAACCCGAACCCTCGGGATTGAAGGGGGGGATAAAGATGTCAACCGTGATCGTAAAAGAGAATGAGTCTCTGGACAGCGCACTGCGCCGTTTCAAGAGAAGCTGTGCCAAGGCGGGGATCCAGCAGGAGATCCGCAAGCGTGAGCATTACGAAAAGCCGAGCGTAAAGCGTAAGAAGAAGAGCGAGGCGGCACGCAAGCGCAAGTACAACTGACGAACTAAATCAAGGCGAGCACAAAGCCGCAGGGAGGAGCTCCGCAAGCTTGCTTGCGGGATCATCCCGGCGGTTTTGTATTTGATGAGAACGACGACGCGGGGGATCGCCTGCGATCCCGGGCAGACGCCGGTCTCATTGCCTGCCGGATCCCAAGATGAGCATCCTACCCATGAACAAACACACCTCTTTCATCGCCGCCACCACGGCAACGGCGGTATGTACAACAGGACTCGCGGCAACGATCTGGTCGGACACCCACCGGTTCGTGATCAGACGCTACAGCGTCGCGTCCCATAAATTGAAGCGGGACACACGGATCGTGCTCCTGGCGGATCTGCACGACTGCGTCTTCGGCCGGCACAACAAGCGCCTGCTGGACGCGATCGATAGCATCGGCCCGGATCTCGTCATCAGCGCGGGCGATCTTATCACCGCGCATCATGACGCGCGGGCGCAGCGCGGCGAGGAGTCGACCGCGCTCCTCATGACGCTGGCACGCCGTTATCCGCTGCTGGCCGCCAACGGCAATCACGAGACCAAGCTGGATGTGGCGCGTGACGACTACGGGTACGGATCGCAGTATGATGACTATGAGGCAATGGTCCACGCGGCGGGCGGCCTTGTGCTGCGCAATGAACATTTTCCGCTCCGGGAGCGGGGCATCGATGTGGCGGGGCTGGAGCTTCCGCTGGGTTATTTCCGGCATTTCATCAGGGAACCTTTGTCCCGCAGGGATATGACGGGGTACCTCGGCGAGCCGGATGCGCACGCGTTCACGATCCTCATCGCGCATCATCCGGATTATTTTGACGAATATTGCGGCTGGGGGGCGGATCTCGTCCTGTCCGGCCATATCCACGGCGGGATCGTGCGCCTGCCTTTTTTGGGCGGTGTCGTCTCCCCGACGTGCAGACTTTTCCCCGAGTACGACGGCGGGAAATACACGGCCGGGGACTGCACCATGATCCTCTCGCGGGGCCTCGGGACCCACACGATCCCGGTGCGGCTCTTCAATCCCGCGGAGCTCGTCGTGATCGATCTCAAGGCGGTATAGCATGTCGCTGGAAGTGAAACTGCAGGTGTTCGAGGGACCGCTGGATCTCCTCCTGCACCTCATCGACAAGAATAAGGTCGATATCTACGATATCCCCATCATCACCATCACGGAGCAGTATCTGGAATACATCGCTGCGATGGACAGAGCCGATATGGAGCTGACGAGCGAATTCCTCGTGATGGCGGCGACGCTCATGGAGATCAAGTGCAAGATGCTCCTGCCCAGAGAGAAGAATGAGGAGGGCGAGGAGGAGGATCCCCGGGCCGAGCTGGTGCAGAAGCTCCTGGAATACAAGATGTACAAATACATGGCCGTGGAGCTCAGGGACCGCCAGGTGGACGCGGATCTCGCGCTGTACCGTTCGCGGCATATCCCCGCCGAGGTCGCGGAGTATGAGCCGCCGGTGGATCTCGATGCGCTCGTGGGGGATACGACGCTCGCCAAACTCAATGACATTTTCCAGTCCTTATTAAAAAGGATGGACGACCGCGTCGACCCGATCCGGTCCACCTTTGGCAAGATCGAAAAAGAGGATGTGGATCTGGACGAGCGGACGCGCTATATCCGGACCTATGTGCGGGAGAACGCGCGGTTCTCATTCCGTGCGCTCCTGTCGGAGCAGCATACCAAGAGCGAGGTCATCGTGGCCTTCCTCGTGATCCTTGAGGAGATCAAGCGCGGCGAGATCAGCGTGGAGCAGGAGGAGACCTGCGGCGAGATCTATATCGTATCCAATTGTGTAGGGGAAGAATTAACGGAAGTGGAGACTGAGATCGCATGACGACGAAAGAAGGAGCAGCGGCCGTCGAGGCCATCTTATTTGCCATGGGCGATTCCGTGGAGATGTCCGCCCTGGAAAAGGCGCTCGACGAGACGGCCATCGAACTGCGCGCGCAGCTCGAATATCTTAAGGAAAAGTACGCAAAGGAAGACAGCGGCATCGATTTGGTGGAACTGGAGAACGCGGTGCAGCTGTGCACGAAGAAGGAGCAGTACGAGGTCCTGATCCGGATCGCCAAGACCCCGAAGAAGGTGAGCCTCACGGATTCGCTCCTGGAGACGCTCTCCATCATCGCCTACAAGCAGCCGATCACCAAGCTCGAGGTGGAGAAGATCCGCGGTGTCAATTCCGACCATGCGGTGAACCG
This sequence comes from Lachnospiraceae bacterium, assembly GCA_017535945.1. Lineage (GTDB taxonomy): Bacteria > Bacillota > Clostridia > Lachnospirales > Lachnospiraceae > Butyrivibrio. The sequence goes on from JAFXTJ010000086.1 coordinate 7,694, forward strand.
CCTGGTGGAGCTGGGCTTCATCCGGGAGATCGGGCGGCTCGAGGCACCGGGGAGACCGCTTCTGTTCGGTACCACGGAGCAGTTCCTGCGCAGCTTCGGCGTGCGCTCCATCGAGGACCTGCCGCAGATCGATGCGGTGCAGGTGGAGGAGTTCAAAGCGGAGGCCGAACAGGAAGCGGCGGTAAAACTGGATATCTGATCATTTTTGCACGGCGCCCTTGTATCAAGAGGGCGTTTGTGCTATGATGTACCATGTTTTTGGCTTCATATTTCAAAACAAGCAGGAGGGAAAGCAATGAGCAGTACTTCACAAGCGAGAGGGAGGATCGATGCCCTGCTCGACGAGAACAGCTTCATTGAGATCGGGGCCCGCGTCAAGGCGCGCAGCACGGATTTCAATCTGGCACAGACCGACACGCCGTCGGACGGCGTCGTCACCGGTTACGGCGTGATCGACGGCAACCTCGTCTATGTGTATGCGCAGGATGCCTCGGTTCTCGGCGGCAGCATCGGCGAGATGCATGCTAAGAAGATCGCGCGTCTCTACGATCTGGCCTTAAAGACCGGCGCACCGGTGATCGCTCTGATCGATTCCGCGGGTCTGCGCCTGCAGGAGGCGACGGATGCGCTGAACGCGCTGGGCGAGATCTATCTGAAGCAGGTCAACGCCTCCGGCGTGATCCCGCAGATCACCGCTGTCTTCGGCGGCTGCGGCGGCGGACTTTCGGTACTGTCCGCGCTTTCCGATTTCACTTTCATGGAAGAGAAGAACGGCAAGCTCTTCCTCAATTCCCCCAATGCCCTTGACGGCAACTACGCCGAGAAATGCGACACGGCGGCAGCGGCTTTCCAGAGCGCGGAAGCCGGCACCGTGGATGTCGTCGGCGATGAGGCGGCGGTCTACGCGGGCATCCGTGAGCTCGTCTCTCTCCTGCCTTCCAATAACGAGGCGGACGATGCCGTGGAGGAGTGCACGGACGATCTCAACCGTTCCTGCGAAGGGATCGATGGCGCGGCCGCCGATCCTGCCGTATTCTTCACGATGATCTCCGACGGCAGCGGCTTCTTCGAGACGAAGAAGAGCTACGCCAAAGATATGGTCACCGGCTTCATCCGCTTAAACGGCGTGACGGTCGGTGCGGTCGGCAACCGGACCTCCCTGTTCGATGATGCCGGCAAGGAAGCGGAGCATTTCGACGCGGTCCTGTCCGCGAGAGGTGCGGAGAAGGCAGCGGATTTCGTGAAATTCTGCGATGCCTTCGGTCTTCCGGTCGTTTCCCTCACCAATGTCAAGGGCTTCAAGGCCTGCATGTGCAATGAGAAGCGCCTGCCCCGCGCACTGGCGGAGCTGACCGAGGCGTTCGGCTCGGCGACGGTGCCCAAGATCAATATCGTGGCGGACAAGGCTTACGGCACCGCGGCGGTGATCATGAATTCCCAGGCGCTCGGCGCGGATATCACCGTGGCATGGCCCGATGCCGAGATCGGCACGATGGATGCCAAGACGGCTGCCAGGATCCTGTGCGCGGACGATGCGGCAAAGCAGGCGGAATGTGCGGCGGATTACGCGGCGAAGCAGACCTCCGCGACCGGCGCTGCGGAGCGCGGCTATGTGGATGAGATCGTGGAGCCCGCGGATACGCGCAAGTATGTGATCGGTGCTCTGGAGATGCTCTACACCAAGAGGGACGAGCGTCCGGCCAAGAAGCACGGCGCGATCTGAGGAGGCGCATATGGCGATGATACTTTCGGCCGGTGAGGCGGCCAGTTTAGCGGAGAGGATGGAGATCGCGGGCCTCAATACCCTGCTGGGCATGGGCATGGCGTTCCTCGTCCTGATGATCATCATGTTCGTGATCATGCTCTTCCCGCTCCTGTTCGGCGAGCGCAAGTCCAAGAAGGAGACCAGGGAGCAGATCACCGAGCAGGCGATCACGAATACGATCAATCAGATCGAACAGCATGAAGCATTGGAAGATGACACGGAACTTGTGGCCGTGATCACAGCGGCGATCGCCGCGTTCGAGGGGGCCGGCGGTTCATCGGGCGGTCTCGTCATCCGCTCCATCAGACAGAGAGCGAATAAGAAACAGTGGCAGAGAGCCTGAACAGTCAAATCACACGGAGGATAATGAGATGAAAAACTATACGATCACGGTCAACGGCAATGTATATGATGTCACGGTGGAAGAGGGAGCCTCTTCCGGCGCCGCCGCTCCTGCGGCTGCCCCCAAGGCTGCTCCCAAGGCCGCTCCCGCTGCCCCCAAGAAGGCAAGCGGCGGTGCCGGCGCGATCAAGGTGACGGCCGGTGCCGCGGGTAAGGTCGTCAAGCTCGACACCAAGCCCGGCGATGCGGTCAAGGCCGGTGATGCGGTCGTGACGATCGAGTCCATGAAGATGGAGATCCCGGTGGCCGCTCCTCAGGACGGCACGGTCGCTTCCATCGACTGCGCGGTAGGCGATCCCTGCGAGGCAGGTCAGCTGCTCGCGACCCTGAACTGAGAGCCGGTTTCCACGGAGGTTAAGACAAATGGATTATATTGCTAACACGCTGTCCAACCTGTGGCAGCAAACGGCTTTCACCACGATGGACTGGAAGAGCCTCGTCATGATCGGTGTGGCGCTCTTCTTCCTCTATCTGGCGATCCGTTGGGATTTTGAGCCCCTCCTGCTGGTGCCGATCTCCTTTGGCATGCTGCTCGTCAACATCTATCCCCAGATCATGGCGGAGCCGGTCGGGGAACAGGCGGGAGGTCTGCTGTATTACTTCTTCCAGCTCGACGAATGGGCGCTTCTGCCTTCCCTGATCTTCATGGGCGTCGGCGCCATGACGGACTTCGGTCCCCTCATCGCCAATCCCAAGAGTTTCCTTTTGGGAGCGGCGGCACAGTTCGGTATCTTCGCCGCGTATTTCATGGCGATCTTTATGGGCTTTAACGATCAGGCGGCGGCCGCGATCTCCATCATCGGCGGCGCGGACGGCCCGACCTCGATCTTCCTGGCCAGTAAGCTGCGCCAGACGGAGCTCTTAGGCCCCATCGCAGTGGCTGCCTATTCCTACATGTCGCTGGTGCCGATCATCCAGCCTCCGATCATGAAGCTCCTCACCACCAAGAAGGAGAAGATGATCAAGATGGAGCAGCTGCGTCCTGTCACCAAGCTCGAGAAGATCTGCTTCCCGATCGTCGTTACGATCGTGGTCTGCATGATCCTGCCCACCACGGCTCCCCTCGTCGGTATGCTGATGCTCGGCAATCTCTTCCGTGAGTGCGGCGTCGTGAAGCAGCTGCAGGAGACCGCCAGCAATGCGCTGATGTACATCGTCGTCATCATGCTGGGCACCTCCGTCGGTGCGACCACTTCCGCAGAGCGTTTCCTGGTCCCTACGACCCTCAAGATCGTGGTGCTCGGTCTCGTGGCCTTTGCGGTCGGTACCGCGGCCGGCGTGCTCTTCGGCAAGCTGATGTGTGTCATGACCGGCGGCAAGGTCAATCCGCTGATCGGATCCGCGGGCGTCTCCGCCGTCCCGATGGCGGCGCGTGTCTCCCAGAAGGTGGGCGCGCAGTACGATCCCACCAACTTCCTGCTGATGCATGCCATGGGACCTAACGTGGCAGGCGTCGTCGGCACGGCCGTCGCGGCGGGTACCTTTATGGCAGTGTTCGGAGTCTTCTAAGAAAGAGGAGGAAAGATAGAAATGGCAGAACAAGTGGCAAAGAAGCCGATCAAGATCACGGAGACCATCCTGCGCGACGCGCATCAGTCCCTGATCGCAACCAGAATGCCCATCGAGCAGATGCTGCCCATCGCGGCGACGATGGATAAGGTCGGATACAACGCAGTGGAGTGCTGGGGCGGCGCGACCTTTGATGCGTGCCTGCGCTTCCTCAAGGAAGATCCCTGGGAGAGACTGCGCAAGTTAAAGAAGGAATTCAAGAATACCAAGCTGCAGATGCTGCTGCGCGGCCAGAACATCCTGGGCTACAAGCACTATCCGGATGACGTCGTGGAGTACTTCGTGCAGAAGTCGATCGCCAACGGCATGGACATCATCCGTATCTTCGACTGCTTAAACGATCTGCGCAACCTCGAGACCTCCGTCAAGGCGACGAAGAAAGAGGGCGGCCACGCGCAGGTGACCCTGGTCTACACGCTGGGCGACGCCTACACGATGGACTATTGGATGAACATCTCCAAGGAGATCGAGTCCATGGGTGCGGATTCCATCTGCATCAAGGATATGTCGGGTCTCCTCCTGCCGGTCGCTGCCGAGGAGCTGATCCGCAGCATGAAGAAGTCGACTTCGCTCCCGATCGAGCTGCACACGCATTACACCTCCGGTGTCGCCAGCATGACCTACATGAAGGCCGCCGAGGCGGGCGTGGACATCATCGACTGCGCGATCTCGCCCTTCGCGCTGGGTACCTCCCAGCCCGCGACCGAGGTCATGGTCGAAGCCTTCAAGGGAACCCCTTATGACACGGGTCTGGATCAGAACCTGCTCGCGCAGATCGCGGATCATTTCCGTCCTTACCGCGAGGAGTGCTTAAAGAGCGGTCTCATGGATCCCAAGGTCCTGGGCGTCAACATCAAGACCCTGCTCTATCAGGTGCCGGGCGGCATGCTCTCCAACATGGTGAGCCAGTTAAAGGAGCAGAACGCGAGCGACAAGTATCAGGCAGTGCTCGAAGAGATCCCGCGCGTGCGCAAGGACTTCGGCGAGCCCCCGCTCGTCACGCCTTCCTCCCAGATCGTCGGCACGCAGGCCGTCATGAATGTCCTCATGGGCCGGTATAAGGTCGCCACGGAGCAGACCAAGGACCTGCTCTCCGGACACTACGGCAAGACGGTCAAGCCTTTCAACCCCGAGGTGCAGAAGCAGATCCTCGGCGACCGCGAGGTCATCACCTGCCGTCCCGCCGATCTCCTGGAGCCCGGTCTGCCCAAGTTCGAGGAGGAGGTCAAGGAGTGGAAGCAGCAGGATGAGGATGTCCTCTCCTATGCGCTGTTCCCGCAGGTCGCGGTCGACTTCTTCAAGTACCGCATGGCCCAGCAGGAGGGCGTGGACCTCGGTCAGGCGGATACCAAGAACGGAGCATATCCCGCCTAAGCCGTGAACAGAACCGCAGAAACACGAGTTTTACGGGCCGGTCGGTCTTCCGACCGGCCTGTTTTCACCAGACAGGAGCAGATCCATGATCCAGGCCAACAACGTCACGCTGCGCGTCGGCAAGAAAGCCCTCTTTGAGGATGTGAACATCAAGTTCGTCCCCGGCGAGTGCTACGGCATCATCGGTGCCAACGGCGCGGGCAAATCCACCTTCTTAAAGATTCTCTCGGGACAGCTCGAGACCACCTCCGGCGATGTCTCCATGACGCCCGGCGAACGCCTGTCGTTTCTGGAGCAGGACCATTTCAAGTACGATGCCGAGACGGTGCTCGATACCGTCATCATGGGCACCCCCCGTCTCTTTGAGGTGATGCGGGAGAAGGACGCGATCTATGCCAAGGAGGACTTTTCCGACGAGGACGGCATCCGCGCTTCCGAGCTGGAGGCGGAATTCGCCGAGATGAACGGATGGGAGGCGGAATCCGACGCGGAGAGCCTCTTAAACGGCCTGGGGATCGAGACGGAGCTCCACAGGAAGCTGATGAAGGAATTAAACGGTGAGCAGAAGGTTAAGGTCCTGCTCGCGCGCGCCCTTTTCGGCAATCCCGATATCCTGTTGCTCGACGAGCCCACGAACCATCTGGATCTGGATGCGATCGCCTGGCTCGAGGAATTCCTCATCAATTTCGAGAACACGGTCATCGTGGTCAGCCACGACCGCTATTTCCTCAATAAGGTCTGCACCTATATCGCAGACATCGACTACGGCAAGATCCAGCTCTACGCCGGCAACTACGACTTCTGGTACGAGTCCAGCCAGCTGATGATCCGCCAGATGAAGGAGGCCAACAAGAAGAAGGAGGAGCAGATCAAGGAACTCAAGGAGTTCATCGCCCGTTTCTCCGCGAACGCCTCCAAATCCAAGCAGGCGACGAGCCGCAAGCGCGCGCTCGAGAAGATCCAGCTTGAGGACATCCGGCCTTCCAGCCGCAAATATCCCTACATCGACTTCCGCCCCGAGCGGGAGATCGGCAACGAGGTGCTGACGGTCGAGGGCCTCTCCAAGACCGTGAACGGCGAGAAGGTGCTCGACAATATCTCCTTTGTCGTGCAGCATGATGACAAGATCGCCTTTGTCGGCGGCAACGAGCTCGCGAAGACCACACTTTTCAAGATCCTTTCGGGCGAGCTGGAACCCGATGCCGGCACCTACAAATGGGGCGTCACGACCTCGCAGGCCTACTTCCCCAAGGACAATACCGCGGAATTCGCTTCGGACCTGACGATCGCCGAATGGCTCACGGGCTATTCCGAGATCAAGGACGCGACCTATGTCCGCGGATACCTCGGCCGGATGCTCTTTGCGGGCGAGGACGGCGTCAAGAGGTTAAAGGTGCTCTCCGGAGGCGAGCGCGTGCGCTGCATGCTCTCGAAGATGATGATCTCCGGCGCGAACTGCCTGATCTTTGACGAGCCCACGAACCATCTGGACATGGAATCCATCTCCGCCTTAAACGACGGGATGATCCGTTTCCCCGGGGTCGAGCTTTTCGCCTGCAGGGACCATCAGGTCGTGCAGACCACGGCCAACCGCATCATGGAGATCCTGCCGGACGGGACACTGATCGACAAGCGTACGACCTACGACGAGTATCTGGAATCCGATGAGATGGCGAGAAAGCGCACCGTCTACACGGCCCAGGTGGAAGAGGAGGACTGAGATGAAACTCAATGTGAAACGCACCGTTCTGGTCGGCATGGCCTTCCTGTCCATCTGCAGCTTCTGGCAGTACTATGACAACATCATCCCGCTGATCCTGAAGGAGACCTTCTCCCTCGGGGAGACCTGGACCGGCGTGATCATGGCGCTCGATAATGTGCTCGCACTTTTCCTGCTCCCTCTCTTCGGGGCGCTCTCCGATAAGGTGAATCTCCCGGTCGGACGGCGGATGCCCTTCATCCTCTGCGGGACGGGCGTGTCCGTGGTGCTTCTTATCGTACTCAATATGGCGGACCGCTCCCGGAATTTCATTATGTTCATCGTCGTGCTGCTGCTCCTGCTCGTTGCGATGGGGACCTACCGTTCGCCGGCCGTGGCGCTGATGCCCGATGTGACGCCGGCGCCGCTTCGCAGCAAGGGCAACGCGATCATCAATCTCATGGGGACGCTGGGCGCGGTCTATACGCTCGTCATGATCAAACTCCTCGTGAAAACGCCCGAGGACGGGGCACTCACAGATTATTTCCCGCTGATCCTCTCCATCGGCTTCCTCATGATCATCGCGGTGGCGATCCTCTTTGTGACGATCAAAGAGAACAAGCTGCGTGAGGAAGTGGCGGCGCTGACCGACGGCTCCGGCGCGGAGGAGGAAGAGAAGAAAGAAGCGGAGGCACACAGCGGGGAGAAGCTCCCGCCGGAGGTCTTCCGCAGTCTCGTCTTCATCCTGCTCTCGATCTTTTTCTGGTTCACCGCCTACAATGCCGTGACGACCGCCTGGTCCCGCTATGCGACCGTTGTGTGGGATCTCAAGAACGGCGGCTATGCCAACTGCCTGCTCGTCGCGACGCTCGCGGCGGTGGTCGCCTACATCCCGATCGGGCACATTTCCTCCAGGATCGGGCGCAAGAAGACGATCATGGGCGGTGTCGTGCTGATGACGGTCTGCTATTTCGTGGCGGCGCTGCTTCCGGATTATTATAACTGGCTCTACGGGCTCTTTGCCGTGATCGGCATCGGCTGGGCGGCGATCAACGTCAATTCCTACCCGATGGTCGTGGAGATGGCCAGAGCCGGCGATATCGGCAAGTATACCGGGACGTATTACACCTTTTCCATGGCGGCGCAGGTGTTCACGCCCATCTTCTCGGGCTTTTTGCTGGAGCACATCTCCTACCGGACGCTGTTCCCCTATGCGGTCGTCTTTTCGCTGCTGGCTCTTGCCACGATGTCGCAGGTGCGCCACGGCGATTCCCGTCCGGAGGTGAAAAAGAGCGCTCTGGAGAACTTTGACGTCGACGACTGAAAAATCCGCGCGGACTTTTACGCGCGGGGAAAATGTGTTATAATAATCAAGTTATGGTGATCGTGAAGGTTTTGCTGATCATTTTGATCGTCGCGGTGCTGCTGTATCTCTTCCTGATCCTGCCGAGGATCATCGGGAGACCAGCGAGAGCGCCCCATACGGGCGTACTCTATGCCCACAGAGGCCTGTTTGACAATGCGGCGGGCATCCCGGAGAATTCCATGACGGCGTTCCGGCGCGCGGTGGAAGCGGGGTATGGCATCGAGCTGGATGTGCAGACGACAAAAGACGGTGTGCCCGTCGTGTTCCATGATTTCACGCTGGCGCGGATGGCGCGCTATGCCGAGGGCCAGATCCCCGAGGGCGCGGAGCGGGACGAAGAGGGCATCGCGCGGATCCCCGGCAGGATCTGCGATTATACGCTGGAGGAATTAAGCCGTTTCCGGCTCCTCGATACAGAGGAACAGATCCCGCGTTTTGACGAGTTCCTCCGGATGGTGGACGGACGCGTACCCCTCGTCGTGGAGCTCAAGATCGAGTGGAAGGACCTCACGGTATGTCCCGCGGCGGCAGGGCTGCTGGCAGGCTACAACGGAGTCTACTGCATCGAGAGCTTCAATCCGCTGGGACTCCTGTGGTACCGGCGCAATCACCCGGAGGTGATGCGCGGACAGCTCTCCGACAGTTTCCGGAAGAGTGAGGGCTGGACGGGACCGCTGTATCTGGCTCTGGAGTTCATGCTGATGAATGTGCTGGCGAGACCGGACTTCATCGCCTATAATCACAAGTATCGGGACAATCTCTCGAGAGTCCTGTGCACAAAGCTCTTCGGCGCGGTCTCCGCGGCCTGGACGATCCGGTCCGAGGAGGAGCTGCAGGGAGCGCGCAGGGATTTCGAGATCCTGATCTTTGACAGTTTTGTGCCTGCGGGCGGTCCGCAGAATATCTGAACAGGTTCTTCTCCCGCGAGAACAGGCGGGTCAAGATATACGCAACCGGCAACTATGGATACCGGTGGGAGCACCGGTAGAAAGGGTGACGACAATGGCGAAAAAATGGGTCTACATGTTCACGGAAGGCAACGCTGACATGCGTGAGCTCCTGGGCGGCAAGGGCGCCAATCTGGCGGAGATGACCAATATCGGTCTGCCGGTCCCGCAGGGCTTCACGATCACCACCGAAGCCTGCACGCAGTATTATGAGGACGGCCGCAAGATCAACGACGAGATCATGGCGCAGGCCATGGACGGCGTGGCCAAGATGGAAGAGATCAACGACAAGAAATTCGGCGATCTCAACAATCCGCTGCTTGTCTCCGTGCGTTCCGGTGCCCGTGCATCGATGCCCGGCATGATGGATACGATCCTGAACCTCGGTCTCAACGATGAGGTGGTGGCGGCCATGATCGCCGGCAACCCGGATCCCGCCTTTGAGCGTTTCGTTTACGATTCCTACCGCCGCTTCATCCAGATGTTCTCGGATGTCGTCATGGAGGTCGGCAAGAAGTACTTCGAGCAGCTGATCGACAAGATGAAGGAGCAGAAGGGCGTCAAGTACGACGTCGATCTGACCGCAGCCGACTTAAAGGAGCTCGCCGGCCAGTTCAAGGACGAGTATAAGAAGCAGCTGGGCAAGGACTTCCCCTCCGATCCGGTCGAGCAGTTAAAGCTCGCGATCGAGGCGGTCTTCCGCAGCTGGGACAACCCGCGCGCCAATGTCTATCGCCGCGACAATGATATCCCTTATTCCTGGGGCACCGCGGTCAATGTCATGCCGATGGTCTTCGGCAACCTCAACAACGAGTCCGGCACGGGCGTGGCTTTCACCAGGGATCCCGCGACCGGCGAGAAGAAGCTCATGGGCGAGTTCTTAAAGAACGCGCAGGGCGAAGACGTCGTGGCCGGTGTCCGCACCCCGATGCCGATCACCCAGATGGAGCAGGAGTTCCCCGAGGCGTATGCGGAGTTCATCAAGGTCTGCGATACCCTCGAGAATCACTATCACGACATGCAGGATATGGAGTTCACGGTGGAGAACAAGAAGCTCTACATGCTCCAGTGCCGCAACGGCAAGCGCACCGCGCAGGCCGCGTTAAAGATCGCCTGCGATCTGGTGGCGGAGGGCCACAAGACCGAGGCCGAGGCCGTTGCGATGATCGATCCCAGAAACCTCGACACGCTCCTGCATCCGCAGTTCGATGCGGCGGCATTAAAGGCGGCGAAGCCCCTCGGCTCCGGCCTGGGTGCCTCTCCCGGCGCGGCGGCCGGCAAGATCGTCTTCACCGCGGATGATGCGGTGGCATGGGCGGCCCGCGGCGAGAAGGTCGTGCTCGTCCGTCTGGAGACCTCTCCGGAGGACATCACCGGCATGAAGAGCGCGGAGGGCATCCTCACGGTGCGCGGCGGCATGACCAGCCATGCGGCGGTCGTGGCCCGCGGCATGGGCGAGTGCTGCGTCTCCGGCTGCGGCGACATCGTCATGGACGAGGAGAACAAGAAGTTCACGCTCGGCGGCAAGGAGTTCCACGAGGGAGACACGATCTCCATCGACGGTACCACCGGCAATATCTACGACGGTCTCATTCCGACGGTGGATGCCCAGATCGCCGGCGAATTCGGCAAGATCATGGCGTGGGCGGACAAGTACCGGAAGCTTCGCGTCCGCACCAATGCCGACACTCCCGAGGATGCGAAGAAGGCGAGGGAACTCGGTGCCGAGGGTATCGGCCTCTGCCGTACGGAGCACATGTTCTTCGCGGAGGACAGGATCGCCGCATTCCGCGAGATGATCTGCGCGGATACCGCGGAAGCGCGCAAGAAGGCGCTGGACAAGATCCTGCCCTATCAGCAGAGCGATTTCGAGCAGCTCTTCGAGGCGCTTGAGGGCTATCCGGTCACGATCCGTTTCCTGGATCCGCCGCTGCATGAGTTCGTCCCTCACGAGGAGGCCGAGCAGAAGAAGCTCGCCGAGGCGCTGGGCAAGAGCCTGGACGAGGTCAAGGCCATCGTGGAAGGCCTCAAGGAGTTCAACCCGATGATGGGCCACAGAGGCTGCCGTCTGGCGGTGACCTATCCGGAGATCGCCGAGATGCAGACCCGCGCCGTCATCCGCGCCGCCATCAATGTGCAGAAGAAGCACAGCGACTGGAAGGTCGTGCCCGAGATCATGATTCCGCTCATCAGCGAGGTCAAGGAACTCAAGTTTGTGAAGAAGATCGTGGTCGAGACCGCGGATGCCGAGATCGAGGCGGCAGGCGCCGAGCTGAAGTACCAGGTCGGTACGATGATCGAGATCCCGCGCGCCGCGCTCACGGCCGACGAGATCGCGAAGGAGGCGGATTTCTTCTGCTTCGGCACCAACGATCTGACCCAGATGACCTTTGGCTTCTCGAGAGACGATTCCGCCAAGTTCCTGGGGGCCTACTACGATGCCAAGATCCTGGAGAACGATCCGTTTGCCAAGCTCGACCAGAACGGCGTCGGCAAGCTCATGGAGATGGCAATCCGTCTCGGCAAGCCCGTCAATCCTGCGCTGCATGTCGGTATCTGCGGCGAGCACGGCGGTGATCCGACCAGCGCGGAGTTCTGCCACAGGATCGGTCTGGACTATGTCTCCTGCAGCCCGTTCCGTGTACCGGTGGCCCGTCTCGCGGCGGCTCAGGCGGCGATCAAGGAAGGCGACCAGGGATGCGGCAAGAAGTCCTTTGTCGATGATGAGACGAAGGAGAAGTTAAAGGAAGCGGCCGAGAAGGCCCAGAGCATCGCCAGGGAGCTCGCGGAGACGAGCGCCGAGGTCGCCAAGGCAGGCCTTGCGGGCCTGAAGGCCGGCATCGAGGAGGCGAAGCGCGCCTATAACGAGAGCAGGAAGAGCTGAACGGAACCATCGGGATGACGGACAGATAGCGTGAAAACAGGACCGGGCCGCAATGCCCGGTCCTGTTCTTGGAGACGGACAGAGATTGACGGACAACAGAGAGCATATGAACAGACAGCAACGGACGATCAGGTATCGGATACGGATCCTTGCGGGACTTGCCGTGGCCCTCATTGGTTTTGGTTTGAGCGGTATGAGAGCGCATGCGGCGGGGACTGTGGCGGAGGCCGCCGCGCAGGAGACGGGAGCAGCGACAGCCGCGCAGGAGACGTCTGCGGAGGCCGCCGCACAGGAGAACAAGACAGCTCCCGTGCTCGACCGTTTCCTCATCGATCACCGGGTACTGCTCCTGCCGGCCGGCGGGAAGCGGCGTCTGTCCGTGAAGAAATGGCCGCCGAAGGTGAAATCCCGGACCGTCGGCTGGACGGTCAGCGATGAGGCGGTCCTTCAGGTCTCGGAGGACGGGACCGTCACCGCGCTGACTCCCGGTCACGCCCGGGTGGAGGCTTCTCTGGCGGACGGTGCCTTTACGGACACCTGTGCCGTGCTGGTCTATCCGGATGGGGATCTCGCGGCGATCGCTGAGGAGCAACCCAACTGGACCTACAAAGCCCTCTACCGGGCCATCGCCTCCCTGCAGGGCAAAAAATCCCCCTGGAAGCGCATCCTGTGCATCGGGGACAGCGTCACGGCAGGAGTGCAGGCCGGCAGCGGCAAACTGCAGTGGATCCCCAATTATCCGCTGACGATGTCGGAGATCCTTGGCGTCAAGGTCTACAACCGCGGAGTCGGCGGGTCCTCCATCTGGAGCGGCGGCAGCTTCACCATAAAGGATTCCCTGGACCGCTTCGAACCGGCGGATGCCGTCTTTGTCCTGGGCGGCTACAATGACTGGTTTTACGGAGAGCAGTGCCCGATCGGCGATCCGGATACGCCGGGCACCTTTACCGGAGACTTCAACGCACTCTGCGACCGTATCACGGAGGTCTATCCGCGGGCAGATATCTTTGTCATCATCCCGTCGACGCCTCATGCGCATGTCGGAGTCGAGCCCTACGCGGACTTCTCGTGGCTCAGCGCGATCGAGCTGGAGATCGCAAGAGCCCACGGCTTTCATGTGATCCACCTCCCGTCGGAGGACATCTTGAACGGCTTGGAGGAGGACACCTGGCGCACCTTTTTCTCGGACAACGTGCATCTGAATGACTACGGCTATATGGCGCTGGGGACGATCATCGCCGACCGCGCTCTTGTCGTGCTGCAGGAGGACAGGGCAGCGGGGAGGTGAGAGCCCCGCGGGCGTGTTGTCATTTGCCCGCGAAACTGATATAATTGATATGTTGTGACCGTTTCCCGACAACGACAGGGGGTAGCGTATGGACATGAGAGTACTGTCACAAAAGGAAATCGACGCGCTGATCGAAGCGCTGCAGGATGTCAGGACGCTGGATGAAAAGCATCTGCAGGAAGTCATCACGGAGCGGCAGGGAGTCCTCTCCCAGGAGGAGATCGATGAACTGATCCGTGCCCTGCAGGAAGCAAAGGCACAGGGCAGGCAGTATGTGATCTCCGGTGAGGGGGCAGATTCGCAGATGGTCCTGTCGCAGTCGGAGATCGATTCGCTGATCGAGACGCTCAACATGGTGCGCCGCTACGACGGTTCCCAGACCTTTGCGGACACGGGAGCAGGCAGCAATGCGGTGCTCTCCCAGCAGGAGATCGACGCCCTGATCGACACGCTGATGGCGATCCGTAACAGGAAGCAGGAGTCTTAAGCGCACAGCAGTTCCGTTACACAGATAAGAAAAGGTGCAGACCGGACGGCCTGCACCTTTTTCTTATGCATATTTAACTGTCCGGGTCTGCCGGGCTTATTCCTCGTCATCCTCCAGCGAGGTGCTCTTGCGGACCGTGACGCGCTGGTCGTAGCAGGTGAAGATCTCGTCGACGAATTCCTTCTTCAGCTTTGGTGTGACGGCGGAGACAAGCGGGACCACGATGAGGCCCGCGATCATCGCGATCGCGCCGGCGTTGATGGGCGACTTGATGAACTTCACGAACATGTTGACGACTGTGATGCCCACGCCCGTGACGAAGCTCGCCCAGACAGAGGCGGCTGTGACGCGCTTGGAGTAGAGGCCGTACATGAACGGTGCCAGGAACGCGCCGGCCAGGGCGCCCCAGGAGATGCCCATCATCTGCGCGATAAAGGTCGGCGGATTGAGCGCCAGCACAAAGGAGAGCACGATGAAGCAGCCGACCAGCACCCGCATGACGACAAGCTGCGTCTTGTCGCTCATGTCCTTCATAAAGGTCTTCTTCAGCACGTCCAGCGTGAGCGTCGAGCTCGAGGTCAGGACCAGGGAGGAAAGTGTGGACATGGACGCCGAGAGCACCAGCACGATGACGATGCCGATCAGGATATCGGGCAGGGTCGCCAGCATCTGCGGGACGATCAGGTCATAGGCTACGGAGCCGTCCGCTTTGCGGATCGCCGCGGAGTCGAACAGACGGGAGAAGCCGCCGTTGAAATAGCAGCCGCCCGCGATGATGAGCGCGAAGAAGGTGGAGACCACCGTACCGGTCTTGACGGCCTTCTCATCGCGGATCGCGTAGAATTTCTGCACCATCTGCGGCAGTCCCCAGGTGCCCAGCGAGGTCAGGACGACGACGCCCAGAAGCCCCATCGGATCGGGTCCGAAGAACGAGGTCAGAAGTCCCGAAGCCCCCTGCAGGGCGGGGACCGCCACGTCGTCCGCGGGGATCGCGGAGAGCTTGTTAAGCGCGGCCAGAAAGCCGCCCTGTCCGGAGAGGACCGCGCCGATGACGGCGCAGATGCCGATCAGCATGATGATGCCCTGGATGAAGTCATTCAGAGCCGTTGCCATGTAGCCGCCGACGATGACATATACGGCGGTCAGGAGCGCCATGACGATGACGCACACCGCATAGGGGATGTTGAAAGCCATCCCGAAGAGATTGGAGAGACCGTTGTAAACGGACGCGGTATAGGGCACCAGGAAGACGAAGGCGACGATGGAACCGACGACCTGCAGCGCTTTGGAATCATAGCGTTTGCCGAAGTACTCGGGCATCGTGCGCGCGTCGAGCTTCTGCGTCATGATGCGGGTACGCCGTCCGAGGACGAGCCAGGCGAGCAGTGAGCCGATGAAGGCGTTGCCCAGGCCGATCCAGGTGGAGGCGATGCCGTATTTCCAGCCGAACTGGCCGGCGTAGCCGATGAAGACAACGGACGAGAAGTACGAGGTGCCGAAGGCAAAGGCCGTGATCCACGGACCGACGGTGCGGCCGCCCAGCACATAGTCGTTGACATTGCCGGCGTGCCGTCTGGAGTAGAAGCCGACGCCGATCATGACGGCGAAGAAGACGATGAGCAGCAGAATCTTGATGAACATGTTATCCTCCCTGTGAAAAAAGATCCCCTTGGTTACTTTACTGCTTAAACGCTTCAAAGCGTTAAAGCGACAAAGAGGATTATACAGGAATGCTTTCCTGTAGTCAAGGGGGCTTGTTACTGATATAATAAGGGAAATTTCGGATAAGGAGGCTCCCCATGACGCTCAGTGAGACCGTACATGAGATGAAACTCGTATCGCCCCGGATGGCGGCGGCTGCGGATGCGGACAAGAACCGCGCCCTGTCTGCCATAGCGGAGGCACTGCAGAAGAGAAAGGAAGAGATCTTCGCCGCGAACCGGCAGGATCTCGCGGAAGCGGCCGGCAAGGGTGTGGGAGAGCAGATCGTGAAACGCCTCACCTTTGATGAACACAAGCTCCGGGCCTGTGTGGAGGGACTGCAGCAGCTGTCGGCGCTCCCTGATCCCGTGGGCCGCGTGACGTTAAAGCGCAGGCTCGATGACGGACTTGTTCTAAAGCGCGTCACTTCGCCCATCGGCGTCATCGGTGTCATCTTTGAGGCGAGGCCCGATGCCATGGTGCAGATCGCGGGACTGTGCATCAAGAGCGGCAACTGCGCGATCTTAAAGGGCGGCCGCGAGGCGGAGCACACGAACGCCGCGCTTTTTGAGACGATCCTGCAGGCGGTCACAGAGGCGAGTCTCCCGGAGAAATGCCTGCTGCGCGTCTCCGATCACGCGGAGATCGACGAGGTGCTGCGGCTGGATAAGGACGTGGATCTCATCATCCCCCGCGGCAGCAACGCCTTTGTGAGGCATATCATGGAGAATACCAAGATCCCGGTCATGGGACACGCGGACGGGATCTGCCACATCTATATCGACACGGCGGATGAGGGAAAGGTGCTCCCAATCGTCGTGGATGCCAAGACGCAGTATCCGGCAGCCTGCAATGCCGTGGAGACGATCCTCGTGAAGCGGGAGATCGCGGGCAGGATCCTGCCGCCGCTTGTGCAGGCACTTCGCGCAGCGGGCGTCTCGGTCCGCGGGGATGCGGAGACGGCGGCGATCGTGCCGGTCGACGGGGATGCGCTTGCCGGAGAGGATTACCGGCATGAGTACGGAGATCTCATCATCGCCTGCCGGATCGTTGCGGATGTCGACGAGGCGATCGAACACATCAATACCTACGGTTCCCATCACACCGATGCGATCCTGACGGACGACGACGCTGCGGCGGAGCGGTTCTTTACGCTGGTGGATTCCGCAGGCGTCTACCGTGACTGCTCCACCCGTTTTGCGGACGGCTTCCGCTACGGGTTCGGCGCGGAAGTCGGCATCAGCACCGGCAAGATCCATGCGAGAGGCCCCGTCGGACTCGAGGGGCTCACGGTGTACCGCTATCTCATGGAGGGCAGCGGACAGTGTGTCCGTGATTACGCGGACGGGACGAAGCAGTTTCATTTCGCCGATCTATGAAGACCACGATCCGCACGTCTGTCCTGTATGACCGGTTTTCCTGTCTCGGTGCGGATTGCCCGCAAAACTGCTGCTATGGCTGGAAGATCCCCGTGGATGAGGAGTCGGAGGAGAAGTACCGGCGGGAAAGGAGCATTACGGGGCTCCGCGCCTGCCTGGCGGTGCACGGCAGGGAGAACCGTCTGTTCAACCGTCTGACGCTCCGTTGTCCGATGCTCGATCCCGACGGCCTGTGCGCCCTGCAGAAGAAGCGGGGGGAGGGCTTTCTGCCGGCTGTCTGCCGGGTCTATCCGAGAGAATGGGCCAATCTGGGCACCTTTGTCGAGCGGACGCTCGACCTCTCCTGCATCCATGCCGCGGAGATTTATCTGGAGGCGGCCTCCGAACCGGACGGCGGCCTCGCCATGCGGGAGGAAACGGGGCTCTGGGAGGAGCCGCGCTCCGGTACCAATGATGATCCGGAATTTCTGGAGGAACTGACCGGGAGGCGGGAGGAGATCCTCGCCGGGCTCATGGACGGCGGGATCGCGACGGCGGAGGATTTTGACACATATCTGTACGGACTCGCGGATGCGCAGAAGCGCAGGCAGGATGAGATCCTGCGGGTCGAAGCGCACGGAGTGAACCGGATCCGCATGTTCCCGTTTTCCGTCATGCTCTTAAACGAACTCATGAGCACCAGCTTTTATGAGGATCATCTGCGGCTTCGCGCGCCCGGGCTTTACCGCATGTGCAGGCGGTATTATAAGATGTTTGACCGGCTTTCGGAGATCGAGGGTCAGAAGAAGCTGGATGCGATGTTCGCGCGTTTCCTGACGGAGGAGGACGGGATACCTGTGCAGGACTATGTCCGGTATTTCGCGTACTGCCTGCAGCGCACCTTTTTCGCGACCTATGAGGATTATTCCCTGCTGCGCAGGGTGGAGGAAGCGCTGGTCCATGTGAACGTCCTGCTCCTGCTGGAGACACTTGCTCGGGAAGCAGGCGTCCCCATGACCGTCCGGGAGCGTGCTTCGATGATCAGCGCCTATGAGAAGCGGGTCTTCCACAATTCCGATGTGCTCCGCGCCATGGTGAAATGTGTGACGGACCGGCTTGTTTGAATGCAGTTGACGCTTTATCGTGAAACGTGTAAAATATTAGGGATTGAATCCCATTTCTGACGGGTCCCCGACGATCCGTCATTTCACGGAGGAACGGCATGGATACTAAGATACTTCTTGATTCCGGCACGAATGAACTCGAAGTCCTCGAGTTCAAGGTAGACAATCATTTCTATGGCATCAATGTCGCCAAGATCAAAGAGATCATTCAGTACCAGCCGGTGACACCCGTCCCCAACGCGCATCCCAGCATCGAGGGCATCTTTATGCCGCGTGATGTCATGATCACCGCCATCGATCTGCGCAACTGCTTACAGCGCGGGATGTCCGAGCCGGGCGGCCTCTTTATCGTGACGAATTTCAACAAGCTCGATATCGCGTTCCATGTGGATTTCGTCTCCGGGATCCACCGTGTGTCGTGGGCGGATATCATCAAGCCCAATGAGGCGATCTCCAATACCGACGCGGCGGTCTCGACCGGGATCATCAAGATCGAGGACCGTCTGATCATCATCCTCGACTTCGAGAAGATCGTGACCGATATCAATCCCGCCACCGGCCTCAAGATGGACGATGTGACGGCGATGGGACCGCGTCCGAGGAACGAGGTGCCGATCGTTCTCGCCGAGGATTCCAAGATGCTTAACAAGATGATCGTGGCATCCCTCGACGCAGCCGGCTATACCAATGTGCGGCACTTCGAGAACGGCAAACTCGCCTACGATTATGTGCGCAGCTGCGTGGAGAACGGGACGCTCACCCAGAATGTCCAGTGCATCATCACCGACATCGAGATGCCGATCATGGACGGCCACCGCTTTACCAAACTCATCAAGTCGGACGAGAGTACATCCCGCATCCCGGTTGTCATCTTCTCCTCTCTGATCAACGAAGAGATGCGCAAGAAGGGCGAACAGCTGGGCGCCGACAGGCAGCTGACCAAACCCGAGATCGGGAGCCTGGTGGGAGCCATCGACGAGCTGGTGGGTGTGAACGGCACAAAGGGCTAAACCTCCTCCGCTTACAGAGGAGACGATCGCACAGCACAGGATCGATCATCCGCAGCCGGCCATCACATACCGGCTGCGGTTTTGTTTACAGCAGCGTGAGGCTGCGGTCTGACACGGGAGAGGGTACATGGATCATTCGGAATATCAGGCGCTGATCGCGACCATCGACCATCATATGGACCTCTATTATAACGAGGATACGCCGGAGATCTCCGACGCGGAGTATGATGCGCTGATGCGGCAGCTGAAGGCCGCGGAGAAGGAGCACCCGGAATGGGTGACGCCGGATTCCCCCACGCAGAAGATCGGCGGCACGGCGAAGCGCGAGGCCGGTGTGAAGGTGACACATAACGTGCCGATGCTCTCCATCGAAGATGTCTTTGACAAGGCGGATGTTGCTGCCTTTGTAAACCGCGTGCAGGAGCGTCATCCGTCGTGCACCTTCTCCGTGGAGGTTAAGGTGGACGGTCTGTCCATGACCCTGCGTTATGCGAAGAATGAGGCCGGGGAGCTCGCCCTGACGCTCGCCGAGACGAGAGGTGACGGGCTCATCGGCGAGGATGTCACGCTCAATGCGCTCACGATCCCGGATGTGAAGCGGGTGCTGCCCTTTGACTGCGACAGTCTGGAGCTGCGCGGCGAGGTCTACATGAGCCACGCGGACTTCGAGCGGTTCAATGCCGCGCAGGAGGAGCAGGGGAAGAAGACGGCGGCCAATCCGCGCAACCTCGCGGCGGGTACCTTACGCCAGCTGGATCCGGAGATCACGAAGAAGCGCGGTCTGTCGATGTTCATCTTTAATGTGCAGGACGGGCCTGCGGAGTGGAAGAGTGAGCACTGCGCGGCCATGGACCGGCTGGCGGCTGCAGGAGTGCCGGTCGTTTTTCACAGGGCGTGTACGACGGCGGAGGAGGTCCTCGCGGCGATCGACGAGATCGGCGAGATGCGGGGCGACCTGCCTTTTGACCTGGACGGCGCGGTGGTCAAGATCGATCACACCGCCTGGCGGGAGGAATTCCCGGCCGGCAGCAAATACAGCTCCGGGCACATCGCCTACAAATATCCGCCCGAGGAGAAGATCGTCGAGATCGACGAGATCGTGACGGATGTGGGCCGCACCGGCAAGCTCACCTTTACCGGGATCTTCCATGACAGGGACACCGGGAAACCCGCCAGACTCTGCGGTACCAATGTCTCCCGGGCGACCCTGCATAATCTGGATTATATCCGCGACATGCAGATCGGCGTGGGCGGTCACTACCGCCTCTACAAGAGCGGCGAGATCATCCCGAGGCTCAACGGCTGTGTCAAGGAGCCGCCCGCCGTCTACACGGCGCCGGAGTGCTGTCCGGCCTGCGGAGGGCCGCTCGTGCGCGAACCCGATACCGCGGATATCCGCTGTGTCAATCCGTCGTGTCCGGCCCAGCTGATGCGGACGCTCACTTATTTCACCTCGCGTGATGCGATGAACATCATGGGGCTCGGCGATACACTGATCGAGGCGCTCGTGCGCGAGGGGTATCTGAAGAGCGTCACCGACATCTACCGTCTCAGGGAGCGCAGGCAGGAGCTTATCGATGCCGGCATCATCGGCAAGGAGAAGAACACGGATAAGGTGCTGGCCGAGATCGAGAAGTCCAAGGAGAATGACGCCGTGAGGCTTCTGACGGGTCTTGCGATCCGCAATGTCGGTGTCGGCACGGCGAGAGAACTCATGCGGCATTTCACATCGCTGACGGATCTCATGAACGCGGGAATGGATGACTTCCTCGCGATCAACGAGATCGGAGAAGTCATCGCCGAGGATCTCGTGGCATTTTTCGCAAGCGAGGGAAACCGCAGGATGATCGCCGATCTGCAGGCGCTGGGGCTCAACATGCAGCAGGCGCAGGCGGAGGCCGCTTCGGACGCGCTCGCGGGAGAGACCGTCGTGATCACCGGGACACTTCCGACGCTCGGCCGCAAGGAAGCCGAGGATTTCGTCCGCGCAAACGGCGGCAAGGTCACGGGGAGCGTCAGCAAAAAGACAACGCTGTTAGTTGCCGGCGAGGCCGCGGGCAGCAAGCTCACCAAGGCACAGGAGCTCGGGATCCGGATCGTGTCGGAGGAAGAACTGCGGCAGATGTGCGGAGGCACGGCGGGGGATTGAGCAGAGCGTATCAGCGGCGGCATCACAGGCCGGGACGCTGCCAGCGGGGACATAATCAGCGGGAGTCATCAGGGAGGAAAGCACAGACATGCCGATCAAAGTAAAGAATTCGCTTCCGGCAAGGGAAATCCTGGAAAAGGAGAATATCTTCGTCGTGGACGAGGACCGGGCGCTGCATCAGGACATCCGTCCGCTGCAGATCTGCATCCTCAATCTCATGCCGCTCAAGGAGGACACGGAGCTGCATCTGCTGCGCGTGCTCTCGAACACGCCGCTGCAGATCGACATTTCCTTTATGCAGATGAGTTCGCATCAGTCCTCCAACACCTCGCCGAACCACTTAAACCGCTTCTATCATCCGTTCCACGAGCTGCAGAAGAACACCTACGACGGCTTCATCATCACAGGGGCGCCGGTGGAGCAGCTGGCCTTTGAGGAGGTGGATTACTGGGAGGAACTGTGCGAGGTCTTCGAGTGGTCAAAGACCAATGTGACCTCGACCTTCCACATCTGCTGGGGGGCGCAGGCGGGACTGTACTACCACTACGGGATCAAAAAGATCATGCTGGATAAGAAGCTTTCCGGTGTGTATCCGCACAGCATCTTAAACCGCAAGGTGCCGCTGGCGCGCGGGATGGACGATGTCTTCATGATCCCGCACAGCCGCTATACGGCGATCGATGAGGAAGCGCTCGCTGCCTGCAGGGATCTCACGGTGATCGCACATTCCGATATCGCCGGGAGCGCCGTGATCCTCTCC
>JAFXTJ010000087.1 GCA_017535945.1 Lachnospiraceae bacterium
ACCCCAACAAGAGAAGCCGTCGGGTAGCCTTTCTGGCTATAGCAAAGCGTTCCGTTGCTGTTGAAGAAGACCGATACATTGACCGGCTCGACCCAGCCATCGAGGATTTCCTCACGCGGCTCATACATACCGACCTGCAATGTTGCATTCGAGTCTTTCGCCGACACGTTCAATCCCGGCAGGCAGGTTTCCAATACCGGTCCCAGTTCTTCTGTCAACGCTGCATAAGCATTCTCCTTTGGCTCGCCGCCGCGGATACGCAATGCATGATACCAGTTCTCGTTCTCCTCAACCGAGACCGGCACAAAAGCCCGGACACCACCCGTGCCCAGGAAGCCCGGCTCATTGAATTCGATACCGCCGCCCGCCTGCACAAGCAGCGTTGCACCACCTTGCAGCCAGGTATAACTGCCGGATTCGGGTCTCATCACATAAAGGGTCCTGCCCTCCGGATCCACAAACGATTTAACTGTTTCGGTCAGCATGTGCAGATTTCTCGCGATCTCCGTGCAGCTGTCCGTACCCAGAACCAGACCGTAAAGGTCGGCACCCTCCATCTGCACCTCGCCGTCTGACCACAGGACCGGCTTCGCATAGACAGGGCTCATCTCATCCGTATCCAGCATCTCGACGTTGCTGGACTCCTGCGGTTCGGTCGTGTGATCGCCATTCCACTTGATGTAGGCACCCTCATCCTCATCATAATGAGGCACCTGAATGAACTTCGACTGGCCGTGGATCCCATGGACGGTATCGAGTTCCGCTCCCGTACCGACCACGATGCGGCCCTCAGGGGCCTTGTCGTTCGTGTAGATATCATTCAGGATAAACTCGCCCTGCGCATTCTTTTTCAGCGTGTTGAAATAGAAGCCCTCGATCTCGCCCTCTTCTTCGATCCATTCAGGTTGGATATTGCGGATCACATTAACCTGATCCGATACCAGACGGCTGACAGTGGCAGTGTTCTCCCCGCTGTCCTCGTACTTCACGATCTGCAGCATGCCGGCGCCGCCGTCATCCATCTCCCATGTGCCGGCACCGGTCTCCAGGGGCAGGAATCTCGCATCGCCCTGCGTGTTCATGCCGGGGATCGGGGATTCACCGTTATTCAACTCGCCCGCGCGGACCAGTGTCTCAGCTACCATCCAGTTGCCGCCGTGGACGAAGATGCGTGACGCGTCGAGGCGGGAGTCATTCAGCCTGATCACTTCTTGGGAGGTGATGTGCGGATCGCCCAGACGGATCGTGCCGCGGGGGACATAGACATCCATCCAACCAATAAAGCCGTCCGCCACCGTTGCGCCGGTCAGTTCCTCGCTGCCGAGGAAGAGGATATCGCCCGCGCCGCGCAGATCAAAGCGTCTGTTCACCCACTTGACCTGATCATCGAGGTAGACCGCGACATCCGGACGGTCACAGAAGACCGTCATGCCTTCATTTCCATAGGAAGTGTCGATCGTCGGCGCCTCGATCTCGTCTGTTTCGGGATCATCCGCCATGCCGTTCACAACATAGAGAGTGGTAATGCCGTAGGTCTCGCGGTTCTGCTGCTCATCCTCCCGATCCCAGGAGATGTTCAGATTGCCGCCGTCCCGGAGATCGCCGTTGACCGTCAGGACCGCGACGATATCGCTGTCAAAGTTTCTCAGGAAACTCGAGAGGTCATTGAAGTCCTCGAACTGCGCCTCTTCAGGCTGTGTGTCCGCACCGATTGCGTTACGGAAAGAGAACGCACCGTTATTAACGGTCAGGGTGCCGCCCTCCAGGTAATCCAGCTCCAGGACGGGCTCGCCCCTCTCCTCGAGGACCATGCCGGCGGTCTCTTCGTCGTATTGCTTCTTTCTGGTCCAGCGGAGATCGTCGTTCACATAGCCTTCGCCCTCATCACGGGGCTCGCCGGCCACTACATAGACCGAACGGGGATTGCCGGTGGGATCGGTCACTTCATACCCGTCCTCGGTATGCTTGCCAACGCTGATGTGCGCACCGGCTTCTTCCGCTTCATCCGCTTCGATCTCATCGTAGAAGATGACCTTGGGCGGATCCGAGACATTCATCTCAGCCGCTTCACCGGAGTGCAGAGACTCCAGACCCACCTGCAGCAGCGGGATACCGTTTATCTCGTCGCTGTGCACCGAGCCGAAGACCCGGAGCGTGCGCGTGTCATTCTGGTCATAGTCCGAGTCGGTCAGCAGGATCCGGGGCAGACGGTCCCTGGTCAGTTCCCCGGTGGGGATCTCTCCGCCACCTTCATAACACGCTTCCACACGAACATTCACATGGCCCAGCCAGAGGCCGTCCGCATGGATGTTCACATCCGGCGCGATGTTCACGCCGTTGCCGAAGAGACAGGCGATGGTGTCATTATCGGAGATCGTAGCCTCCGGAGCATCAACATTCGGATCATATTCCAAAAAGCAGATCTCGGCCTTTTGCACTCTGTCCTCTGCGTTGCTCTCCGGATCCGCAGAGGCATCGATCGCATACTCCGCATCGGGCTTGCCGAGATAGACGTGGCTGCCGTCCATGTCCTGTTCACCGTCGTCATCCTCATCAACAGGATCCCCGTTTTCATCGAAAACAGGCTTTGGATCATGAGCACCTGCCTGGAAACGGACGCCCATCACATCGAGCTTCATGCCGTGATATTCAAAATCCTGACATTCAAAGGTGCCGTTCTTGTTTGTGTTGTTGCTGCGGCAGATGATCGTACTGCCGACTTCGTCCTCATTTACCCCCTCATATCCCGTGAAGATCCCGACCTGCCGCACACGGACCGCGCCGTCGATCGTGACCAGCGCATTGTCCGGCATATCGATCTGCAGCCGGCCGCCGCAGAGGTATTGTACATCTCCAAGTCCATACCATTCGTAGAGCGGCTCTTCGTTCGCTTCATTGATCGGCTGATCCGTGGAGAGGATCGGGAGGGAGAGCCGGATCGGCTCGGCAGCTGTTTGTTCCTCTTCGTTGTACGAACTCCAAATATTCAGTTCATTCCCCTGCAGGTCGATGCAAGCGATCTTGTCGAACAGATCGTATTCCGCATCTTCTTCATCACCGGCGTCAAAACCGCCGTATGATGCATTGTCATCAGAGACGGCGTTGATGTCGGCTGCGGAGACGACGATCCTGTTTGTCGGATCCGCATGCGCCACAGAGGAACCTTCTTCATACTCAACTTCGCCGTTTCCGTTGTACTTCGCCATACGGGACGTATCCAGGGAGATCATGTAGGCGAACTCGTTTCCTTCTTCCGGTGTGATCTTGTTCCCTTCCTCTACATTCTCCCCATTCAGATATCCGCTCCGCTCATAGTCACGGATGATCTCGGCCGCATTGGCGAAGCTGTCCGTATAGATACGCTCGCGCTCCATATGAGCGGCGATACCGTCTGTGTCATTATCCAGCCAGATGTAGGCAGCACCCTTCCCGTCAGCAGAATCAGCAGGCGCCTCATAGATCGTGACAACGATGTGACCCATGTGCAGGGGATAAGGACTGGTGTTATCTACACCGACCGTACTCCACTCCCCGAATCCATTTTCATCATCCCAGCTGCCGTTTGAGCCCGGACCCCCGCGCATAGAATACTTGTTATCCAAACCGGTTTCGCCGCTGTTCTCCGCGACCGGTTCTCCCATGTCACCGACCCGTTCCGGCATCCCGGAAGACAAAACAACGGGCAGTTCCGCGGCTTCTTCATCGCCGGTCGTGCCCGTTGTCTCATCGGAGACCGTTGTCTCCGTCACTTCTTCCGTTTCCTCCGCGTCAATTTCTTCCGCGGGGTCTGTCGTTTCCTCATCCGCCGGATCGTCTTCGTCTTCGACGTCCTCCGGCGCGGTCCGGACGATCGTCCCGGAACCCGCTTCCGGGGCGGCTTCAGACAGATCGACGGTCTGCACCCCCCCATTTTCGCCCACGGCGCCTGCCGGTGCGGCGTAGACCGCATCCACATTGGTCGCGAGCATTGCCAGTGCCAGCAGGCACGCCAACAGCTGCTTCGTGTGTCTCTTCATGCCGGTTCCCCCTTTTCTGCTGCCCTCATTGGCAGTCACTCCGCACGATCTCCCGTTCGGTTGTTCCGATGACAGCGGTCGCTCCGCGTCCGCCGGAAACAGTTACCCTATGTTATAATAGGAGTCCATTTTAGCACAAACGGAGATGGAAGTCCATTCTGAAACAAAACCGCCGGGGGCAGGCGCCCCCGGCGGAGGATTCACTCCTTATTCCACGGTTTTTATCCGTCCACTTATCTGCGGATCCGACTATTTCGAACTCTTAATCTTTCTTGACGGATGGACTCGTCGAAATTGCACCGCTTTTTCCGGTGTTACTGCCGGACAATCTTCGTCATATACGATTGGCCTCAATTTCGCTTCATCCAACTGTCTGCGTTCTTCTTCCGAAAAAACGAGTTCCCTCTTTTGCTCGTCCGTCAATTCCTCATATCTGACCATAACCATAATACAACCCCCTCTCGAATTCATTAGCTAATCTCGCAGAGATCAACCGAATGACCTGCTCATCCTGCCTGTACATATGCGGATCTGTCCGTTCCGTGTACACTACATACAATATGTCTCTGACATCTCCTCTGAATTGTATCACATTACCTATTACGGTTCGCATCCCCTTCCCTCCCGCAGCAGAGGCATCTCCTATAACATCATACCGGATCTCATCTATAGAATGCTCTTCATCAATGGCTTCTAAATAGTTTTCATCAAAAAACACCCTTGCTGCAGCCCGAAATGATATTCCGTGTTTACTAATGTTTTTTTCCTGCTTGGCCGGATCATACTCGAAATGTAGTCCACCCAGTTCAAAGGATACCAATCCGTGCGGGTTTTCATGCTCTTCCATCCGCTTCTCCTTTCATTATAAAATCTGAGATTGCCTGCAACAAGTACCATTCGTGGAAAAGTCGGAGGACCCTCCGGAGATATACAAACAAAACCGCCGGGGGCAGGCGCCCCCGGCGGTCTGTGTGACATTAAGTTGCCGTGCTCCCGCTCAGCCTGCCCCCGCTTTCGGGCTGCCGGTGTAGAGCGCGTTCTTGTAGAGATAGTTATCATAGTAGGTGCCGTCAGGTCCGTCGTAACCCTGCAGGTTATTGCCGGCGAAGAACTCCCAATCGGCAGGATCCAGGCAGGTACCCGTGAGGACCCTGGTATCGGCGGGTACCGTCATGCCCACACCGAGCCGCATCAGGACCGGGGGCGCCATCTTCAGCTGGCCCTCTTCATCGTAGTAGCTGCGCTTCACCGCGATCGTCCGGTTGCTGTCCTTGGCTCCCTTGACCGTGACCGGCGTGGAGAGATCCTTCTTCCAGATCATACCGCCCAGATCTTTTTCCGGATCACTCCCCAGTGACCTGACCAGGCCGAGCGTCAGAGCCTTGTCCACTGCGAAGACCGGTCTCTGCTGGGTGGTATAAATGCCTTTACTCGCACATTTAAAGGTCAGCGTCCCCACCGTGGCCGCGCCGCCCACGCTGAGCATTGCGTTGGGCACGAGTTCCACATCACTGTTTAAGGTGCCGGCAATGCGCATTTCCAGCCGTTTCGCCGGATTTGTCCATCCGCCACTTTCTTCCCCTCCGCTGTTCTCCACGATCAGGGCACCCTTGCCGGCCGTCGCCGTCACATTGCCGACAGTTTCATACTCCACGCCGTCCTGCTCATAGATACCGTAGGTCCGTCCGGTGTCGGCGATCGTGAGCCGGTACGTCCCGAGCGTATAATTGGCTGCCGTCGGAACATCGGTCTTGACCTTATTTACCGTCACGGACTTCATGGATACCGGATTCACGTCACCTGTCAGCGCCAGATCGCTCTTCAGGGTCACTCCGCCGGAGAAGCGGAGCGCGGTCTTTTCCTCCGAAGCGATCCCCAGCAGACTGGTCTTGGCCGGCAGCGTCAGCGCCGCGTATGCGGTCCCCTGCGCATTTTTGACATCCGTATCACCATACAGCATGATGTCGTATCGCGCGTAAGGCAGCTTTACACCCTTGTTCAGTGCGATCGGATCACCATGGTCATCCTTCCCCGGCTCCATGGTGGCGGCCAGATTATCCACTTCCTTGAGCGCCTCTGTCAGGGTCAGGAAATCGGTCATCGTGCCGATCGTTGCTCCGCCGTCATCGATCCTGATGCCGTCCGCATCCACATAATTCCTGTAACAAACGAGACCGGCAACGCGATCCTGTTTCTTGCCCGGATCATAGATGATGTTTTTGCCGCTCTTGTAGACGAAGAAGGTATCTTCCGCCACAGCCTGACCGGCCGCGTCTTTTCCGGCCGCCGGACGGAACCAGGCATCCGAAGCCTTGGGCGCCGCCGCAAGGACCGTTCCCGCCTCTGTCGGATCAGCCTCTCCGGCTCCCGCATCGGTCCAGGTACCGACCACGACCGGCGCTTCCGACTCCTTTCTAAAGATAGTCGGCGTATTATCGTCCTCCGCCATGCGGATCGTTCCGTTCACCGTGATCTGATAGGTCTTCGGATTTTTGTCCGAAGCAGCCGTCCACGTCGCATCCCAGCAGGTGTTTTGGTCCTCGCCGGGATCCAGATCCAGCAGGACGTCATTCATGGTGATCTTTCCGCCGGCAAACAGGCGTGTATCCCCGCCAAAGGTCGCGAGGTTGCTCACCGTGATGTCCGTGCCGGCCCACAGCTTCGACGTGTTCAGGATCCTGACGCCATTCTGCTCCACCTCCTGCGCCTGCAGCGTCAGATCCTTCACCGCAACACTCTGTGCACTCAGGCTGATCCCGGGCCACACTTTCAGCGCACCGTTACCGGAGATCCTGCCGACCGTATTGTCAAACGGCAGTTTGCTCTGCGTCCACCAATCCAGTGTAAAGGTCCCCAGATTCACGGCGTAGGGCTGCGCGGTGTAACCATCCACAGGTCCCCCCGGGACCTTCTTCAGATACACGAGCTCCACATTCTGGAGCATGGTATTGGAAGCAAGCGCAAAGGTCCCTCCGGTAAAGGCGATCGCGTAGTTCTGCCTCTGCCCGTTGATCAGGAGCGAACGCATCGCCTTGGGCAGCGGGATCTTCGCCGCAGGGGTACCGTTGAGCGCTGTCACAACATGGTTCGCGCCGGTCCTGTCAACCGTGACATTCACATCCTGCAGCAGCGTATAGGTGACGTCGGTCGCATAACTGCCGTTGACCTTAACGCCGATCTTGTCGACCTCTTTAGCCGCCTCATCCAGCGTGAAGAAGGTGCCCTGATAGACGCTGTTCGTCCCGTCCTCTTTAGGGCTCTTCGCGACGACCTGGACCACAGGTGCCAGCGAAGTCAGGAAGAGGTTGCCGCCCTGCTTCAGGAGACGCTGGTTTTTGCCGGTCCCCATATCCTCATCGTACCCGAACTCCACGGTCCCGTTATCGCCTGTAGCAACATATTCGGCATA
>JAFXTJ010000088.1 GCA_017535945.1 Lachnospiraceae bacterium
GATACGGCGGGCGCGAAATGCTCCATAAGCATCGGCGACGGCCTCCTGCGCGGGATCCTGTGCAATGTGCTCGTCTGCCTCGCCGTGTGGCTCGCCATGTCGGCCACGGACGCGGCAGGCAAGATCATCGGGACCTGCCTGCCCGTCATGCTCTTCGTGCTGTGCGGCTATGAGCACAGCGTCGCCAACATGTATTTCATCCCCGCCGGGATGCTGCTCTCCGGCGATACGGGCCTCGTCCCCGGCTTTCTGATGAATCTCATCATCGTCACGCTGGGCAATATCCTCGGCGGCGCCGTGATCGTGGGCGGCGGGATTTATCTGCTCTTCGTCAGACCGCGCAGGAAATAATAAGGCACGGCTGTCACAGCCGCTTCAGACCGCGCAGGAAATGACACCGTCGCGGCAGTAATAGACATGGTCGGAGAGCTGATCGTCCGGCTCCACGCACATCGAATTGATCTCCCGCACCATATCGGAGAAGGTGCCCGCCGAGGAGGCGTCCTCCTCGGAGACACATAATACCTCATGCACGGAAGAGGGGAGGATCAGATAGTTACTCCCCAAAAGTCCCGAGAGCCGTTCCCTCACATCATCGCACAGGATCGCCGCGGCGCCGAAGGCCTTATCCCGGTTGGATACGAACCACACGGGAAAGGCGGGATCGGTCTCCTCGGCGAATTCCGCGAGATCCCCGTTGAAAGGTGCGAACGAAGCCAGGATCTCCCACAGGGGCATCAGCAGTGTCTGTCTTGAGAGATTCTGCACGGCGCGGGCGAGGAGCTCCTCGCAGGAAAGACCGATCCGTTCAAAGAGCGGCTTCGTGACGAGAATGCTCGCGTTCTTCTCCTGTGTCGAGGCTTCGGGGAAAGGCAGATAGAAGCACAGATACAGATCGAGCCACGGGATCAGGAGCGCTTCCCGCTCCCGCAGGGCGTCCAGCCGGTTGCCGGACACGAATTTCGGCAGTACCAGTTCCGCGGCGGAGTCGATGATCTCCTCCGCACGCTGTTCCAATTTGTCTGATCGCATAAATACCTCCGGAAAAATGGGGAATGACAAAAACAGGACGCCGCGCGATGCGCGTCATCAGAGACTATTGCTGCGTGGGATCATCGTTACAGAAATGAAGTGAGTCCTAAAATAGCAGATACGGGGGCGTTTGTCAAGAAGCGTTCGAAATCTTGTATACTTTTAGTACCTTTTCCCGATAGGAAACCGTTGTATAATGGATGATATGAAACAGGTGCAGAACGGGCCCGGAGAGGCCGCGAAAACAGACAGAAAGCTGCTGATCAGGCTGAAGGAGCTCATTGTCCCGCCGGGGAGCGAGATCCAGGTTGCCGCGTTTAACATCCTCGCGGTCTGCGGGATCCTTGTGAGCATCTTTACCGCTTTCTACAACCTGTTTGCCGGCTTCGGCTTCCTGTCTTTTTTTGAATGCATGTCCGGGGTGTTCATCTCCCTGGCGCTCATGTACTATACGCGCTGGACCGGCAATTACCGGCTGGCGATGATCCTGACCGTCGTCATCATCTTCCTCGTCCTGTTCACATTTCTCTATCTGACGAACGGCGGATATTTCGGCGGTGTGCCGTATTTCTTTGTGTTTGCCACGGTGTTCACGGCGTTCCTGCTGGACGGCATCGCCGTGCCGCTCTTCATCCTGCTGGAGCTTGTCTGGTACGGCGTGCTGTGCATGTATACCTATTACCATCCCGTCACGACCTTCCTGAAGGACAGCGGCGAGGTCCGCGTGATGGATGTGGTGGTGTGCGAGACGATCGTCTCCTTAAGCCTCTCGCTCACCATGTACCTCCAGATCAGGGTCTACCGCAGGAAGCAGCAGGAGCTCAACGAGGCGATCCTCGCGGCAGAGGAGGCCAACCGCGCCAAGAGCGATTTCCTGGCGAAGATGAGCCATGATATCCGGACGCCGCTCAACACGATCATGGCGACGAATGAACTGATCGTCTCCAACACCTCCTCCGCGCGGATCCGGGACTGGGTGGGCGACAGCAACGCCTCCGGCCGCATCCTGATGTCACTGATCGACGACATGCTGGATCTGACGAAGATCGAAGCGGGCCGGATGGAACTGCATGAGCAGCCCTGGGAGCCCGGCAGACTTTTCGAAGAAGCGGCGCGCGCCTGGAAGGTGCAGGCCGATAAGGCGGGCCTCCTGTTCCTGTACGAGCTGGATGAGGCGGTCCCCTCCTGTCTGAAGGGCGATGAGGATGTCATCCGCAAGATCACGAACAATCTGTTAAGCAATGCCGTGAAGTATACCAGGGCCGGCTGCATCCGCCTGGCGATCCGCTGGAGTGACGAGCTGGTGATCCTGGTGAGCGACACGGGGATCGGGATCGCGCCGGAATATCTGGGGACCATCTTCAAACCCTTTGAGCGCGGCGTGCAGGAGATCTACCGGGAGACCAGCGGGAGCGGACTGGGACTCGCGATCGTCAAGGAACTCGTGGACGCGATGGGCGGGAGCATCACCTGCGAGAGCAAACTGAATGAGGGGACGACCTTTACGGTACACCTCCCGCAGCGAATCGCAGCCGGCAGCACAGACGGGTCGCACGGACAGACGGACGCGGAAGAGTCCGGGCATGTACACCACGGGCAGTTCATCGCGCCGGAGGCACAGATCCTCGTGGTGGATGACAATGCCTTCAACCGCAAGGTGATCTCGGCCTTTCTGGAGCCCACGCTGATCCGAATCGATGATGTGGAGAGCGGCTATGAGGCGCTGGAGATGATCGATATCAAGGAATATGATCTGGTCCTCATGGATCTCAGGATGCCCGGAATGGACGGCGCGGAGACGCTGGAGCGGATCCGCAGCGATTACCCGGATTTTCACGCGCCGGTCGTGGTCCTCACGGCGGACATCATGAACGGCGTCGAGGAGCGGCTGCTCGGGCAGGGCTTCTCCGGATTCCTGTCCAAGCCGGTCAGTTCGTCGGTACTGCTCGATACGATCGCGGGCTTTCTCCCGGATAAGGTGGTGCCGCTTGGGGATCCGGCAGAGGGGAGCCTTACGCGCGCGAAACTGGAGAGCTATCAGGAGACCCTCATGCCTTACGGGATCGATCTCCGGCTGGCGCTGGAATACAATGCCGGCAGCGCGGAGGAATTCCTGATGCGTGCTGAGCTGTTTGAGCAGTATGCCGGAGAGACCATCGAGCGTCTCGACCGTGCAGAGACACCGGAGGAATACTATCTGCAGGTACATTCCGTCAAATCGATCGCGCGGGGCGTCGGCGCCCATCTGCTGGCGCAGCTCTCCGAGACGATCGAATACCGGCAGGATGACACCTTTGCCGGCAAGGCCAAGGAGGTCTATCTGGATGAGTATGCGCGCGTGCGCCGTGGACTGGAGAGATTTCTTAAGGAAGTAAGAGGGAGCGTATGAACCGTAAGCGAGTGATGATCATCGATGACGATACCGAATCCCTGGAGCTGATGAAGAAGCAGCTGGAGGCGCTCTACGAGGTGGAGGTATATACCGCCGGAGCGGGGGCGCTCGCGGCGCTTGCCGGGACTGCACCGGATGCGCTGCCGGATCTGATCCTGCTGGACATCGTCATGAACGGGATGGACGGCTACGAGGTGCTGGACCGCCTCAAGGCGAATGATACGACCCGCGCGATCCCCGTGGTATTCCTCACCGGCATGACGGACGAGATGTCCGAGATCCGCGGCCTCGAGATGAATGTCGTCGACTATCTCAAGAAACCCGTCGCGGGCAAGGTGCTCTTCGCGCGGATCCAGCATTATCTGGGGCTGTACGGCACCGCGAGCACGGGCGGCAAACTCGATGAAGAACGGCTCGGCGCCCTGCCGCAGCCGCTCACGGACCGCGAGATGGAGGTCGCGAAGCTCATGGGCGAATTCCGCTCCGACCGCGAGATCTGCGACATGCTCTATATCTCCATGCCCTATACCAAGAAGCTTGTCGCCGCGGTCAAGGAGAAGCTCGCCCTCGAGAAGCGCGGTGACATCCGGCGATATCTGGTGACGTGAGGGAATCCGGTATGCTCTCTTGACACATACCTCCGGAATGTGCTATCCTTTCCGCACTCGGGAATACGAGGCACGGTCATCAGGGAATTCCCCATCTGATTCCAACGTGAACGATTAAGGTATACTCATTTATTCTTTTTCTTTATTATTCTCTTTTGGTTTATTCACGATCGGATCCACAGTCTCTTTCACTGTCCTCCGCTTTCCGGGCGTAACTGTTGCCATGATCAGAAAGGAGGAAGGTGTATGGGCAGAAAAGATTCCGCCAACAAAGTATTCTTCTCCGATCCGGAGCGGTTCGCCGATCTGGTGAACGGCATCTGCTTCGGCGGAGAACAGATCCTGCGTGCAGAGGATCTGACGGATGTGGATCCGCATCCGGGGAGACGCACGAGAGATGTCATCAAAATGACCTCGTTCGGTGTGGGTTTCGCCATCATCGGCGAGGAAAGTCAGGAAACTGTGGATTACGAGTTGCCGGTAAGGATCCTGGAGAGCGACCTCGCAGACTACCGGAGGCAGGTGCGGGCGATCCAGAAAGATATCCGGCAGAAGATCAGGGATAAGGATCTCGAAATCCAAACACTCAGCCGCGGAGAGCGGTTGTACCGTTATCCGAAAGATGCTAAAATATTACCGGTGGTGACGATCGTGCTCAGTGCCGCACAGGTCTGGGACGGACCGAGGGATCTGACGGACATGCTGGATACGGAGCATGTGCCGGAGGCACTGATCCCATATATCAGCGGTTACCGGATCAATATCGTGGAACTGCCAAAACTGACAGAAGATGTGACGAGCCGCTTCCGGACCGATGTACGTCAGGTGATGGACGTACTGAGATGCGCATGGGACGGCGAAGCATTGATCCGGCTGCTGAGAGGCAACACGGACTATCAGGATCTTGATGAAGATGCATACAAAGTGATCAACGAGTATGCTGCTTTACGGAAATACGGGTTTGCAGAAACGAATGAAGGAGGAAAATGTGATATGAAAAACGGATTCGATTGGATCGTTGAACATTATCAGGAAATCGGTGAGGAGATCGGCAAGGAGCAGGAAGCGGAGAAGAACAGGAAGAACCTCATGGAGATCGTGGCAAATTTCCTCCGCTCCGGCGACAGTCCGGAAAAGATCAGCGAGTGCACCAAGGTGCCGCTGGAGGAAGTGCGAAAGATCGAGTCGCAGCTGCTGCAGCAGGTATGAAATCAAAAAAACAAAGTGCCGGAGAGATAATGAAAACATCTCTCCGGCGTTTTTTTCGCTCCCGGATCGGATCTTTTTGAAGAGTATACTTTTAGTATGTATCGCATCTTTTTCCGTTTCGTTATAATTCGTGTAAATCGGTAAACTATAGCCTGAAAAGGCTGCATATCCCCCCCCATCGCACTACGGCAAAGCCACAAGGGAAAGGAAGGAACGGAACATGAAGACAGGAAAGACCTTAAAAAGGCGCGTGTTCGCGATCGTGCTGGCGATGATGCTCACGGCAGGCATGATCCCGCAGGAATTTGCGGCGACGCAGGCCAAAGCCGCGTCCTCGGGCAACAACTCCTCGGGCTATGACGCCCTGAAGGCGATCGGTATCAACACCGATAAGATGCCTGAGGGTTTCGATGAGGATGATACCTCGACCAATCCTTACGGGAAGATCACCACGACACTGCAGCAGTCCGATGAAGTCTTCGTGGCGACCATGGGAATGCCCGGCAGCGCGATCATCGGTGAGGATATGACGGAACCGACCGGTAAGCATTATACCTATGATAATGCGCCCCAGGGAGAGGGCGAATTCCTCATGACCTACCGGAACGGCACCGGCTACAGCCCCGAAACCGGGACACGGAGAAATTCCAATTCTGAAGAAGTGGATAATTACCTGTCCGAGCTCGTGCTTGGCGTGGGTACTTCTGATGAAGAGGCAAAAAGTGAGCTGACGGATCGTGGTTACTCCATCGTGACAGATGTTAATGGCAATCCGCAGAACATGAATCAGGGGAACAACGGCAAGAAAATCTATCTCGGCTATAAGACAACGAGAAGTGCGCATGAAGCGATCACGGAAGTCTCGATGCTGGCGCTCAATGGTTCGTTCAATTTGGGTGGTACAGATATAGATTAATTAGAGTGGGGCCACGAAGTGCTGCAGAATGACGGAAGGACCATGGGAATTGTTAATGCGTACGGTGACAGAACAAGCGCCGGTAATCTTGCATCCGGTGCGGGAGCGGACAATTATCGCATTGTTTTGAGGTGTTGGCGGGGTCTTGGGACCGATAAGTCAAAGACACCGCTCATTGGCCTTACGGCTTCCGGACAGACACAGTCGAATCAAACGGATTACATCGGTGGCACGGATGCCAGAGATATCTTTTCTTCCACTACACATTCTGCCATGAGCACAAATTTCGGTGTCGGCGGGAATAATATCTATCTGCATATGGAAAAGCCGGACTTCAGATACGCCGATGTGGAAGGGAAGACATACGATTCGGATAACTGTGAGCCTCTGCAGAGAAATTTCATGAACGTCACGGCCGGCGGTAATTTCGACGGCAATACCGAGGGCAAGAAGAACCAGTTTGCGATGGTGCGCTTCGATGAGGATAATCGGCAATACCTGCTGAATGTGGTCGATGCGAAGACGAATGTTTCGGGCTCGAGCGTCGCCCTCGGATTTCGCTGGTCTGAGAATATGGGCAATTACTTTTACGGTGCTGAGGAAGCATCTGCAATGAATGCAAAGTATCAGGCCGTCGCCCATATGAAGGTCGTCACCGGCGATTTTGACGGGAACGGAGTGGATGAGATCGCAGTCTACAATCCGAGTTCAGAAGCAGGCGGCCGCGTGGAGGTCTATGCATTGATCAACAGAACGTCCCGGAGTGAAGACATCTGTGATGTGGCCGGTAACTGGGAGATCCGCAACACCATTCAGACCCAGGGAGAGGCTGTCACCATAGATGCCGGGGATGTGACCGGAGACGGGATCGATGATCTTGCGGTCGGTGATGACGGCAAAGTCACGGTGTATAACGGTTCCCGGGCAAATATGCTGGCAAGGAAAACAGATGTTGACTTAAGCTGGGACAACGAAGTGCCCGGAGAACTGCACGATGCTACCGTCATCATCTTCAATGAAAGGATGGGCGGAAAGCAGACTTCTTTCCTGGGTGTCATGGCGATCAACAGATATGATCTTGGTAGTTATGACGGAAATCCCACAACACTGTACGTTTATAAGTATGACGCAGTCAGGGAGAGATTCACAGGGGTTGCCAAAAACCAGGATCTCCATACGACATCTGTATACAACACCAGGTATGCACAGAACCCTCTGATCCATTTTCCGTTGGAACTGTACTATCTCAATCACCGTTTCATGACCCCTTACACCGCTTTTGAAGACAGATTCAGCGCTGTCCAATTCAGTGAGGGTTCGCTGGTCAAAGTGTCCACGGGAACAGCGCCTCGTAATGTTGTTACAGGATCGGCTTTGTCATTGGCATATGGTTTTCAGGTGGCGGACTTAAACGGTACCGGAGAACAGACGGCTTTCTATCATATTCTGAATGACTATGGGAATGGTCGTTATATCGGTGCGATCTCTTCCGGTTCCGAGGGCCCTACGATGCCGACGGATTACAGTGATCCGGGATACAATACGGTCTTTGCCGTCCTCAATACCGATGACGACACCATGTATGCCACCTATACCGGCAACCATTATGTGCTCTATTCGGATCCCATGGTCCTGGCCGTGTTGTCTTCTCCGCCGCACTACAAGGATCTGGTGAACAAGGAAGGTCTGTCCGGAGCCTACGGGGAATCCGAGACGTCCTACGGCAGTACGACCGGCAGCGGTTCCGGCGATACGAGTACCTCGACGATCTCCGTCGGCGCCTACCAGAAGACGACGGCGAATATCAATGTCATCGTGAAGATCGGCGAGATCGAGTCGGAGATGTCGCAAGAATACCATTATACGGAAGAATTTGAGAGAGTATCGGAGATCAGCTATACGGCGGAATACGCCACCAGGGCCGGCGAGGATGCGGTGATCTTCTACTCGATCCCCACGGAGATCTACGAGTATGACATGAAGTATATCGACAGGAACACCGGGGAATCGTTTACCATTCAAAAGAAGATCTGCTTCCCGAAGAATCCCTGCGTCACCACGATCGAACTGGGGAGATACCGTGAGATCGCCGCACAGTATCCGGATCAGCTGCCGGAGATCGATCTGAATCATCAGGTGGGTTATCCCGCAACCTATCCGGTGAGCGCGGACGGTTATACGAATACGCACGTCTTTACCGGGGACTGGGCTGCGGTCAATTATTCGCGCGTGGGCAGGTCTGTGACCCAGGCCATTGAAATGAGCACGAGCGAAAACAACACGACGGAGAATTCCTTTGAGGCGAGTTTCTCTGCCGGCGGCGGTCTCTTCGGGACGATCATCGGCGCAACCGGCGGGACTGAACAGGGAAGCGGCCATGTCAGGACCACGACCAACGGCAGTTCTTTTTCGGCCACGATGGTGGATATGCCGCAGGAGGCGGAGAAGCTTGGCTATGGGCTCAGCTGGAAGCTCTTTACCCATGAAGGATCTTATCGGGATGCCAACAATCAGGAGATCAGGTATCCGGTGGTGGATTATATGGTGTCCGATGTCATGGAACCGCCGTATATGCCGGTGGAACTGAGGCAGGATTTCCAGGCTTCCACAGACGAATCCATCATGCTGGAATGGGAGTATGAGGATCCGTCCCAGGCGGAGTATTTCGATATCTACCGCGTCGTCACGACGGACGGGGTCCCGGCCACGGCGCACGCCGGACGGGTCTCCACCGTGGGCGGCAGACTGAATAAGAATGGCACCTATGACTATTCCTGGGAGGACAACGGCGTTAATTATGACGACACCACGACACCGCTGGCCCCGGGTGTGGCCTACGAATACTATGTCGAGGCCCGCAGGGACCCCCATGATCCGCCCTCCTTGTCGCTTGCGAGCGAGCAGATCAAGGCCTACACCCATTCCGGGAATATCTATCCGGATCTGGCGGTGCGGGGGATCGACAGCGATACTTATACGATCTTCCCGGACAGGGTCTATGACATCGTGACCGATGTGAGAAACTTCAGCGCCTTTCGGCAGGTGACCTGCCAGTGGCAGAAGTATGATACCAGAAGCAAAAAGTGGACCGATCTGTCCTACAGGGACGGAGCGGACGGGGAATTACTGCATTTCGAAGAGGCTACCGGCAGTGTGGCCGGGGATTACCGGTGCCGCGTGGAAGCGGTCATCTACGATGAAAAGGTGCAGAAGCTGTCCACAGTGACAGCCTACACCGGGGAACTGCATATCGACTTCGGAATGCGTGATGTGGCGGTGGATCAGATCATCGCGACAGCGACCGACAGGATCCCGCAGGTGGAGGTGACACTGAAGCCCGCCATGGCCAGCTGTGTCAACACCCCCAGCGGTCAGGTGCGGTTCGTCCTGGAGAAGGACGGCAACAGCCAGATCTACACCGTGCCGCTGGTCCCCGCGGGGAGCCGCAAGGCGACGGCAAAGCTCTCGGACGCGGAGAATGTGGCGGAGCTTGCCGACGGCGGATACCGGGTCACGATCATGTATCTGGGCGATGATGTCTTCGGCTCCTATACCAGCGATGTGCAGTATATCGTTATCGGCGACGAGGTGATCTATCCGGTCCTCACCGATGTGAACGGCAGGGTCGCCAATACCTTTGCGTACGGCGACACCATGCGGATCGATTTCTACCGCTACTACAGGAATGAGGCCGGACACACGGTGGAGGAGCTGCTGACGGATGAGACCCACGAGAATGGTTTCAGTACACAGGTGAGACCGGACAACGATACCTGGGTTAACACCTACCCGTATCAGGTCAGAAATCGGGAGATCACGGTGAAACTGGAGGGATATGACGAGGAGCAGACCTTTACCTATAATTATACCATAAGAAAACGGCGGATCGAGGTCGGTGTGACCGAGGAAGGCCTGGAGCTGCGCAAAGGCGATGTGGAGGGCAAGCTGCCCGAAATGAAACTTCTGGAAGGCTATTCCCTCGGGTTTGAGGACCGGTTGTCGGATATCGTCCGGCTGAAATTCAAGAATAATGCCGGATCGATGGATGTCGCTTTGAATAATTCGACGGCCCCCGGCACCTACACGGCGGCTTTGGAAACGCTCGGATGGCAGGATAATACCATCTGTCTCAATTACGACGTGATCCTGCATCCTGCCAAGATCAATATCCGCTCGCAGGCCTATGGCCTGACGGTCGTCTCGGATCCGGTGGGCGAAGAAGAGGGCGGCACCGTCACCATGACCAAGCCTGTGCGGAAGTCGGGGATCACCAATGAGACCTTTGACTATGAGAACGGCACTTCGGTCAAACTCATCGCGGTGCCTCACCAGGGCTTCCGGCTCGATCACTGGGAGATCACCGAGGAGGGGACGGCTGCAAGAACCTCTCAGGACGGGTCGATCGATTTTTTGATGAACCAGAAACCTGTGACGATCCATGCCGTGTTTGTCGAGGATCTATACCGCGTGACGGTGGATGAGAGCGTGAGCAACGGCGGTACGATCATCTATCCGGAGGGCTTTGAGAACGGAGAACTGTACCGGTCGGGGATCTCATTCAAATTTGCGCAGGTCGAGGATGAGAATCAGGTTCCGGACCACTGGATCAAGCAGGTGGGCAAGAGATCCTATTATGTAGACGGGGCGAGTCTGTCCGTGACGGTCCCCGAGGATGATCTCACCCTGTATCCGATCTTTAAGGGCAAGCCCTGCAGAGTTACGCTGGGCGACGGCGTGATCGCGGAGTACACCGAGATCAACGCACAGGAGGTCCCGGTCACAAGAAGACTGAAAAGCGGTGAGCAGATCCCGAAGTTCTCGGAGCTCACACTCAAGCCCGGACCCGGATACACGCGCTACCTCTGGTATGTGAACGGCAAGATCGTCGCCAGAAACCGCAGTGCCATCGTCACGGTGCAGGGGGATACCACGATCGAGATCCGTTCGATGGATTCCGTCTGGGTCGAGGAGATCAAGGATCAGACATATACCGGGTCGGCGATCAAGCCCGAGGTCCATGTATACTTCGGATCGAAGGAACTGGCGGAAGGCGAATACACCCTTGCCTATAAGAACAACACCAATGTGGCCGCATCGGATGCGGTGAACAAGAGCGGCGCCAGCATCGCCCCGACCGTCACCGTGACCGGCAGGGGCAACTTCACGGGTGCGGCATCCGTGACCTTTGCCATCGTCCCGGCCTCCATCGCCGGAGCGGAGGTGACGGATCTCAGTCTCGTCGCGAACGGCAGGGCGCAGTACGGCAAGCCCAAGGTGACGATGCAGGCCGGCGGCAGGGCGGTGACGCTGCGTGAGAATAAGGATTACACGCTGACGTACGAGAAGAAGAACGCGTCCAACAGATATGAAGCCTGCGAGCCCAAGGAGGAGGGCGTATACCGCATCACGGTCACCGGCACGGGCAACTACACCGGAACCGTCTATTGCACGGAGACGATCATCGAGAAGGTGCACCAGATCTCGCAGGTGAAGCTCCCGGCCATCCCGGCGCAGAAGTACACATCAACACAGGCAGGGCGGGGTCTGGCATTTGTGCTGGAGGATGCACAGCTGACTGCCGACTCGACGAGAGTGCTGGATAATAAGGGCAATGCGTTTGTCTTTACCGTCAAGAGCGGGAATGACACGCTGGTGTACGGGCAGAACTACACGCTGAGCTACACGGACAATACCGCGATCGGCACGGCCACCGTCACGGTCACCGGTATCGCACCGTTCGTCGGCACGAAGACGGCCACCTTTAAGATCAACGGGACGAACTTCTCGTCGGTAAAGAGTGACAGCAAAAAGTTTAACAGCAAGGTGCAGTATACCGGCAGTCGGATCACCCAGGATGCGTATGAAGAGAGCTTCTACGTCACAGTCGGCAGTGGGAAAGACGCACAGAAGAAACCTCTGAGGAAGGGCATCGACTACACCGCGACCTACAGCGACAATGTGGAGATCGGCAAAGCTACGGTCGTCTACACCGGTATCGGCGGATACACCGGCGCCCAGAAGAAGACCTTTGAGATCACCGGTACGAACTTCAGCAAGATGAAGAATGACATTAAGTTCAATAACGAGGTTGCGTATACCGGCAGCCCGGTCACCCAGGATGCGTATGACAATGGCTTCTACTACATGGAGGGTGAGGAGCGGAAGCCTCTGACGAAGGACACCGACTATACCGTAACTTACAGCCCCAACACCGAGATCGGCACGGTGACGGTCACCTATCAGGGGATCCGCAGGTACTACGGCACGTTGAAGAAGACCTTTAAGATCACCGGTACGCAGTTTGGCAAGGTGGTGTTCCCGAAAGACTTCAGCGCCTCTGCACCTTATAAGGACAACGACTACGATACCGCAAAGAAGAAGTTCATCTACAGCGGACAGCCGTTCTTCGTCGCCGGTCCCGCGGATGCGGCCGCGCCTGCGGATAACAACGGGATCGTGCTGACGATCAAAGAGACCGATAGTGAAGGACAGGAAACGATATACACGCTGGTCAACGGCAGGGACTACACTGTGACCTACCAGAAGAATACGGAGCCCGGCACGGCGAATGTGACCTTCACCGGCAAGGGACGTTTCACCGGCACCAAGAAGATGACCTTTGGCATCCAGGCAGCCGATGCCGCTGCGGACAAGCAGGGCGGACGGTTCACGATCAAACGTCCTGCCGCGGATGCGCTCTGGGGAGACTCGGAGGATACAACGCCTGTGTACCATTATTTCAAGGGAGGTGTGAAGCCGGAGCCGGTGGTCGTCTACAGCTACAAGGGTGTGACGGCGACGCTGACCAACGGCAAGGATTACACGCTGGCCTGGTCCAACAACACGAAGCCCGCGGCGTTTGATGCGGTGAATACGAGCAACAAGAGCATCGCGCCGACGGTCACGGTGAAGTTCAAGGGCAGCTACGCAGGCAATGCGTCGAGGACCTATACGATCGAAAACGGCGTCTTCGCTGAATTGTCGGCGACGGATCTGATCTGGAAGGTTGACACGACGGGACAGCATACCAAGACCAAACTTACGCTGACGAACGACGGCGGGCAGACGCTGCAGTCCGGGACAGATTACTATCCGCTGACGGATACCACGAACACCGTCTCCAAGATCAAATCCTTCGGCTACGGTGAAGGCACGTCCGGCACGGTCCGGATAAAGAACCGCAGCAAGTGGGAGGATCTGCCGGAGCCTGTCGCAGCAGGTTCCGCGATCAATCCTGGCTGGAGCCTGCCGGCGGGGACCGAGGTCGAGGTCACGATCAAGGGGAAGGGCTTCTATGAAGGGCAAACGGCAACAGCAAGCTTCCTCCTGGTCGCCAACGACCTGTCCAAAGCGATCGTGACGATCCCGGATCAGGAATACAAGGGCAAGGCCTACACGGAAGCCGAGATCGGAAAGGCCATGACCGTTACCATGACAAGGGGCGGCGAGGCGCTGACCTACGGAACCGACTTCGTGATCTCCGAACTGGAGGAGAAAGCCAATACCGGCACCGTCAAGTTCACGATCAGGGGTGTCCCGACCAAGGGCTACTGCGGCGATAAGAAGGGAACCTACAAGATCAAGATCCGATCGATGAAGTAAGGGCTGAAGGGTCACAGACCCGCAGCGAAACAGGCAAAAGAAACAGGCCGGGCAGGACCGCAGAGGTTTTGCCCGGCCTGCTGTCATTCCCTGCCGAGCGGTTGTACCGCTGTCCGAAAGATGCTAAAATAGCCCGGGAGGTTGATCCATGGAGCAGATGTCATTATTTCAGGCCACGGTACCGGAGCCGCTCGCTGCGAGACTCCGTCCGGTCACACTTGCGGACTATGTGGGGCAGAAGCACCTCCTGGGAGAGGGAAAGCTCCTCTCGCGGCTGATCGCCGAGGACAAGGTCTCCTCCATGATCTTCTGGGGCCCGCCCGGCGTGGGCAAGACCACGCTGGCCCGGATCATCGCCCATACGACGAAAGCCAATTTCATCGATTTCTCTGCCGTCACGAGCGGCATCAAGGAGATCCGTGATGTCATGAAGCAGGCGGAGGACAACCGCTTCGCCGGCGTGCGCACGATCGTTTTCGTCGATGAGATCCACCGCTTCAACAAGGCGCAGCAGGATGCCTTTCTCCCCTTTGTGGAAAAGGGCAGCATCACGCTGATCGGCGCCACCACGGAGAATCCCTCCTTTGAACTCAATAACGCTCTGCTCTCCCGGTGCAGGGTCTTTGTCCTGCACGCACTCACGGCGGAGGATCTGGTGGAACTGCTGAAACGTGCGCTGAACGATCCCCGCGGCTTTGGCGGCGAGAGGATCGTGATCTCCGAAGAGATGCTGAACCTCATCGCCAATTTCGCCAACGGCGATGCGAGAAGCGCCCTCTCCACGCTGGAGATGGTCGTGACTAACGGCGATATGCAGCCGGACGGCAGCATCATCGTGA
Source organism: Lachnospiraceae bacterium (assembly GCA_017535945.1). Lineage (GTDB taxonomy): Bacteria > Bacillota > Clostridia > Lachnospirales > Lachnospiraceae > Butyrivibrio. The sequence goes on from JAFXTJ010000088.1 coordinate 14,599, forward strand.
CGAAGGAGATCATCGAGCAGTGCACCTCCAGGAAATCCCTGCTCTACGACCGCAACGGGGAGGAGCATTACAATCTGATCTCCGCCCTGCACAAGTCCGTGCGCAACTCCGATCCGGATGCCGCCGTCTATTGGCTGGCGCGCATGCTGGAGGCCGGAGAGGACCCCATCTACATCGCGAGGCGTGTCACCCGCATGGCGGCCGAGGATATCGGACTGGCCGATCCGCAGGCCGTGCAGCTGGCCACCTCCGTATTTGAGGCCTGCCGTCTCATCGGCATGCCGGAGTGCTCGGTCCATCTCACCGAGGCGGTGGTCTATCTCTCTCTGGCGCCCAAATCCAATGCCATGGAGGTCGCCTACAACGCGGCCAAAGAGGATGCCCTGGAGCAGCTGGCGGAGCCGGTCCCGCTGCAGATCCGCAACGCGCCGACCGATCTCATGAGCAAACTCGATTATGGCAAGGGTTATCAGTACGCCCACGACTATGAAGACAAGCTCACCACGCTGCAATGCCTGCCGGATTCCCTGCTTGACCGGACCTATTACCGACCTACGGATCAGGGCCGGGAGCCGGAGTTCGCCAAGCGGCTGGAATACATCAAAGAGTGGAAACGGACTCATCAGACGTGAAAAAGAAACAGCCACTCCCGACGATCAGAGTCCCGGAGGATCTCCCGGCAGCGTTTCTCAAACGGATGCGGGAGGATCTGACGGATCCCGTCTGCGATTCATTTATCGATTCCTATCGTGATGCCCCGGTTCATTCGCTCCGCCTCAACACGGCACGGGGAGCGGACCGGGAGATCCTGCCTTTCCCTGTTTCCGCGGATCCCGTTCCCTGGGAACCGGACGGTTACTGCTATGAGGAAGACGCCGATCCGAAGCCGGGCCTGCATCCTCTCCACGAAGCAGGGGCTTATTACATCCAGGAAGCCAGCGCCATGGCACCGGCAAGACTGTTGCTGGACGGAGACGGGGCACCGCACCGGATCCTCGATCTGTGCGCCGCGCCGGGCGGCAAGACCGTTCAGTTAAGCCTCCTCGCGGGAGACGGCAGTCTCCTTATCTCCAACGAGATCCATCCCGCACGGGCGGGGATCCTGTCCCGGAACGCGGAGCGGATGGGACTGAAGAACACGATCGTCACGAACAACTCCCCCGATGAACTGGCAGTGCGTTTTCCGGCCTTTTTCGACAGGATCCTGGTGGATGCCCCCTGCTCCGGGGAGGGGATGTTCCGGAAGCATCCGGAGGCGGTTACGGAGTGGTCGGAGGAAGCGGTCGAACTCTGTGCAAAGCGGCAGAGCGGGATCCTGGATGCCGCCGCCGATATGCTCCTGCCCGGCGGGCATCTGGTCTATTCGACCTGCACCTTTGCGCCGGCGGAGGATGAGGAACAGATCGCCGCGTTTCTGGAGCGCCATCCGGACTTTTCCCTGCAGACACAGAAGAAGCTGTTCCCGCACGAGGTCCGCGGAGAAGGTCATTACTGCGCGCTGCTCATCCGCGAAGGAGGAGTGAACATCGCATGGCCGCCCGCGCGGATCGACACCCCGGCGGATGCGGCACTGACACGTGCGGCGGAAGCAATGCTGGACAACCTGCTCAAAGACAGGTCCCGCATCGGTTATGATCCGGCGAGGCTCCTGCTCTTCGGGGAACAGATCTTTCTCGTTCCTCCCGCAGCACCTGCGCTGAAGGGACTCCGCATCCTGCGCCCCGGCCTGCAGCTGGCGGAGATCAAAAGGGACCGCACGGGTCTGCGTCTCCTGCCGGCCCACGCTCTGTCCCATGCGCTCCGGCCGGAGGAGGTGCGGTTTGCCGCGGAACTCTCCGATGAGGCGGCGCTCGACTATCTGACCGGGCAGACCTTTTCCTCCGCCGCACCCGGCATACGGGAACTCCCGGATCTGCCGGAAGAGGACAGCGGCAGGGAGGTCCTCCTCGCATGCCGCGGGTTCTCGCTCGGCTGGGCCCGGTACGCCGGCGGGATGCTCAAAAACCGTTATCCAAAGGGGCTGCGGATCATGAAGTGACCGGTGGAATATGATCCGCGTCACTCTTGTCAATCCAATGCCGTTCCGATATAATAGAACTCGAGCCTGAGATGTGCGACAACTCCTGTGTTTTTGAACCTACAATTACTTTAAATGGGATTCCTACATTGATCCGTGTCGATGTCACGCCTTCGGCTGCGGCGACGCAGTTATGGCAGAGGAAGGCAGAAACCGGACTGCGGTTACCCACCTGGCTGTGGCTAGGAGTCAAAAAGCAGGAGCCGGCATCGCGGGTTCTATTAATGATTCATGAAGGGGGATACAATGACCGGCAGGAGATGGTATGAATGGCTGTTGACCGTCACCTATGTGGTGATGGCGGTTGTGTGCTTTTATCTGAATTTCTACACACTGGAATCCGGCGGGGTGCCGAATCTTATCGTGAGCATCATCATGCTCCTCATCGTCCTCTTCGTGTTTATTGCGTGCGAGAAGACATTTTTCGCGCCCGCCAACCGGATGATCGCGGATCTGCGCCGTGTGACGATGCGGATCCGGCAGGACGCCCTGTCTGCCACGGAGCTCCTATGGAAGCGCTACCGCACCCAGAATGAGGAATTCTTCACCGAGGAGGAACTGCTGGGACGATATCAGGATTTCCTCCGCGAGACCGACCGGCTCACGAAGAGCGGCAGGACGCATCTGCGCTGCGGGATCGATGAGTTCATCAATGAGGACATCGTGGCCGACACCCTGCACAGGAACCTGGTCAACCAGGTGCCCGGCGCGCTCACCGGTCTCGGTATCCTGGGTACTTTCATCGGTCTGTCGATGGGTCTGCAGAGTTTTGCGACCGGCTCCGCCGCGGAGATCACCGGCAGCATCGCACCGCTGATGGGCGGTATCAAGGTGGCTTTCCACACCTCCATCTACGGCATGGTCTTTTCCCTGGTCTTCAACTATGTGAGCAAGCGGAAATTCGAGGAGACGGAGAATGCGATCCGCACCTTCCTCGAGGTGTACGGCAATTATGTGCTGCCGAACGCGGAGATCGACGGCATGAACCTGCTGATCGACGTGGAGTACAAGCAGACCGAGGCGATCCGCAACATGGCGGACGGGATCTCCGACCAGCTCGCGTCCGCGATGGCCAAGCTCCTCGAGCCGCAGTTCGACCGCTTCGACAGGACGATCTCCGATTTTGCCTCGGCTGCCAGAAAGGATCAGCTCGAGGCATTGGGCACCATCGTCAACGGGTTCCTCGCCGAGATGAACCATTCGCTGGGCAATGCATTCTCCCAGCTCTCCTATACGATCGATCAGACCTTCCGCGTGCAGAAGCAGGCGACCGAGCAGATCAAAACGCTGCTCGACGGGACGCAGGGCGAGACGGAGCGCTATGCCTCATGGCTCGCGGAGCAGCATGCGCTGCTGACCTCCATCGGGGAGGATATCGGCCAGTTAAAGAGCCAGACGAGGGAAGCGGCGGATCTGCTCTCCGACAGCGCGACGCGCTTCTCCGGGGATTTCGCGGAGACGCTCCGGCAGATGGAGTCCCTGACGCAGCAGATGCCGTATTCCTATTCCGCAGCCTACGACGGTGTGCGTGAGGCCATACGGGAGATGGAGCAGAGCGTTAAGGAACTCGACTCCTCACTCGCGAGCGCAGCGGCCAGGATCAGCGAGGCGGGCAAGGCGGAACCGGCCAAGGATAAGGAGCGTGCACCGCTCTTCGGGAAGAAGTAAGCCATGTTCTACAGACGGGGGATGAAAAAACGTGCCGCGGACGAGGAGACCACCTACTGGCTCTCGTACTCGGATATGATGGCGGGACTGCTGCTCACCTTTGTGCTGCTGATCGCCGTGACGATGCTTCGTGCGCAGATCCAGTACGACCTCAAGGAGAAGCAGCTCCTGGGCAAGGAGGAAGAACTTAAGGTCCAGACCGATGCGCTGGAGATCGAGCGCGAGACCGTTGCGAGCCAGAGTCTTCTGCTCGAATCGCAGAAGGAAGCGCTGGCGCTGCAGGCGGACAAGCTCCTCGTACAGGAGGAGGAACTCCTGGCACAGCAGGAACTGCTGCTGACGCAGGAAGAGGAGATGAAGGCGCAGCATCTGCTCCTGACCGAGCTCGAGAACCTCATGGCCTCCCAGCAGGCCAAGCTCGACCGGATCATCGGTGTGCGCAGCGAGCTGATCGAAGCGCTGAAGCGCGAATTTGACAATTCCGGGATGGAGCTCGGGCTGGATGAGAAGACCGGCGCCATCACCTTCCAGTCGAGCATTCTGTTCTCCTACAGCCAGGCGGAGTTAAAGCCCGGTGGTAAGGAATTCCTGGACAAATTCTTCCCGCGCTATATCAAGATCCTGCTGAGCCCCCAGTACCGGGAGTATATCTCGGAGATCGTGATCGAGGGCCATACGGATACGAGCGGCGGCTATCTCTACAACCTGGACCTGTCCCAGAAGCGCGCCTACAATGTGGCGGCCTACTGTATGGCGGACAAGAGCAGCATGGTATCCGCGGACGAACTGGAGGAGCTGCGCAAGGTGGTCTCCACCAGCGGCAAATCCTTCAGCTCCCCCGTACTCGACGAGAACGGTGAGATCGACGCGGAAGCCTCCCGGAGAGTGGAGATCCAGTTCCGCTTAAAGGATGAAGAGATGGTCCGTGAGATGCTGGAGATCCTGAACGGAGAAGCGACGGAAGAGGAGCTGCAGGCGACCGGAACGACGACATCGATCGAAACGCAGACAACGGCCGGGACGAAGACGACGACCGGGACGCAGACAGCAACCGGAACGCAGACAACGGCCGGGACAAAGACGACAACCGGGACGCAGACAACAACAGAAACACAGACAGGCGAAACGCTGACAACCGGAGCGCAGGCGGCAGAAACTCAGTCAGAAGAAACAAAGACAGAAGAACAGACAGCCGGACAGCAGAAGACCGGAGAGAAGACCGCTCAGTAGACTACGCGGTTGCGGCCGCCGGTCTTACCGAGGTAGAGCTTCTGATCGGCGGCTGAGATCGTATCCTCGATACCCGCTCTGGGACCGTACTCCTCCACGCCAAAGGTAATGGTCAGCGGGATCATCGCGTCATTGAAGACGAAACTGTAGGATTCGATCTTCTCGCGGAGTTTGTCGAGCAGCAGATAGGCATCGTCGCCGTTGGCATCCTCAAAGACGAACAGGAATTCCTCACCGCCCCAGCGGGCTACAAAGCCGTGGTCCTCCATGTACTCCTTAAAGATCCCGGCGATCGTGGCCAGCACATAGTCGCCGGCATCGTGACCGTAGGTGTCATTGACCCGCTTGAAGAAGTCGATATCGCCGATGGCGAAGCTCACCAGCTGGCCGTTGCGCTCGTAGTTGGATTCGATCTGATGCAGTTCATCCAACGCAAAACGGCGGTTGGGCAGTTTGGTCAGCGGATCGGTCTCGGAGATGCGCTTGAGCTCTCTGTTGTAGAGATAGAGCTTGCGCTCGGTCTCGGCGAACTTGGTGCTGAAGAACAGGGCGACCAGCGTGATGCAGCCGACACTGTAGAGGATATTGCCGTAGGAGAGAACACGGTAGGTCAGGCCGTCCGGGTTTAACAGGGAGTGTCCGAAGGGCGTCATATAGCAGATCACGCAGATGACGACGCCAACCAGTGCGCTGACGAGCAGCTTCACACGGACGTTAAGCGTGATGTCGTACCACAGATAGAGGATCCCCGCGAAGAGCAGCAGCTGGAAGGAAGAGCGCCAGCCGAACGCCACGGAGAACAGCAGCACATAGACGATGAGCAGAACATAGAACGACACGGTCGCGATGAAGCTCTTCACCCGGTAGCTGCAGACCAGACAGACAACGAACAGAGCGGCGACCGCAAAGGCGCATGCCGCGTTGAACGTAAAATGGTGCAGGAGACAGATGATCCCCAGAACGAGTGCGTGGGGGACAAAAAAGAGGAGCAGGCACCTCGTGAGATAGAGGAGATTATCCGTGGAGCCTTCTTCAACAGTACTCTTGTTCAGCAGTTTTTTAATGTTGTCGATCATAATAATACATTATAAGACGAAGTTTTTTGCTTTTCAATAGTCTCCGGAGGAAGGAATGATCAAGGTATTTCTGGCGGAGGACGAATTTGTCATCCGCGAAGGCATCAAGAATACGATCGACTGGGGGGCGCACGGCTACGAGTTCTGCGGCGAAGCCGGCGACGGCGAACTGGCCTGGTCCATGATCCGCAAGGAGCAGCCGGACATCGTGATCACGGACATCAAAATGCCCTTTATGGACGGACTGACCCTGAGCCGCCATATCAAGGCGCAGTTTCCGCAGATCGAGATCATCCTGCTCACGGGCTACGAGGAATTCGAATATGCCAAGGAGGCGGTCCGGATCGGGGCTGCCCGTTATCTCTCCAAACCGATCAGCGGAGAGGAACTCATCGGCGAACTGGACGCGCTGTCCGGCAAGATCAGGGAGCGCAGGCAGGAGCGCGAAGCGGCTGCCAAATACGCCGAGGAGATGCGCGAGCGGACCGAACTCGACAAGCGGGAATTCTTCCGCAATCTGGTCACCGGCGGCAGGGAGCTGTCGGCGCTGCTGGATGATGCCGGACGGCTGGGACTGGACATCACCGCGCTGTGGTACAATGTCCTGCTGATCCGCATCAGTTCCGCCGCCCATCGCGGGGAGGAGCGGTACTCCGAATCAGTCCTGACGGCGGAACAGGCGCTGGCCGGGATCGCTGAGGAAGCGGGCGCGCTCCTGTTCGATTTAAGCCTCGACGGCAAAGCGCTGCTCTTCCGCGAGGAGAGTGAAGATGCACTGGAACAGCTCGTAGCCGGGACCGTGGGCAAACTGAAGGAATGTCTGAACGCCATGGAGCGGGTCCGCTATTTCGGAGGCGTCGGCAAGAGCGTCGGCCGGATCTCCGAGCTGCCGGTCTCCTATACGGAGGCGGCCCGCGTCTTTGCACGGAGATTCTTCACCGAGAAGAATGAGATCCGCTACGCGAAAGGTGCGTCCGACGGCGAGGGATCCGCGTTTTCCCTCTCCGCGATCGATCCCGCACATTTCGACCGCAGGCAGCTGCGGGCCTTTCTGGACCGCGGGGATGCCGCGGAGACGGAGTATTTCCTGGACGCCTTTTTCGACGGGCTGGGGGAGGGCGCGCTCGATTCCATGATGTTCCGCCAGTATATCGTCATGGACACCTATTTCTGTGTCGCGGATTACGCGGAGCATGAGCTGCACAGGAACCGCGCCGAGGCAGGCGTGCATGAGCCGGAGCAGGATGCGCTGGCCGATCCGGACAGTGCCAGGACCTATGTCCTCTCCATCGTGAAGAGCGTGATGAAATGCCGCGAGGAAGCCGCCACCGACCGCTATCACGATACGGTGCAGGAGGCGCTTCGGTTCATTGAGGAACACTACGCGGAGGAGGAACTCAACCTCAATGCGCTTGCCGCGCATGTCAATTTCTCCCCGAATCATCTGAGTGCGATCTTCAAACAGCAGACCGGTCAGCCCTTCATCAAATATCTGACGGATCTGCGCATGAACGAGGCGAAGAAGTATCTGCGCAGCAGCGCGAAGAAGAGCAGCGAGATCGGGCTCCTCGTCGGCTACCGCGATCCGCATTATTTCTCCTATCTCTTCAAGAAGACGCAGGGCATGACGCCCACGCAGTACCGCAATGCGCAGGGAGCGGAGGCACTGTAGATGAAGCCTGCCGCCGAACAGCAGGAGCGGAACCTGGCGAAACGGATCCGGGCTTCCTATATCGCTCTGCTCATCCCCTATGTCATCTTCGCGGTCGCAGGCCTCGCCTATTTCGGCAGGGTGTACTCCCGTTACGAGGAGATGCTGCGCTCCGTCGTCGCGGCGAGCCAGTTCAGTCTGGATTTCAAGAAGGACTTTGATTACGAGACCTATCTGCTCATCGCCGGCAATGTCTCGCCGGAAGAATCCCCGCTGTTCGGGATGCTCGCGGATGCCGGCCGGGTGGTCGACGATCTGGAGCAGGTCAAGGATCAGGGCGAGAACGGGAAGCGCCTGCAGAGCGTCGGCAAATATCTGGACAATCTGGAGACCTACATACAGAGGATCGATGACAACTTAAGCCAGCCGGACCGCTATGAGGAGAATATCCTGATCTGGGAAAATGACGTCCAGATCGTGACCTCCCTCATCCGCGACACCATGAACGAGTATATCTACTACGAAAACCGGGCGCTCATGCAGGCACAGCAGGAAAACCGCGCGCTGGTGGAGGATTTCCTCAAGATCTCCGTCGGGATACTGGCCGTCATCCTGATCGCGGCCCTCATCTTCTCCTATGTCGTGCCGTTACGCATCACGCGTCCCATCGAGGAGCAGGTCAGAGAGGAGCAGATGCGCCTGCGCAAGGCAGAGTTTGAACTCCTGCAGGCGCAGATCAATCCCCATTTCCTCTACAATACGCTGGACGCCATCGTCTGGAGCGCGGAGGCGGGCAATGAGAAGCAGGTCGTGCGCATGGTCCGCAGCCTCTCGGAATTTTTCCGCATGTCCTTGAACAAGGGCAAGGAGATCGTCACCGTCAGGGAGGAGCTCATGCATGTCCGCAGCTATCTTGAGATCCAGCAGGTCCGCTATCAGGACATCCTCACCTACCGGATCGACGTGCCGGAGGAGTACGGCGACCGCAGGATCCCCAAGATCACGCTGCAGCCGCTCGTGGAGAACGCTCTCTACCACGGCATCAAGAACCGCCGCGGCGGCGGAGCGATCACCGTGGGTGCGAGGGAGGAGGATGATCTGCTGATCCTCTATGTGCGGGATGACGGGATCGGGATGAGCGCGGAGCGCCTTGCGCAGATCCGCGAGGGGCTCACGGAGCAGGCGCCGGAGAAGAGCGCCATTTACGGTCTCTATAATGTCAATGAGCGCATCCGGCTGGATTTCGGCGAGGAATACGGCCTGTCGATCGATTCCGAGGAGGGGACGGGGACCACGGTGGAGATCCGTCTCCCGAAAATCTCAACCGAAATCGTAGAAAATCAAACCCCGGCCCTTCAGTAATAACCAGGCAATAAAAATTTCCACTCACCTCCGTGGTTTTCTCTATGGTTTATCGTTTTCATCCATGTAGAATAGACGATGGGTACAGAATAGTCTGTGCCCGGAATGAAACATAGGAGGGAATAACATGAAGAAAAGAGTTTTGGCAATACTCATGGCGTCCGCGATGGTGCTCGGCCTTGCGGCCTGCGGCAGCCAGCCCGCTGCTGCTCCGGCTGACAACGGCGGCGCTGCGACCGAGGCTCCCGCTGCCGGCGGCAGCAGCCTGATCAAGGTTGGTATCATCAACAACGATCCCAACGAGTCCGGCTATCGTACCGCCAATGACAAGGACCTCAAGGCAACCTTCTGCGAGGCCAACGGCTATGATGCGAAGTTCGCATACAGCCTGAAGAACGACGAGCAGATCCAGGCGGCTCAGGGCTTCATCACCGACGGTGTGGACTATCTGCTCCTTTCCGCCGCTGATACCGCGGGCTGGGATTCCGTGCTGCAGGATGCGCAGGCGGCCGGCGTCAAGGTCATCCTCTTCGACCGTACGATCGATGCCGATCCGAGTCTCTATGAGGCTTCCATCGTCTCCGATATGGCGAAGGAAGGCGAGACCGCTGTTAACTGGCTTGCAAGCCAGAACCTCGACGAGTACAATGTCATCCACATCCAGGGTGTCATGGGCTCCGCTGCACAGCAGGGCCGTTCCGGCGCTCTTGATGCCAAGGCAGCTGCCGAGTCCAACTGGAACATCGTGATGCAGCAGACCGCTGAGTGGAATGCTGAGAAGGCACAGCAGATCGTGCAGTCCGTCATCGATGCGAAGACCCCCTTCAACGTCATCTATGCTGAGAACGACGATATGGCCAAGGGCGCTGTCGCCGCTCTGGATGCCGCCGGCATCTCCCACGGTGTAGGCAAGGACGTCATCATCATGGGTTATGACTGCAACAAGTGGGCTCTGGAAGAGCTGCTTGCGCAGAACTGGAACTACGACGGACAGTGCAATCCTTTCCAGTCTTCCTACATCAACGACATCATCAAGAAGCTTGAGTCCGGTCAGAGCATCGGCGAGAAGACCATCATCATGGATGAGAAGGGCTTCGATGCTTCCACCATCACGCAGGAGGATGTCGATACCTACGGTATCTGATGACCAAGAGCGTACTTTGTTGAACCCGTAACAAAGACAAAAGGGCGCGGTACGGCAACACTTGTAACAGCCGTGCCGCGCCTTTCTTAAAAGGTGAGACAGGGAGTATTATGGAGAACGAAAAAAGAATCCTCGAGATGCGCGGCATCAATAAGACCTTTCCCGGGGTACGGGCCCTGCAGGGAGTCGACTTCTTTCTGAACGCAGGAGAGATCCATGCCCTTATGGGAGAGAACGGTGCCGGCAAGTCCACCTTGATCAAGGTCCTGACAGGGGTTTATACCAAGGACGAGGGGACCATCAGTCTGGAAGGTGCCGGGGAGGTGCAGATCCATTCGCCCCAGGATGCGCAGCGCTACGGCATCAGCACGGTGTATCAGGAGATCACGCTGTGCCCCAACCTGACGGTTGCGGAAAACATGTACATCGGCCGCGGGAGCGGTGCGATCACCAATTGGAAGAAAATGAACGCGGACGCGGACAAACTGCTCGCAGCGCTGGACATCCCGGCCAAGGCGACGCAGCAGCTGGCCAGCTGCTCCATCGCCGTGCAGCAGATGGTCGCCATCGCCCGCGCTGTCGATATGGATTGCAAGGTGCTGATTCTGGATGAGCCTACTTCGTCTCTGGATGAGCAGGAGGTGGAGAAACTCTTTGGCCTCATGCGCGACTTGAAGGGCCGCGGCGTCGGCATCATCTTTGTCACGCATTTCCTGGATCAGGTCTATGAGGTCTGTGACAAGATCACGGTCCTGCGCGACGGGCAACTGGTGGGAGAGTACGAGATCAAGGATCTCCCGCGTGTGCAGCTGGTCGCCAAGATGCTGGGTAAGGAGATGGATGATCTCTCCGATATCAAGGGCGAAGGCGGCGGCTATCACGGTCAGGACGCGGGGGAATGCGTCTATGAAGCGACCGGTCTGCAGAGCGACGCTGGGATCAAGCCGTTTGATTTCCACATCAGAAAGGGCGAGGTCAACGGATTCACGGGCCTGCTGGGATCGGGCCGCAGCGAATGTGTCCGTTCGATCTTCGGCGCGGACCGCGTTCTCTCCGGCACCGTCAATATGCACGGC
>JAFXTJ010000089.1 GCA_017535945.1 Lachnospiraceae bacterium
GAAAGCCCACATTATTGCAGCCGTGTGCCGCGCAGATCAGTCCGGAGAAAATGTGCTCGCCGGTATGCTGCTGCATGTTGTCAAAACGGTGTGCGGCATCGATCCGCCCCGCCACCGTACTGTCCGGTGCGAGTGCCCCGTCCGTCACATGCGTGATGACGCCGGCCGCCTCGTCGATCTGCACATCGAGGATGTGCACATGCGCCCCCGCGCCGTCCGTGATCGTCCCGCGGTCCGGCGTCTGTCCGCCGGCCTCCGGGAAAAAGGCGGTCCGGTCGAGCACGACGGCATAGCCGCCCTCCGTCTCCCCGCAGGAGAGGACGCGTGCCTCAAATTCATTCAGATAGGCATCTTCATCGTAGAGCCTGACGGTCGCCTGCTGCATCTTCTTCACCTGTTCTTCACCAGTTCCAGGATCGCGTCCCAGTCCATCTGTGAGAGCTTCTCCTGTATTTCCTTAAACCGTGCGGCATCCGCTTCCGGGAGCCGGTACTCCTTTACGGAATCCATGACCATGCGCGCGAGCTCAAAGTCTTTGGCGTGCGAGAATTCCTCCATCGCGGCGTAGGCTTCCTCCAGCGTGTCCACCGGGATCTCCGGGAGATCCTCCCCCGCGCCGAACTGCGGTTCCAGCGCATCCCGGACGGCACGGTAGTCCGCCATCAGCGCATCATGATGGCTCTTTATGAATTCCTCATCCGAGCGTTTGCCCGCCATCTCGAGGGCTTCGGCTTCCTCTCCGACCTGCAGGGCCCCCACGAGCCGCGAGCCGCTCTTTAAAGCGTGGACCTTGATCGTGTAATTCTCCCAGTCCTGCGCCTCGTAATACTTCCGGATCTCGCCCGATTTCACCTCATAGGAATCATGGTAGATCTTCAGGACCGACAGGAAGGACTCCTCGGAGCCGCTGTTCTTTAAAGCCGCCGCGGCATCGATCTCCGGGATCTCCTCGTACCACTTCTTCTGCGCGGGTCCCGTCTCCCCGGGCGTATCCGCCTCTACCGGCACATATCCGGCATCGGCCGCATCGCCGTCCTCCGCCACATCCTGCAGATCGTCCAGGCCGGCCTCATACTGCTCCTCCTCGTCGCCGATCTTCTGGAAGAGCGCGCCGAGGTGATAATCCCGGTCGCCTTTATCCAGATACAGCACGCCAAAGGTGCCCGCACCGCAGTTGGATGCGATGCCCGCGGAGGCCTTCTGGAAGACGACATGCTCGAACCGGCCGCGCTCCTTCACCATTTCCTCAATCCAGACGAGATCTTCCTCGTTCATCCCCACATAGGTGATAAAGGCAAAGGAGGTATCCGGTGTCGATTTCCCCGAAAACTCCTTGCGGATGTAGTTCTCGTAGCACTTTCTCTCGCTCCCCATCAGGAACTGGCCGACGCCGAGCTTGCCGTTTTTGACACGCAGCACCGGCCTGAGCCACAGGGTCGTGAGGATGCTGTTGACGAACGGGCTTAAGTGCCCGCGTCTGGCCATGATATCCGTGCCCTTGATGACAAAGCTGCAGTTGATCCGTTCCTTTGCCTCCTCCAGTTCCGCGAGGATCCTGTCCACCGGCTGATTCTGCAAGGCCAGCCGCGCGGCGATCATGACGAGGATCCCGGTGCCGCTCGAGAGATATTCCGAGTTGACGATCGTCACATTCTCAAAGGTCTTCGCCGCCTCCAGGACCCACTCGTATTCCCGGCTGCTGCTGTTCGAAAGCGAGATGTAGATCAGGTGGTGCGCTTTCTTGAGTTCCTCGGAGAAGAACCGGATCATCGCCTCCGGCGCCGGCGGATCCGAGGTCACGAACCGGTGCTCGTCGCCCATGTAGCGCACGAGTTCCTCGGAATCGATATCGATATTGTCGAAGAAGACTCCCTCGCCCGTGGTCACGCAGTACGGTAGCGTATCGATCTGCAGCTCTCTGCGGATGCTCTCCGGCAGATCACTCATGCTGCTGGTGACGACCGCGACCGGCCGTTTCTTGGCGTATCCGCTGGCCGTATTGATCTGGGCACCGGTCATCTCATTATCGCCGCTCATCAGCACCTTATCCGCGGGCAGGTGCGTGAGGATCATCTCCTCGAGCTGTCTGCCGGATACCGGCTTGACCAGATAGCCGTCAAAGCCGGTCAGGTTGTACAGTTCGATATTCTCCCCGCCCGCGTTGGCTGTCAGGACGATGACGGGGGTATTGTTGTTGAGCCCGCCCTTCTGGCCGCGGATCTGCTCGTAGCATTTGATCCCGTCCATCTCCGGCATCAGATGATCCATGAAAATGACATCGTAGCGGTGACGCAGGGTCAGGATGAGCGCGTCCGCACCGGAGAGCGCCAGATCGACCGTCATCTCCGTGCCGTCGAGGAGCTTCCGCTCCACCTGCAGGTTCATCTCATTGTCATCCACGATGAGGATCCGTGCCTCCGGCGCCTGGAAGCTGTGCTGGAACCGGTCACCCGATGCGGAGCTGCCCGCGTTGGTGATGCTGATGTCGCCGATGCGCCTGGCGGAAGCGATCCCCTGCTTCACCGTCACCGTGAAGATGGAGCCCTGCGTGTAGACACTGTTGACGGTGATCTCGCCGCCCATCAGATCCACCAGCTGCTTCACGAGCGAGAGCCCGAGGCCCGTTCCCTCGATGTTGCGGTTCTTCTCCTCGTCCACACGGCGGAAGGAATCAAACAGATCCGGCAGCGCCTCCTGCTTGATGCCCATGCCGGTATCCTCGACGCTGATCTTTAGGAGCGCGGTCTCCGTGCCCGGAAGATCGCATTCCACATGCAGGGTGACGGAGCCCTCTTTGGTATACTTGACGGCATTGTTTAAGAGGTTGATGAGGATCTGCTTGATCCGGACCTCGTCGCCGAAGAGCATCTCCGGCACCTCGGGATCGACATCGACCTTAAACTGCAGACCTTTCTCCTCGGCCTTGAGCCAGATCATGTTGACGATCTCGGACAGGAGCGAAGCCACGTTGTAATTGACCGGGACGATGTCCATCTTGCCCGCCTCGATCTTGCTGACATCGAGGATATCGTTGATGAGCGCGAGCAGCATCCGCCCCGCGCCCTGGATGTTCCGCGCATCTCTGCGGATCTCTTCGGAGGCGTCCTCCTGCCGCAGAATGATCTCGTTGAGTCCCAGCACCGTATTGATGGGTGTGCGGATCTCATGGCTCATGCTGGCGAAGAACCGGCTCTGTGACTTGTTCAGTCTCTCCATCTCCGCGGTCTTCTCTTCCGCCTCCCTGGTCTCCCGCAGGATGAGCCCCGTCTGGAAGGCGACCATGACTGTCAGTTCAAACACCGCCAGGACGAACTGGGTGATCATGTTGTAGAAGCCGGCGGTACCGCGGAACTCCGTTACGAGACGCGGATTATAGTGGGCGATAAAGAAGCAGGTGAGCGTGACGATCCCGTTCAGACTGCACAGGATCTTCTGCATCCGTCCCTCCAGGATCATGATGATGAAGTAGCCGTTCACGAGCATGACGATCGGCGCACCGGCGTGCAGACCGCCCTGCGTGAAAAACAGAAGCGGCATCATGACAAAGCACAGCATGACGGAGGAAACGATCCGGGCGCGTTTTAAGTGCTTGTGGGTCACCTCATAGACCACATAGGCCACGTACAGGATCCCGCCGAGTGCGGTGCCCGGGATCACGGACAGATCTTCTCCGCGGACGAGCGCATTCACCATGGCGACCAGGATCGACAGAACGATGCAGAAGGCAAACACCGCAAAGGATCTGTCCTTGAGGCTGATCGTATGATCGTAGATATAGTTGAGAAATGACTCTTTTAAGCGGGTGATCCGTTTCTTCATACCGCATCCTCCCTCTTCTGATCCGGTCCGTTATGAACCTCCGGTTCCTCAGGAAGAACACGCTTCATCACGCGCTCAAATTCGGCGGTATCGATCGGCTTGGCGATGAATCCGTCAAAGCCCTCACGCAGGAACATCTCTCTGGCGCCGCTTAAGGCATTGGCCGTCAGGGCGATGATCACCGGACTTCTGCCGCTTGAAAGGGCGGCCTGACGGATCCGCTTCATTGCCTCCACGCCGTCCATCTCGGGCATCATATGATCCATGAAGATGACATCGTATTCGCCCGAGGAATACTTGTCGATCGCCTCCTGTCCGCTCTCCGCCGTATCCGGGATCATCCGGTAGTCCTTGAACAGTCCCGTCGCCACCACGAGGTTCATCGGCTCATCGTCCACGATGAGCGCCCGGATCCCGTCAAAATGCGGCTTCTCCTGCCCCGACTCCGCATATCCCGCAAACTCCGTCTCGCCGTTTAAGATCCGCACGACGGGGAAACCGTACAGCGGCTTGGGCATGACGAGCACACCGTTTGCCGGCGCGACCCTGAGCGCACCGTTCGCATAGACGATGATCCTGATCCCCTGACCGGCCAGCTGATCCAGCAGTGCCTGATCCGCTTCGTACTCCTCCTGTCCGGTGAAGACGAAACCGATATGGAGGTTCTCCCGCAGGCGCTCCAGTTCTCTCCTGTCGCTTGCGGAATACAGCTGCCTCTTCAGCCCTCTGGCGAGATTGACAGCCATCGCCTTGCTGTACTCCCTGAGTTCCGGCACCTTATACTTCTCGGGGCTGATATAGAAGACCACCTCTCCGGAGGTGCTCTCCTGCACCGACAGGCACGGCGTATGGTCCACCACCTCCTGCGGGATGGAGAGACGGACCGTGGTCCCCTTTCCCTTGACGCTCTTGATATTGACGAAGCCGCCCATCTTGTGCACCAGTCCGTAGACGATCGGCAGGCCGATCCCGATGCCGCCGGTGCTGCGGTTGCGCTTCTTGTTGGCCTGGTACATCCCGCCGGATACGCGCGCCATATCCGCTCGCGTCATGCCGATCCCGGTGTCCGACACCTCGATGGTCAGGTTCACGCCGTATTCCTGCGGTTCGGCGAACACTTTGATGTAGATGCCGCCGCGCTTGGTGAATTTCATGGCATTCCCGAGCAGATGCCGGAACAGCTTGTGGAGCTTCTTGATGTCTCCGCGCAGCATGGTCGGCGTCTCGGGATCCAGATCCACGATCAGCTCCAGTTTATCCACCTGATCGGAGCCCTTGAAGAGCGTGACCACATCGTTGATCAGAGAGACGCACATGTAATTCTCTTCTTCGAGGATCAGCTCGCCGCGTTTTAATTCCGTGTAATCCTGGATATCTTCGATATGATGGGACAGGCGGATCCCCGCGCCGCGGATCGCCGAGAGTTCCTCCCTGTCGCTCTCCTTCTGCAGGAGTGTCGTCATCCCGTTGACCACATTGACGGGCGTGCGCAGTTCATGGGAAATATTGGAGAGGAAGTCCTCCATATCGTGGTCATTCTCCATGACGGCCTGCTTCCACGTCTCAACCCTCGCATTCGACGCGATCCGGCTGCCCACCGCCATGCGGCAGAGGAAATACATGCAGAAAAAGGTCCCCGCATGGAGGATCAGGCGCATGGCAGACACCGGGTCATGCAGTACATCGGAGCCCCGGTGCAGGATAAAGATCTGGATCAGGGTCAGCGCCGCGTACTCCAGCACCACCAGATGAAGGAGCAGCGTCCGGTCCAGCACGGCAAAGGTGACCACGAGAAGCATGCAGATGATCGCCACGTCAAAGAAACTGTCCCGGTGCACGCCGTGGTAAAAGGTCATCAGACCCGCATAAGTGAAATAAAGATCCGCTCTTACGCGCGGATCCGTCTTTTGTGCCAGATGAAGCCACCAGAGGACGACGATCCCCAACAGCAGAAGCGGCGGGACCCAGAATTCCCAGCCGCCGAAAAAACTCTCGGCCATACAGCCGAAGCATGCCATATTGATGATGAACAGGACCAGTCTTTCCTTTGTGCTGTCGTTCACGTGCTTCTCCTTATCTGGCGTTGGCAAGCTGTGCAGCGAAATGCTTTTTGAGCGTGTCATGCAGACCGGCACGGTCAATGGTCTTGAGCAGATATCCGGCGGGCTTTAAGGCCAGCACCTGCATGATGCTCTCCTTATCCCCTTTGCCCGTGAGGAAGATGACGGGGATATCGGCGGTCTTGGGCTCCGATTTGATCATCTGCAGGACCTGCGGTCCGGGGGTGATCGGCATCTCGTAGTCCAGCAGGATCAGATCCGCATGGTTCGTGGCGAGCCAGGTGATCGCCTGCATGCCGGAATTGGCCACGGAGATGCGGTAGGTGTCTTTCAGCCAGTCCATGATCATGGACATATACTGCACATCGTCATCCACGATGAGGATGCTCTTCTTGCGCTCCATCTCCGTCGCGCTCGTGAAATACCGTTCCACTGCGTCGAGAAGTTTCTCGATGTCCAGCGGCCGCTCGCAGAAAGCAGTCACAAAACCGGACGGGATCCAGTTCTGCACAACTTCGTACTCTTCCGCGCCGCCGATGACGAGGACGCGGATGTCTTTGGCTGCGCAGAGGTCCTTTATATATACCAGCGTCTGCGAACTCTTATCGATCGTATCGTCCAGATACAGGATGATCAGATCCGTATCCGCGCTCTTCTCCTCGATCTCCTGGATCTTCGGCTGGGCATAGACGGGGTTCGTTTTAAGCCCCGCAAGTTTGGCCTCCAGTCCCTTCACGATAAAGGTCTCCGCCTTGGCGATAAACAGGATATTTCTGTTCACTGCTCTCCCCCTCCTTTGTGAAAAAACCATAGATATATAATTTTATCACGGATCGCGGGTTATGGCTACCGGAATTCGGTATATCAGGACACCGCAGCCTGTTCTCCGGCCGTCTCTCCCGCCGTTGAAAGCATGAGCTTGATGCGGTTCAGCTGGTTGACCTCGCTGGCGCCGGGGTCATAGTCGATCGCCACGATGTTGGCGCCGGGATATTTCGCCCGGAGTGCCTTGATGACGCCCTTTCCTACGACATGATTGGGCAGACAGCCGAACGGCTGTGTACAGACGATATTCTTCGCACCTTCCCTGATGAGCTCCACCATCTCGCCCGTGAGAAACCATCCCTCGCCGGTCTGGTTGCCGATCGAGACGATGTCCTTTGCATATTCCACGGTCTTGAAGATGCTTGTCGGCGGGTCGAAATGCTCACTCGCCGTGAGTGCCTTGGAAGCGCCGCTTCTGAGCAGTTCGATCGCATGGATCCCGATACGACAGAAAAACGCTGTCTTTCTGCTGGTCCCGAGTTCCTCCGCCTTGTAGATCTGATTGTAGAAGCAGTAGAGCATGAAGTCGATGAGGTCCGGCACGACCGCTTCCGCACCTTCTCTCTCGAGCAGCTCCACGAGATGATTGTTGGCCGCCGGCGCGAACTTCACGAGGATCTCGCCCACGACGCCGACGCGGGGCTTGACTTCGTCACGGACAGGGATGCGGTCAAAGTCCTCCACGATCTCTTTGCACATGCGTTGGAACTTGAAGAAATCGAGGCGTTTGCCGCACAGGAATTTCCTGCAGCGCGCCAGCCATTTTTGGTGCACCTCCTCGACGCTGCCCGGTGTGACCTCGTAGGGCCGCATCCGGTAGATGCAGCGCATGAAGAGATCGCCGAAGACCGCGCCGTAAGCGCCCCGCTCGAGCATCTTGTAGTTGATATGGAAGCCCGGATTGGACTCGATTTTGGACAGGTTGAGGGACACGACCGGGATCTGCTCCATGCCGGCCTTGCGCAGGGCGCGGCGGATGAAGCCGACATAGTTGGTGGCACGGCAGCCGCCGCCCGTCTGTGTCATCAGGACCGCCACATGATCGAGGTCATAGCGCCCCGAGCACAGCTCGTCCATGATCTGGCCCACGACCCACAGCGAGGGATAGCAGGCATCGTTGTTTACGTATTTGAGGCCCATGTCGATGGCCTTGCGGTTGTCATTCTGCATAACGACCAGATTGTAGCCGCAGGCGCGCATCGCATCCTCGAGCAGTTCGAAATGGATCGGTGACATCTGCGGGCACAGGATCGTATAGGCATCCTGCCGCATCTCTTCGGTGAAGAGTCTGCGGACGATATTGGTCGGCCGGATCGTACGTTTCCTCTTCTCTTTCGCCCGCTCCCTGATCGCAGCGAGGAGGGATCGCACGCGGATCCTGGCGCTGCCCAGATTGTTGACCTCGTCGATCTTTAAGCAGGTGTAGATCTTGTCGGAACCGGAGAGGATATCTGCCACCTGGTCCGTCGTCACGGCGTCCAGTCCGCAGCCGAAGGAATTGAGCTGGATGAGATCCAGATCGTCCCTGGTGCGCACGAAGCTCGCGGCGGCATAGAGTCTGGAATGATACATCCACTGATCCGAGACGATGAGCGGCCGGTCGGGGTTGCCCAGATGGGAGACGCTGTCCTCCGTGAGGACAGCCACACCGTAGGAGCAGATCATGTCCGGGATCCCGTGATGGATCTCCGGATCGAGATGATAGGGACGGCCGGCGAGCACAATGCCGTGTCGGCCGTTTGCTTCGATCCATTTGAGTGTCTCTTCCCCCTTATCCGAGATCTCTTTGCGCACGGCGAGGAGTTCTTTCCAGGCTTCCTTTGCCGCACGGGTGATCTCCTTTGCCGGGATCTCCTTGAATTCCCGCAGCAGCGCATCCGTCACGGTCTTTAAGTCCGTAAAGGCCATGAAGGGATTGCGGAAACGCACCTCGCCCCGGGTGATCCGCTCCACATTGTTGCGGATGTTCTCCGGATAGGAAGTGACGATGGGACAGTTGTAGTGGTTTGTCGCCCCGGGGACCTCCCCGCGCTCATAGAACAGGGAAGGATAAAAGATGAAGTCCACACCTTTCCCGATCAGCCATTCGATATGGCCGTGCGAGAGCTTGGCCGGGTAGCACTCGGACTCGCTGGGGATGGACTCGATGCCCAGCTCGTAGATCCCGTGCGTCGACCGCGGTGAGAGGACGATGCGGTATTTCAGCTTCGTAAAGAAGGTCGCCCAGAACGGATAATCCTCGTACATGTTGAGGACTCTGGGGATCCCGACCGTGCCGCGCACGGCCTCCTCATCCGCCAGAGGCTCGTACGAGAAGATCCGGCGGTACTTCCACTCAAACAGGTTCGGGATGCCCTCGGCGTTCTTCACCTTGCCGATGCCCCGCTCGCAGCGGTTGCCCGAAATATATTGACGGCCACCCGTAAATTTATTAACGGTCAGACGACAATGATTTGTGCAGCCCTGGCAGGTCGTCATGCTCGTCTGATACTGCAGTTCCTCGATCTCCGCAAAGGAGAGCATCGTCGTCTGATAGGAGCTGTCCTCCAGATAGCGGTTCCTCGCGATCAGCGCGGAGCCGAAAGCACCCATGATACCGGCGATATCCGGCCGGATCACCTCGCAGTCCGCGATGCGCTCAAAGGCGCGCAGCACCGCGTCATTGTAGAAGGTGCCGCCCTGCACGACGATGTTGCGTCCGAGCTCCGTGGCATCCGAGACCTTGATGACCTTGAACAGGGCATTCTTGATGACGGAATAGGCAAGGCCCGCGGAGATATCGGCGACCTCGGCGCCTTCCTTCTGCGCCTGCTTGACGCGGGAATTCATGAAGACGGTGCAGCGGGTGCCCAGATCCACGGGGTTCTTCGCATAGAGCGCCACTTTGGCGAAATCCTGGACGGAATAGTCCAGCGACCGCGCAAAGGTCTCGATGAAGGAACCGCAGCCGGAGGAACAGGCTTCGTTGAGCTGCACGCTGTCCACCGTGTCGTTCTTGATGCGGATGCATTTCATGTCCTGCCCGCCGATGTCGAGGATGCAGTCGACCTCCGGATCAAAGAAGGCGGCGGCCGTGTAGTGCGCGATGGTCTCCACCTCGCCGTCGTCGAGCAGCAGCGCGGATTTTAAGAGTGCCTCGCCGTAACCCGTGGAGCAGGCCCTGGCGATGCGTACACCGGGCGGCATGAGCTGCCGGATCTCTTTGATGGATTCGATGGCGGTCGCGAGCGGCGAGCCGTTGTTGCCGGAATAGAAAGAGTAGAGCAGGTCGCCCTCCTCGGAGATGAGCGCACATTTCGTGGTGGTGGAGCCGGCATCGATGCCGAGGAACGCATTGCCGCGGTAACCGTCGAGTTTCGCGGTCTTCACGCGGTACTGTTCCTGCCTCGTGCGGAAGCTCCGGTACTCATCTTCGCTCGCAAAGAGCGGCTCCATCCGCGCCACCTCTGCTTCGAGGCGGATGGGATGCGAGAGCTTCTCCACCAGGGCGGAGAGTTGTACGGCATTTTCTTCTTTGGCCGTCAGGGCGGAGCCGATCGCGGCGAAGAGATGGGAATCCTCCGCGAGGATCGTGTGCTCCTCATCGAGCTTTAATGTCCGGATAAAGGCTTCGCGCAGCTGCGGCAGGAAATGGAGCGGGCCGCCGAGGAACGCCACATGGCCGCGGATCGGCTTGCCGCAGGCGAGACCCGAGATCGTCTGGTTCACAACGGCCTGGAAAATGGAGGCCGCCAGATCCTCGTGGGTCGCGCCTTCATTGATGAGCGGCTGGATATCGGATTTGGCGAAGACGCCACAGCGAGCCGCGATCGTGTAAAGGGAGCGGTAGTTTGCGGCCAGATCGTTGAGGCCCGCCGCGTCGGTCTGCAGAAGGGATGCCATCTGGTCGATAAAGGAGCCCGTGCCGCCCGCGCAGATGCCGTTCATGCGCTGCTCGACATTGCCGTCCTCGAAATAGATGATCTTGGCATCCTCGCCGCCCAGTTCGATCGCCACGTCCGTCTTGGGCGCGCGGTGCTTTAAGGCCGTGGAGACGGCGATGACTTCCTGCGTAAAGGGGATATCCAGCGCCCCCGCAAGGGTCAGGCCGCCGGAACCCGTGATGACGGGATGGACCGTGAGATCCCCGGCGCTCTTTAAGGCGTCCTCGCACAGTCCGAGGAGAGTCTCCCGGATATTGGCGAAATGCCTCCTGTAATCCGAATATAAGATCTGTTCTCCCGCATCCTGCAGAACAATCTTCACCGTAGTGGAGCCGATGTCGATGCCGAGGGCCGCTTCGTTGTTGTTCATTCCGATCCTGTCCGTTTGGTTTTTCGCACTCCGTATGGTAACATGATGGGAGCCGTATCCGCGTATCCGCGAAACCCGGATGACCGGATCGGCAACCGCATCATTGCGACCAAAAAGAAATGATAGCACATCACGCATAAAATAAGAAGTGAAAAAACGATAAAATGACACAGAGACTCCGATCAACCCCCGAAGAAGCGTACAAAAACTGCACCCTCTGCCCCAGACGCTGCGGCGTGGACCGCACGGCGGGCGGACGGGGGTTCTGCGGCGCCTCCGACAGCATCACGGCCGCCCGCGCCTCCCTCCACTACTGGGAGGAGCCCTGCATCTCCGGGATGGGCGGCTCCGGCACCGTGTTCTTCACGGGATGCCCGTTAGGATGTGTGTACTGCCAGAACCGGGAGATTTCGGGACGAGCGACGTCAGACAACAGGATTGCGGAGGAGCAGACATCCACATGGAAGACCCTTTCCGGGCACGACCTCGCCGCCATCTTCCTGCGCCTGCAGGCGCAGGGTGCCTGCAATATCAATCTTGTGACCCCCACGCACCATATGCCTCGGATCGCGGAGGCCGTCCGCATCGCCAGAGAGCAGGGCCTCACACTCCCGATTGTATACAACACGAGCGGCTATGAGACAGAGGAGTCCGTGCGGGCGCTCGACGGGATCGTCGATATCTGGCTGACAGACTGCAAGTATTACTCGCCTGCGGCTGCGGCGCGTTATTCCGGTGCACCGGACTACTACCCCGTGTTCACGCGGGCGCTCAAAAGAATGGTGGAACAGACCGGAGATCCGGTCTTTGAGACCGCTGACGGCAGGCAGATCTCTGCCGCTGAATATAATGAGATCGTATGTGTGGAGGACGGTGCCGAAGATGCAGATGACGTATCGACGGATATCGGGGATCAGGCGGACCCGGAGCCGGCAGGTCCTTCTGCCGATTACGCCGGTCCCCTCATGAAACGCGGCGTTATCGTGCGCCATCTCCTGCTGCCGGGTCTCCTCGATGACGCCAGGCAGATTGTCACCGATCTGCTCACCAACTACGGCAGCCGGATCTACTTAAGCCTGATGAACCAGTACACACCGATGCCGGGGCTTTCCGGCTATCCAGAGATTGACCGTCACGTGACGGCCGGAGAATATGACGCGCTCGTAGATCATGCCCTGGAAGCCGGCCTGGAGAACGGCTTCTTCCAGGGCGGTCCCACGGACAGCGAGAGCTTCATACCGCTCTTCGACGGACGGGGGTTGTGAATTCCGCACGCTGATCTCTGCACGATCAAGCTCCGATTGACAGCAATGATAACAGATGATAAAATTTTTCCAGAATGATAACAGATAATAACAAATGATAACAGATGATAAATCATTTGCAAAATGATAACAAATGATAAATGAGGATCGATGCCATGAAGAACAATCCCTATAATCTGACTTTCGGCAAGGAACCCGCGGAAATGATCGAGCGCTACGCACAGTCGGGGGAGATCATGGACTCCTTTACGTCTGAACGCCCTCCGCAGCAGGTTTATATGATCACGGGTGTACGCGGTATCGGCAAAACCGTGTTCATGACCACGATCGCGGGAGAATTCTCAAAAAAGAAGGATTGGCTGGTCGTGGAACTGAATTCATCGGGTGAGATCCTCAAGGAACTGGCTGCCAAACTCTATAATGCGCGAGGCCTCGCCCGGATCTTTGACGCGGCGGGGATCGATCTCTCCTTTTGGGGGATTGGGATCAAGATCCGCAAAAGCGAGCCACTCACGGATCTGTCAACGGCCGTGGAGCGTATGCTGGAGCGGCTTGATAAAGAGCATAAACGGGTACTTATTACGATCGATGAAGTCTCGAATACCGGGGAAATGCAGCTGTTCGCCGGCGCATTCCAGATCTTTGTCCGCCATGACCTGCCGGTATTTCTCCTCATGACGGGTCTTTATGAAAACATCAACAGGTTACAGAACGAAGAGAATCTGACATTTCTGTACAGGGCGCCCAAGATCCGCCTTAGCGCACTCAATATTACCCGGATGTCGGCTTCTTACGAAAGATTACTGCATCTGCCCCAGGATCAGGCCAGAAAACTTGCCGAACTCACCAGAGGATACTCCTTTGCCTTCCAGGTATTCGGATATTTCACATTCCGGCAGAACGGCGATATGGAGGCCGCGTTGCCGGAGGCGCGCCAGTATCTGGACGAATATGTGTATGATAAGATCTGGACAAAGCTGTCGCCGAGAGAACTGGAACTGGTTTCTCATATCGCGTTGCATGATCACAAAGAAGTGAGCAGACTGAAAGCGGACCTGAATCTCGCGGGAAATCAGTTCAGCGTCTACCGGGATCGGCTGATCAAGAAAGGGATCCTGGACGGCAGCAGACGCGGTCTGGTCACCTTTTCCCTCCCCTTCTTCGAGGATTACGTCAGGGAACACACGGAGGAGGTATAATAAACCCGGCAGACCGCACGGCCTGCCGGGTTTCATACTCAAGAATATCTGTGCTCTCTACGCCTTGCCCTCGAGTTTCTCGAGCTGCTCCTCGAGCCGTTCCATCGCGAAGCCGTTGCTGCGCAGCTGCAGCTCGGTCTTCTGGATCCGCTCGTGGATCGCGGCGCTCTTCTTGTAATACTCGATCAGACCTTCATCGTCCGGGAGCAGGAATCCACCCGCGATGGCACCGGGCAGGACAAATGTCTTTGTCAGATTCTGGAAGGCGACCTCGATATATTTCCCGTCCTCGACGGCCACCTTGCCCTTGCCGAATTTCTTGTGGGTGACCTTCATGCCGAGCGCTTTCTTGTCGCCGAGCTTGCGCTGCTCGTCCTGCTGCTCCTCCAGCTCTCTGGTCAGATCGTCATGCTGTTTTTTGAGGATATCACGCTGTTTCCCGTTCTCTTCGATCTGTTCCCTGGTCCTCTTGGTCTTCCTGCGTGCAGAACCTTCTGCGCCCTCCTTCTTTTTGCTATCAAGGCTCATTCCGAAACCTCCTCTCCCGGGTCGTCTGCTGTGAGGGTTTCCGTGAATCCGATATCAATTATACCATACAAATCCGCCGATGACAAATTATTGTCGCACTATTCAGGGATACGGAGAGATATTATCCCACGATTTTGCACGATCCCGTCGTCACTCATTTTATGATCCGCTCATAGTCGACTAACGTCATCCTGTCATTGACCGGCTTTTCTTCTCCGACTCTGACAAAACCGCACTTCTCATAGAGATGACAGTTCGCGGGCTCCTGCAGGATCGTCTCAAGCTTCCAGCACGTGACCGCGGGCAGTTTTTCAAAGGCTTTCTGTATCGCCGTATAGCCGATCCCGCGGTTCTGATACTCCGGCAGGACAAAGAGCGGACTGATGAATGCTGTCTTTTTCTCCTCAGGATCATTGTGACCGATGTTGATCGCGCCGACTCTCGCCCCGTCCAGCATGATAAAATAATACTTCCGGTTCTCTACGGCAAATCTCCTGCGCACCCTGTCAACAGGCTCGATCGCCGGCGAACCCGCATCATGGTATTTCTCGTACAAAGGCATAAAGCTCCTGACCTGCATCTCATACAGATCGGAGATCTCGCTCTCCGGGACCTCCGCCAGTCTCACCCTCCTCGCCAGCTCATTGATACACTTGTCCGGCAGGTGAAAATACGCCTTGATCTTATGCGCACATTCCTCCGGCGTAAGCGTTGTGTTATCGATCTTGATATAATTCTCAAAAGGTACTTCCCCGTCATTGCTCACCAGGCGATAGTGGGTGTCTTCATATCGCAGTCTGCTGTCCGACAGATCAAGATCTCTTTTGGACGCCTTATGGGCAAGGCGGTTATCGCTCCTGTTCCTTTTGAGCCGTTCCTGCTGATCGGCCACGAGTTCCACATAATACACGGTGCCGCCCGTCGCTTCGAACTTCGCGGAAAGATTCCCGATGAATTCCCATTCCGAGGGCATATCAAATGCCATCATATAGGTAAAGATCAGCCCCCGGTATTCGGTCTTCAAAAACTCATCAAAAATGTCATCCCGCAGTCTGGAGATCAGCGCGCCCTGAAAGCTGCCAAACACTTCCAGCACCGGCTCGATCATCATATGATTATGAAACAGCCGGAAATCCGTGATCTTCATCAGTTCCTGTCCCACGGTCATCTTGCCGGCCGCCCCGCTGCCGAGTATCAGTATCAGATCCATGCTCCCTCTCCCGGTCACTCGCGTTCCTGCCCGCGGATCCCTTTGATATATTCATCTGCCTGAAGCAGTATCGTCTTCCTGTCCTCATGATCCAGGACCGCCAGCGCATCCTCCAGACAAAGACTCTTCAATGACCTGACTTCATCCGGTCTGATAACGCGCGGACTCTCGTCCGTGTATTCCGCCAGAAAATATACCACCTGTTTGGTCACTCCCGGTTTTTCCGCCGGCCGGTACTGCTCGCTGATCCTGAAATCATCGATCAGGCTGACTTCCAGATCGGTTTCTTCCCTGATCTCACGAAGAGCAGTCTCTCTTTCCGTCTCACCGTTTTCCATGTGCCCTTTGGGAAAACTGTGTGAACCGCCGGCTTCCTCGACGAGCAGGTACTTGATCCCGTCATCCTCCACGGTATATACGATCGCTCCGCATGACTTTTCAAAACGATCACCCAACCCGTCTATCGCCATTGATCTCCCCTTTTTCTGCCGAACGGTTTGCCAAAATCAGTGTATCATTTCTACTTGATTTCGTCGATAACGATACGCATCACGCCGCAACACAGCCGTCTCGCGTATCATTTTCCTCTGATTTCATCGAAAACGATACGTCACTCGCTGTAAACCCGGGTCAAGTCCTTTTTGTGGTGTAAATTCACCTTTAGGCACTGGTTTGTTTATGCGGCCAGCAACCGCTGCTGTTCTCTGGCAATTAACCTAAGGTTTGGCATGCATCCCTCTAAATGTGACTTACTCTTTTTCGAAATAGACAAACCATGTTCCAGAGAATATACATCATTTAGTTCAACCAGGACACTTCCGATGATCCTGTTTAAAGATCCTTCGTTGGGAAACACCCCGATGACATTTGATCGTCGTTTCAATTCTTTGTTAAGGCGTTCCAGATGATTTGAGGTCCTCAAATACCTTCGAAAATCGTCCGGAAGGGCCATGACCGTCATTGTATCCTCGAATCCGTTATCAAGGCATTCCATTGCTTTGTCAGCGACATCAGCGTATTCAGTGATGATGCTGTCACGCTTTTTCCTGGCTTCTTCCATTGTTGCGCTGTTGTACATTTCAGTCAGTTCCGCATGGATCGCTTTCTGATACTTGCCCGGTGCATGCGACAGGATGTTTCTTGAAAAGTGTGTCTGGCATCTCTGCCAGGGCGTATCAGGAAACACCTTGCTTATGGCATACAGGATCCCGTCATGAGCATCTGAAGTGATCAGCTTGGGATCTGTGACCCCGCGCTCTTTCAGAGACTCCAGAAACAGTTTCCAGGTTTCCTTTGATTCGTTGTCATAGATCTCGAAACCGACGATTTCACGCTTTCCGCTATCGGTGATCGCCAGTGCGACCATCATGGCCTTTGAACCGACACGATGCTTGCCGCGTACCTTAAAGTATGTCGCGTCGACATACATGAATTCGTAACGGCCATCAAGCGGACGGTATTTGAAGTCATTAACAGCTTTATCGAGGCTCTTACACGCCTCTGATACCGTGGACTTCGAAAAGTTTGTCCCGCACAGCGTTTCCATCACGGTGGCGACTTTTCTCGTTGATACACCGTTTACGACCATCTCGGCCATCGTCGTTACAAGTGCTGCCTCGCTGCGGGAATAGTTCTCAAACACAAGTGTATGGAACGGCTTTTCGCGATGCCGCGGGACTGCAAGAGTAATCGTGCCGATCCGGGTATTGAGCTGACGCTCTCTTGTGCCATTGCGAGATCCTGATCTTGTTGCAGACCTTTCATAAGGCTCCGCACCGAGCTGTGCCGTAGATTCGGCCTGTAGTACGCCATTCAGGCATTCGGTTAGTAATGATTTAAAAGCATCCTCCCGATTGTTGCATAATAACTGTAGTATTTCATCCTGATTTAAAGTAATATTGAGTTGAGCCATTGTGTTCTACCTCCGGTATTAGGGTTGTGGTGATTCTATTATACCTAAAGGTTGAGCCTTTGGCTCTTTTGTAATTTACACCATTATATAGACGTTACTCCATGCTCTTAAAAGAATATACATACCTCTTTGGGAAAATGTGTAAGGGTCAGCTGTTTTTATGACGATATAGTATTATTATGAGGTTTTATAGAACCATGCACATCGTGCACAACGTTCATAAGAGAATACTAATAATTGTGCAGTATACGATTCATCAAAAAAAGCCCTAAAGATGAGGAGATATATCCGACAAATGATTACAACTAGTTAGGGCAAGATGTGCATATTGTGTACATTATCCAAAGATTTGAGAAAAGGAGAAAAAACAGTAATGACAAAATGTGAAGTATATGTCGATGGAACTTCAGATAAATACGAAGGCCAATATGAAGTAGAAGATAATATTTTAATAGTAGAAATATTTAATTATATTGGCATGGGGCTTAATTCAATGACAATTGGCTCGGATGTTACATATAGGAATATAATGATTCTTGATTTTAGTAATAAGAGGTATATGTATTCGAATCTTTTCTATAATTGTGGTCTATTGTATGGATTAGTTCAATCTGAAAAATACAAAACAGATTTCTTTTTTGAGACAAGCAATCACGAAGCAATAGAGCATTTCTCCAGTGATATGAGATTCACTGAAATTAAGGCTTATAATGCAGCTTTGTGCCATTGTTTTAAAAATGCAGCACTTGAAATATCTTTCAAAGAAGATGAGATGAATTATAAGATTAATAGAAAACCCGAAGCAAAGATAATTCCTCTAGGTATTAACAATTTAGAAAAGATTGAGATTAATACAAGTGCAACTTGGACTCATAAAAACGATTACTATTCTGTTAATATTGATACTGAAAATTATGCAAGACTTTATTTAGTTGAGCCTGTAAATTATCAAGAACTAATCGCCTATATAAATGAACTAGATGTTATGATAGGTTCATATACGTTTGTGCAAATACATTCATATGAGACATACGTTAAGGTTGTTGATGGGGTAGAGTTTAAACTGATTCATAGACATTTATCTGAAGATAAAAGGATAAAGCGTCCAAATCACAAACCCTTAAAAGTAGAATTTGAAAAATACATTGAAGATGTATATAAAAAAATAAATTATAGAAATACTAATAGTAGAAACGAATTCATTTTGCTTGACTTTAAGAGACCAACGTCTCTGGAAGATCAGTATACATTCTATTTTAGATTTATTGATCTATATATGGGAAAAGAATTAAGGGAAGAGAATAAAAACAATAGTAACTACGCAAGACTAAGTGAATTTGTAGATAAGTACATTTCGTACTTTAAAGAAGGAGAAGATTTTACAGATATAGATACATTCAAAAATGAATTGAACAGTTTGAGAAATCATTTTGTACATGAGGGGTATTATTTCCAAGATAATAGGTTTGAGGTAAAGGGCAGAAAACGTGAATTTTTATATTATAAAGATATGGATTATTTATGGCTGTATAGCATTGTGAAAACATTCAAGTACTGCTCTTATTTGATATTATACAAAGAGATATTGGATTACGATATTGATGAGAATGAATTAAAATATATTTTGAAATGATAGTCTTTATTA
>JAFXTJ010000090.1 GCA_017535945.1 Lachnospiraceae bacterium
CGCCGTGTAGATGTGTTTCACCAGGGGTTTGCGCTCGTTATCTCTTCTCATCTTTCCTTCCTCTCACTCACTGAACATCAGTTCCGAATAGGTAGGGAACGGCCAGTATTCCGCATCGGTACCGGCCTCCAGTCTGTCCGCATAATCCCTGGCTTTTGCCATATCCGCCAGGATCGTGTGATGGATATAGGCCATCGCCTTATCCGGCTCCGCCGGGATCCGCTCCATATCTTTGGAAAGCTTCTCATTGGCTGCCGCGAGCAGATCGGTCAGCTGCGAGAGTTCCTTGGCGAGCCCGGTCTCGTACTTCGCCGCAAGTCCCGCTCCCTGCTTAGCCGCGATCCGGTCGCACAGTTCCGCGGAGAATGCGCTCGCCGCCGGCAGTATATCATGCGCGATCATGTCGATCATGGTCCGGGCCTCGATCTCGATCGTCGTGTTGTAGGTCTCCATATGGATGACCGCCCGGGCTTTTAATTCCTCTTCGGTGTAGATATTGTTGTCGCCGTAAAGCTTCACATTCTTGGGGCAGGCGTAGTAAGGGAGTGCATCCGCCGTGGAGACGAGATTGGCCAGTCCGCGCTTTTTCGCTTCCTTTACCCAGTTCTCGTCATAACCGTTGCCGTTAAAGATGATGCGGCGGTGATCCGTGAACACTTTCTTCAAAAGCTTCTGCAGATCCTTCTGGAAATCCCTGGACTTCTCCAGGATATCGGCGAATTCCTTCAGTTCCTGCGCCATGATCGTATTGAGAGCGATATTGGGTCCGGAGATCGACTGGGCGCTCCCCAAAGAACGGAATTCGAATTTATTACCGGTAAAAGCCATGGGGGAGGTCCTGTTGCGGTCCGTGTTGTCCTGCGGGATCGCAGGCAGTACATCGACGCCGATCGTAAGGGATCGCTTCCCTCCTTCCTTGAGCGGCGTCCCGTTGATGATGGATTCCACAACGGCATCCAGATCATCTCCGAGAAAGACCGAGATGATGGCCGGCGGCGCCTCCTGAGCCCCGAGCCGGTGATCGTTGCCGGCAGTGGCCACCGTCACCCGCAGGGCTTCCTGATACTCATCGACGCCCTTGATAAAGGCCGCGAGGAAAAGTAAAAACTGCGCGTTCTGTCTGGGAGTGGAGCCGGGACGGAAGAGATTCCTGCCGGTGTCCGTGGAAAGGGACCAGTTGTCGTGCTTGCCCGAGCCGTTGACCCCCGCGTAGGGTTTCTCGTGCAGCAGACAGTGGAAACCGTGGCGGTCGGCGACAGTCTTCATGAGTTCCATCGCAAGCTGGTTCTGATCGCAGGCCGCATTGGCATCCGCGTAGACCGGTGCCATCTCATGCTGGGAGGGCGCAACCTCATTGTGCTTGGTCTTGGAGAGAACACCGACGCGCCAGAGCTCCTCGTCGAGATCCGCCATAAAGGCGGCCACACGGGGTTTTAACTGACCGTAGTAATGATCCCCGAGATCCTGACCCCGGGGCGGCTTGTTGCCGAAGAGTGTGCGCCCGGTCAGTTTCAGATCCTTGCGCTTCTCATAGATCTCCTTGTCGATGAGGAAGTATTCCTGCTCCGGACCGACCTGCGCCGTGACGCGGCGGGTCTCCTTGTCCCCGAAGAGACGCAGGATCCGGACTGCCTGGCGGCTGACCTCATCCATGGAACGAAGGAGCGGCGTTTTCTTATCAAGGGCCTGTCCGCCGTAGGAGCAGAAGACCGTGGGGATGTAAAGGGAGCCGTTCTTGACGAACGCAAAAGAGGTGGGATCCCAGGCGGTGTAACCGCGGGCCTCAAAGGTGGCGCGCAGACCGCCGGACGGGAAGCTGGAGGCATCCGGCTCGCCCTTGATGAGCTCCTTGCCGGAAAACTCCATGAGGATGCGGCCGCCCTCGGCCGGCGCAATGAAACTGTCGTGCTTTTCGGCAGTGACGCCGGTCATGGGCTGGAACCAGTGCGTGTAGTGGGTCGCACCTTTCTCCAGCGCCCATTGCTTCATGGATTCGGCGATCTCATTGGCCGTAGCCAGATCAAGGGAATTTCCCTCGGTGATGCACTTCTTCCATGCCCCGAATGCCATCGGCGAGATGCGCTCTTTCATGCGCTCCTCGTTGAAGACCATGCTGCCGAACAGTTCCTGCATCGTGTTTGTCCTGCTGTCCATAGGTACCCTCCTCAAAAACCATCGGGTATTATCATATCACAGGAGGGGGCGGTTGTCTTGTGTTTTCACAAGTATCTTACAGTTCAAACCGGTTGATCACCGGCTCAAGCGCATGCAGCAGGATAAGGCCGAAGATCCCCGCGGCGATGAACTCGCCGACACCCACCGTGAGCATAAAAAACGGGATGCTGCCGGGAATATGATAGGCATAACGCAGAACAAAGGGGATGATCAGCGCGTTGGACAGGATCGGCGGCACGGGAGCGAGGAGTTTATGCCTCCTGAGAAGCCTTGTCCCGACAGCGCCGATCGCGGTGGCGAGCGTGCCGAAGATGATGTCCGGCAATGCACAGCCGGTCAGCAGATTTGCCAGAAAACAACCGATGATGAGCCCGGGGATCGCTGCCGGCGTGAAAAACGGCAGGATCGTCAGGGCTTCGGAAAATCTGACCTGAATGGCACCGCTGGCCAGATCAAAGCCCGCAGCAATGGCTGTCAGAACGACATAGATGGCGGCAATGGCACCCGCCTGCGCAAGATACAGGGCACTTCTTTTGTGATCCATTTTTGACCTCCTTCAGGGTTATCCGCTATGCGGTGAGTGGAAAGGAATTAGCACTCCTCGCGGGATTATAACAATCCCGCACCGAAAACACAATGGTTTTCGAGCCTGATACAATAATCTTTTTTCGGGACAGGATCCCCCGTCATGATCCCGCCCGCTCAAAATCCGAGGCCGGATGCTTACAGATCGGACAAATGAAATCCTCCGGGAGTTCCTCTCCCACATACTCGTAGCCGCAGATCTTGCAGCGCCATACCGTCTGACCCTCCGGGGTC
>JAFXTJ010000091.1 GCA_017535945.1 Lachnospiraceae bacterium
CCGGTCGCCTCTTTCGCGGCGGAGCACGGCGGTTATGTCTGCGCTGTGTGCTCTCCGTTATGTACCGTGATGCCGGCGATCAGGGACGTGGATCTCGCGATTCTGTGACGGAGGTGCCGGCGGTCGCGGAGGAGGATCTCGGCAGTCTGTGACTGAAGCACAGGGATACCGGATAAGGAGGAACGTATGAATTACAGAAAACTGGGGAAAACCGGACTGGAGGTCAGCGAAGTCGGCTTCGGCGGGGAATGGCTGGAGCGGCACGAGGTGGAGCATTCGGTCGCGCTGCTTAAATACGCGCACGAAAAAGGCATCAATATCGTGGATTGCTGGATGGCGGATCCCAAATCGCGGGATATCATCGGGGAGGCGATGAGCGGCTGCAGGGAATCCTGGATCGTACAGGGACATGTCGGCTCCACCTGGCAGAACGGGCAGTATGTCCGCACGCGCGATATGGCTCATGTAAAGCCCGCGTTTGAAGATCTGCTTAAGAGACTGCGCAGCGACTATGTGGATCTGGGAATGATCCACTACATCGATTCCATGGAGGACTGGGACAAAGCCATGAACGGGCCGTTCATTGACTATGTGCACAGCCTGCATGACGCGGGCACGATCCGGCATATCGGCCTGAGCACACACAATCCGGTGATCGGCAAGCTCGCCGTGCAGACCGGGTTCATCGAGATGATCCTCTTCAGCATCAATCCGGCATTCGACATGCGGCCGGCGACCGAGAATCTGGAATCCATGTTCGGCGGATATGATGATGCGAGCCTGAATGGGATCGACCCCGAGCGGGCATCATTTTACCGGATGTGCGAGGAAAAGGGAGTCGGCCTGACCGTGATGAAAGGGTTCTTCGGCGGAGCGCTGCTCGAAAAGGACCGGTCGCCGTTCGGCGTGGCCTTTACGCCGGTGCAGCTGATCCATTACGCGCTCACTCGTCCCGGAGTCGCTTCCGTCCTGTGCGGTTATGACACCACGGACCAGATC
Organism: Lachnospiraceae bacterium; assembly: GCA_017535945.1. Classification (GTDB taxonomy): domain Bacteria; phylum Bacillota; class Clostridia; order Lachnospirales; family Lachnospiraceae; genus Butyrivibrio. Next base: position 1,000 of record JAFXTJ010000091.1, read on the forward strand.
GATGCGGCCGTCGCCTATGAAACCGCCACGGACGACGAGCGGGATTACGCGTCGGTCATCGCCACGGCGCCGCTGCACTCCTACCGGGGACAATGCACCTATTGCGGCCATTGCCGGCCGTGTCCGGTGAATATCGATATCGCGATGGTGAACAAATTCTATGATCTGGCAGCAGCGCAGGAGCAGGTGCCCGCGAGCGTGCAGGAGCACTATGAGGCGCTCGGTACGACCGCCTCCGCCTGCATCGGCTGCCGCAGCTGCGAGAGCAGATGCCCGTTCGGCGTCTCTATCGCCGCGCGCATGACAGCCGCGGCCGGATTATTCGGGTGCTGAAGGCGGAGATTACGGAAGTCTGTGACGGAGCCGCAGATAATACTCGCTGAGCCGGTCGCAGGCAGCTTCCGGCGATCCGCCTGTATAATGTCTGCTCCCGCGCAGAAGCGCATCCACGGGAACCCGGAGCAGTTCGCTCAGCGCGTAGAGATGATCGATCGACGGGATGCTGCGCCCGCTGAACCAGTTGTAGATTCCCTGCGGCGTGCACAACCCCAGGAACACCTGGACCTCCCTGACGGACAGCCTCCGCAGCGCCATGATCCTCCGGATATTCCTGCCGGTCTTCGCGGCATCGATGAGTGGGTAGGTGGTGGTTTTGGTCATGGGATCATTATTCATTCAGACACCATCCTTTCCAGCGGACGCGGAGTGAGGATCACGGCGCAACGCGCCAGATGGCGACGTTGTGATCGGGACAGGAGAGGGTCTGTTTCGCTGCCGTGAATCTCGGAATGATACGGATTGGACACGGAGGGAAGATAACGAACAAGCGCATCTGTGTCCATACAGTTTTTTACATATAGTGACAGAATATGACCGGAGAATCTTTTGCGCATAGACGACATCACAGTCTCATCTGCGCGTTGATCACCACGATCCACGGATAGTCCGCGTGGATCCGCGAAAGCTGCGGATGAAACCGATCCATCCTTTTTCCAATAAAGTTCGGCAACCTCAGGTGGATACACAGCTCGATACAGATTTTCGGTTGGAGAGAAGGTGTCATTCATAAAACTGCCTCACACGACGGTTGATCTCATCCGGAGTCGTCGGGAGGTGATGGAGCTCCTCTTCTCCGTTGAAGCGCACAAGATAAACTTCTGCCGGTCCCTCTTCCGGGATGTCGATCTCCAGATGATCCCTGCGGGAATTGTCGTACTCCAGCTGGATCGATCCGAGTGCCGTCGGAAAGATCTCGGGCTGAATGACAAGCGAACGGAGGAGTTGTTCTACACGATCCAGCAGTGCTGTGGAAAATGCCGGCGCACCGTTTCCGTTCCATCCGGTCTGAAACTCTCTGATCGCTGACAACTTCTTCATATTGTGCGAGAGCAGCTCTCCGATCCCGTTATCATCCGTATCGTCCCGCTTTCTTCGGATCGTCCGGATCCCTTCCGCGTAAGCCGCCATCCGTACGCCGTCACTGAGACGCCGGTATTCCTCTTCCGAGATGATCACAACATTATGTCCCTGCTTTCTGGGAATGATGACCGGCTCCCCGTTGTACGCGATATCGAGATATTTCTTCATGTTTGATCTGACATCTGCCTGTCTGGCGATCATTGGTCATACCTCCGTACGCACATTAAAAAAGTACTTTATTAAGTACATAATTATGTACTCATAACTCTACACTGATCCTCGATGAATGTCAACAGGGAGCGCCGCGATGGGATGAAAGTATAATACCTCATTCCTGTACAGAATACCCCGTTCATGATAGTATGAGGGCAGCGGCGGAATCGTATGGGGGTGGAAAAATGACCACACAGGAAAAATTTGAAAAGATCACCAAAACACTGATCGCCCGGAAACTGACGATCACCACCATGGAAAGCTGCACATCCGGACAGATCATCTCCCTCATCACGGATACGGAGGGTTCCTCCGCGGCTGTGAAAGGTGCATTCGTGACCTACAGCAATGAAGCCAAGATCGGTCAGGGTGTCCCGGCGGATGTGATCTACCGAAGCGGCGTGTATTCCACGGAGACGGCAGGCGCGATGGCGGAGGCCTGCAGAAAGGCATATCACGCGGACATCGGGATCGGCGTCACGGGCACCTACGGCAATGCGGATCCCAACAATGCCGACAGCATCCCCGGACAGGTATACTTCGCTATATCGACGGAGAAAGGTACAAAGACGCAGCGCTGCAACATACCTCCGCAGAAGACCAGACAGGCCTGCAAAATGGTCACCGCGGACCTGATCGCGGACAAGCTCCTGGAACTTCTTGAGACTTGAAAAACGACGTCGATGACAGGAGGGAGGGTTTCCTCTTTCAGGCGGCATACAATGAACGCATGACTGACGGACAGAAAAGATGAACCGGGAACTGAGAAACGATGCGGAAAAGATCATAGAGGGATCGATCCGGGCGGTCCTGCCTGACCGGGCGGTGATAAAAGCACTGCAGAACTTTCGGCCGGGAAAGGGGAGGACCGTGCTCGTGGCTGCCGGAAAAGCAGCGTGGCAGATGGCCTCCGCAGCCGTGGGAGCGGGGATCCGGATCGATGACGGCATCGTGATCACCAAGTACGGACATGTGAAAGGTGAACTCCCCGGGATCCTGTGCTGCGAGGCCGGCCACCCTGTACCGGACGAGGCCGGTTTCCATGCGACGGAGAAGGCACTGCAGCTGGTAAGACCGCTGGGGGAAGATGATACCGTGCTCTTCCTGCTTTCCGGCGGGGCGAGCGCCCTGTTTGAACTCCCGCTGATCCCGGGAGAGGAACTGCAGGCGATCACGAAAAAACTGCTCGCCTCCGGCGCGGACATCACAGAGATCAACACCATCCGGAAGCGCCTGAGCGGCGTGAAAGGCGGCCGGTTCGCACAGGCCGCGCATCCGGCGCGGGTATACAGCATCCTGCTGAGTGATGTACCGGGGAACCGCCCGGACATGATCGGCAGCGGCCCGGCATGCCCGGATCCATCCACCTGCAGAGATGCCTGTGAGATCGCGGAACGTTACCTGCCTGACCTTGCGCGCGAGGTGCGTGAACATCTGACGCACGAGACCCCCAAACAACTGGAACACGTCGATACCGTGATCACCGGATCCGTGCGGGAACTTTGCGCAGCCGCGCAAAACATCTGCCGGGAGCTGAGCTATGAACCGGTCCTGCTGACCGATGAACTGTGTTCGGAAGCAAGAGAGGCGGGAACCATGCTCGCCTGCATTGCGAAAACGCATGCCGGCAGAGGCCGGCGGGTCGCCTTCATTGCCGGCGGCGAGACGGTGGTACATCTGACCGGAAACGGAAAGGGCGGCAGGAACCAGGAATTGGCATTGTCCGCGGCTCCGGAGTTGTCCGGTATCCCGGGTGTTGCCGTATTCTCCGTCGGCAGTGACGGAACGGACGGCCCGACGGATGCGGCCGGCGGATACGCGGACGGGGATACCTGCGGAGAACTTGCCGCAAAAGGGATCGATATCCGGAAAGCATTATCCGATCATGATTCCTATCACGCCCTGCAGGCCGTAGGCGGCCTGATCATGACCGGTCCGACCGGAACCAATGTCAACGATCTCTCGGTCGTGCTGGTGGGAGGATAGACGGCAGGAAATCTATGTGGAAAGCATTCTGGCTTGAACAACGCGATCTGCCGCAGGGCAGCGGATTCCGGTTGTGGGGAACAGAGCATGTGCTTGCAATGCTCCTCATAACGGCGCTGATTGTTGCAGGTGCAGTATTGTTCCGCAGGCAGCAGGAGAGGCGGCGAGAGCGGATCCTGCGGGTGATCGCGCTGATGCTTCCTGCTCTTGAGATCCTGAAGATTACGATGCTTGCGGTCAGCGGACGCATGGACATCGGTCATCTGCCTCTGCATCTGTGCAGCATGGCGATCTATCTCTACCCGGTTGCCGCATTGACCGGGCGCAGATGCGTCAGAGAGTCGCTCACCGAGATCGGTATGATCACACTTCTGCCGGCAGCGGTCGCCGCGATCCTGTTCCCTGACTGGACGATGTACCCAGTCTGCAATTTCTACAGCCTGCATGCGTTTGTCTGGCATGCATTACAGGTGCTGTTCCCCATCCTGTGTCTGCTACATGGCTGGTGCCGGCCGACGATCCGGCATCTGTGGAAGAATACACTGTTTTTGGTCGTCGGCGGGGCAATCGTCGGCTTCTTTGATCACGTGACCGGCTGCAACTACTGGTTCCTGCTGCGCCCGGTCCCCGACATGCCGCTGCAGATCCTCCATGATCTTGCCGGGGCCACGGCATATCCGTTCCTTTTACTTCTGACAGCCATATTGATCAACCTGATGATGTACGGGATCCTCAGAATCTTCCGGGGAGACCGGCGGCCGACGGAACAGAGAGGGTAGTGGCGGGACGGATTTTGAGGAGTTGGCCTGCTGCAAATGGCCGAATCGTGAATTGTAGCAGGCCGGAGAGCTATAAATATCCTGCTGCAGATCCTCGGATAGCAACCATGCCCCCAAAAACCATGGCGGTTACGAAACGTAACCGCCATGGTTGACAACCCGCGGACCTGCTTTATACTGAAACTGTTCATAGATGGCGCGCATCTGGAGCAGAGGTTTTGGATAAGACAGACGAGAAGATCCTGAAGCTGTTACAGGGAAATGCCAGGATGAGCTGGCAGGAACTGGGAGATGCCATCGGCATGTCCCGCGTGGCAGCAAAGAAGCGGGTGAAGAAGCTGGAGGAAGCCGGCATCATCCGGGGGTACAACACCACCATCTACAGGGAAGGTGAGGTCACGCTGCTCATCGACATCGAGACCACTCCGGAAGGCTTCACGGACGTCCTCAACTACATGGGGACCCGGACGCTCGACATCCGCCAGATCTACACGACGACCAAAGAGAATCACATACACGCGGTCGCCGTCTCGACCTCGATCGAAAACCTCAGTTACATGACAAAGATGATCACCCGGCATTGTGCCGGCAGCATCGAACACATCAGCTGCCATGCCGTGCGGGAGATCGCCAAGGATGTATACGGAGGCGTCGGTTATGAACAAAGAAGCAAATCTGAAACAGATCTTTGACGGAATGGAAGGTGTTACACTCAGGGAGAAGCGGGGCGGCTTGTTCCGATATCCTCTCCATCTCACGAAACAGATGCGTGAAACCGGGATCGAATCCCTCGACCTTAGCCAGCGGTCCAACAACTGCCTGAAACGTGCCGGCTACGACACGATCGGCGAGCTCGCGGAGGCCATCGCCGCAGGAAAGAACCTGAAGAATGTGCGCAACTGCGGGGCAAAGAGCATCCGGGAGATCATGGAGAAACTCTTCCTCTACCAGTATCACACAATGCGCCCCGAAGAACGGGAGAAATATCTGGCGGAAGTGATCCTCCACAATGCGATATGTGTTTCTTGATGTGGACGGGGTACTGAATTCCGACCTTACCCCGGACGATCCACAGAGTTTTACCAAACTGGATGGGCGGAACATCGCCGTTTTCAGGGAACTCATGGAATGTCTCTATCACAGATACGGCCGTGACAGCGTCCGGATTGTCCTGTCTTCATCCTGGCGCAGAGGGGAGGACGTCTTTCGCGAAGACGATCCGCTCCGCGGGAAACTGGATACCGCGCTTGCGCGCGAAGGTCTGATCATCGATGCGGAGACCCCGCAGATAGGAGACCAATCCGGCCGCGGCCTGGAGATCATGACCTGGCTGTCAGTGCATCACACGAAGCTCGACGGGTATCTCGTACTGGATGACTGCCTGTTCGGCGATTTCAGGCACTATCGCATCACACGCCACCTCGTGCAGACCACCTGCTGCGGCCGCTCGGGAACGGGCGGCCTGCAGCCGAAACATATCCCCTGTGCACTGTGTGCGATCGACCGGGAGATCCGTCCGGATGAGACCGGGTTGCTGAAGAACCTGATCAATGCTGCAGATCATTCCCCATGGGAACGATCTGCGGCTTATTCCATAAAGTGTTGCGGTTCATTATGACCGGATTCGCTTTCAGGGATAAATCTTCTTCATGCATGCCATGAATGCGGCTTCCGACATGTTGGCCTCGGCGGCAGCATTTGAAACAGACAGCAATCCGTTATGGACCAGGGAAGACAGAGTCTTTAGGATACCTTGCTTCTCGCCGCGTTTTTCGCCGCGCTTTTCCCCGCGCTTCTCACCACGTTTTTCTGCTTCCTTTATATCCTCTTTGCAGATTCTGTTGAAATACTCACGCACTACATCACTCATATCATCATCTCCCTTCTCCAAGGCATCATACACCGCCCGGTTCGCCGCAATACTCACCTGCAGCACCGCATCGATATTTGCCAGGTCGCCAGGATCCGTCAGATCAGCCGTCTGATCGGCAAAACGCTGCACATCCTCCACACCGGCACGATCCGACAGGATCCGCAGCGCCGCATGATCCGCACTCAGCCGGCTCGTAACAACGATCTGGATCGGCATCATCGTGATCCCGGTCACATAATAGATTCCCGGATACTTCTCCGCGATGGACGCGCCAAGTTTCTGAAGAGTGTCCATCATTTTGCGCGGGTAACGATCATGAAAGACCGATACAGTCAGTTCATCCGCAGGGATCGCGTCCACGGTTGCGCCCATGCCCTTGTAGAGAAAGGCGTAACCGATCGTCTTGTACAGATCGTCTATGGTCAACGAGTCCGCAGGAGATTTATACTCGACGATGTTGTGCCCGCGGAAAATGCGGCCGATATCCACATCGATCACCGCCTCCGGATCCTTCTTGATGATCAGCATATCCATACGC
>JAFXTJ010000092.1 GCA_017535945.1 Lachnospiraceae bacterium
ATTTCTCTTCCCTTTTCGTCCGGGATCCCGCACTTGCGGTAGAAATAACTGTTGACCTGGTCGCACCACTCCCTCGCATTGACGCGCTGTCTCTCAAGCCGCTCCATGATGCGGGCGTAGCGCACGGGATCCAGATCGTCCTTCAGCGCCCCGATCGCCCTGATGCTCTCCTCCACCGCTTCCAGACCGGCGAAATGCGTATCATAGATATGCTGGATCAGCGTTTTGCCCGACTTCAGCTTTGCCGTATACAACACGCGATGGAAGAACAGCAGCAGCTCCTCCGGGCATTTCCCGGGATCCTCGTAGACCTCTTCCCATGCAGCGGGATACTGCGCCGTATAGCCGGTGCCGTTCTTTGTCCGGTCAACACCGAGCCCCAGATGATCCGCGCGGTGATAGGTCCCCCAGCGGTCATACTCGTAACCGTCCACGCTCGGACCGTAATGTGTCGCAGGGAAGACCATCCAGCCGATCCCCAGCGGTGCGCTGTAATCCTCGTAAACCCTTCTGGAATTTAAGAGGATCGGAAGCAGGACCTCGCGGGATCTTGCGGGATAACAAAGCGAAAGGAATTCCCGTGCGATCGCCTCCGCCGAAAGCGTGGGATCAAAGGCCAGTCTTCCGAAACCGTACAGATTTGCCTGCGCCAGGTCACTGCCGGTCCAGTTCGCGTCATTGCCCGTATTGGTGACGGCCGCAATGCCGCTCATGCCCCTGACGACCGTATGCCCCTCCGCACGGCCGGCGATGATATCCGCTACCGTATCCTTGTCCCCGTCCGGTCCGCTCGTATGGAAATCCAGCACTTCCCTGAACATCGGGATGAGGTAGCACAGATCGATCTGCTGGCCGGTATACTCCTGCGCGATCTGCACCTCCAGCATCGTATTGGTCTTTTTCAGGCCGCCGAAAAGCGGGGAAACGGGTTCGCGGATCTGGAAATCCATGGGACCGTTCTTGATCTGCAGGATCACATTATCCGCGTAATCTCCGTCCGTCCCGATGAAACTGTCATACCCTGCGCAGGCTCTGTCTGTTTTCTTATCCCGCCAGTCCTGCCTGCAGTTGTACACAAAGCAGCGCCAGATGATGATCCCTCCGTAGGGAGCCGCCGCGGCCGCAAGCATATTGGCACCGTCCGCCTGCGTGCGTCCGTAGGTAAAAGGTCCCGGCCTCCCCTCCGAATCCGCCTTAACCAGAAATCCGCCGAAATGCGGGATCTTCTCAAAAACCTCCCGCATCTTGTCCTGCCACCAGGCCTGCACGGAGGCATCCAGCGGATCCGCCGTCGGCAGTCCGCCGATGTCCATGCACGCGGCATAATTCAGGCTCAGGAACAGGCGGATGCCATAGGAATAAAACAGTTCGGAAAGAGGGATCAGATTATCGTAAAACCGATCAGAAATTAACCATGTGGCGTTATCTTTCACATTGACATTATTGATGACGACCGCATTGATCCCGACGCTTGCGATGAGACGGGCATAATACTTCAGTCTCTCCCGGGAAGCTTCATCCGTCAGAAACGCACCGTCGGCGAAGAAAAAGGATCGTCCGGAATAGCCGCGCTCGATCGAGCCGTCCATATTGTCCCAGTGGTTCAGCATCCTGAGCGGGTTTGACGGGATGCAGGGGCCAAAGGAGGAAGCTTCCCCGTTCTGCAGCCGTTGCTCTCTCAGCAGATGAAAGGCACCGTAGAGTGCACCGCTTTCGTCTCCTGCCGTGAGCACCTTATCACCGGCGTCATACCGGTAACTCTCCGCAGGCAGTGAAGCATCCCGACGGATCGTCAGCTCCTCTCCCGCCCTGAACGTGCCGTATGCCTCCAGCTCCCTGACCGCACTGCCGATCACCGCCGACGCATCAAATCCCTCCGTCCGGACCGCGGCCCCGGAATCCGTTTCCTCAGACGGCAGCCAGCACGTTTCCCAATTTGAAGCCATGGAATTCATCCTCCCAACCTGTTTTATTGTCTGGTGAATGCTTTCACAAAGAAATCCTTATCCTGCTGCGCGACAAGCGCACTGCCGTCCGCCTCTGGATAGTAGCTCAGACCGCTCGCCTCGGAAACGGAATAGACATTGCCGACATAACCGTACTCCTCGTCATAATTGGCATCGCCCGTGGACGTCATCGCCTTGTCGTAGATGAGGCGGGAAGCCTGGGCCGGCTTTACGAGAACGAGGAAGCTGTCCCCCGCGGACAGCGGCAGCTCCTCGGACAGCGCGTAGGTGTGATAGCCGCCGGTCGCGGACTGAAATGTTTCCGAGATATCCGGCGTCTGCAGCGCGCCTGCGGCAATCCTGCCGGGCTCGGACATGTCGGGATTACGATAAATTTCTATCGTATATTCGTTCTCTGTTTCCATCGACATCAGCGCGACCGCCGCGAGGTTCTCGTCTCCCTCCGCCGTGTAGAGCATGCCGTACGGATTCACGGAGGGGGAATAGGCGTAGACCATATTGTTCTGGTCGATCATCATATCCGAGATATGGGACAACAGACCGGCCGCCTGATAATTGCGGTCATAGAAATCCGGGTCCCCGTCCAGCGCCACATCATAGGCAGCCACATTATTGTGGGTGAAGATCACATCATCGTAGGAGAGCCAGAAATAACCGTCCTCTCCCGACGTCGGCCCCCAGCTGTTGCGGCAGAACCAGGCGCCCTCGTGGGCCGGCTCCGGTTTGAAATTGTCCGTCTCGTAAGCATCGTCCCAGCCGACCACCATGACCTCATGATCGGAGAGATTGTTATTCTCGCCGTAGGGATCGCCGTCATAAAGATTGGCCATGAACCAGTAACTGCTGCCGGCCGTCTGATCCGCATGGACACTGCAGGTGACGGCGCCGTAGGAGAGGATCATCCGCTTGATGGCATCGCGGTTCTTCTCCGCGCCGGAGATCTCGTGTACCCCCTGCACATGGTACGGTCCGCCGTAAGGTGCGGACGGAGCATCCTGCTCCTTGACAGAGATCTTGTTGTTCTTCTCGCGTTCAAAGCTGTTGTTGTCCTTGTCATCCACAGGGCCCTTCCATGCCGTGAGGACAGAGATGACGAAATCCGTGACCCCGCCGCACATCGTGTAGCCGAGCCCCGATTCAAAGACCTTGGAGGATTCGCCGTCGATCGCTTCGAGCGTCCGCACATCGCCGTCGATGAGCCCGCCGGTCGAACCGCTCGCGGGATGCAGCAGATACCAGGCCAGATGCTTCTCGGAGAGATCGAGCCTGTCCACACCGAGCGTCGGATGCTTCACCAGAAGATTGCTCTCCACGCAGCCGAGCGCCGCGTAGTTCCAGCATAGATTGGTCCCGCCCTGATGGCGCACGGGGGTGATCACATCCTCGCCGTTCCGCTCATTGGCATCATAGAAGGACGGGATCTCATCCGTCCAGCTGAGCGCGTCATCCGACGCCTGACCGTAGGTGTCAAAGGGATCGCCGCCGGAGCGGTCCTCGATCACGATGGACTCGGTGAAGACATGCTCCTCCACCGGCTCCACATAAAAGGTGATCTCCGGAAATTCCTCCGCGATCGCCTCCTCCGCCTCCTCTGCGGTTTCCGAGAGCATCGCAAGCTCATCCTCGGTAAATTCAGGTTCCTCGTAAAACGTGTCCTCCGCCGCCGCTTCCGGCCCGGAGCTTTTCGCCGATGCTCTCGTCCAGGTGCGCTCTTCGATCATCAGCATCCCGTCATCGTAGGCCTTCTTCATCAGCAGACCGATGATCAGCATGAGCAGGACTGCCGTGCCGATCCCGGCCCAGGTTGCGATCGCGTTTTTCTTCTTGGTACGCATACAGACTCCGGTTACTCTCCCTTTCCGCCCAGGAATGCGACGACACCGTCCGCATTCTCTTTGCCGCTTAACACATCCGACAGGATCCCGATATGCGCATCGGCGATGGCAAAGGCATTGCCGACCGCGAGATCGATCTCCTCAAACAGCGCCGGATCCTCCATCTCCACGGGGAGCGGGATGCTCAGCACGAAACATAAGAACCTGTGATCCTTATCGATGGAGAAGCACCCCGCGGGCAGGGAGAAATTCACATACGAGATGGCTTCGTACAGTTCAGCGAGCCGCTCTTTCGGGATCTCATCCGTGATCGTGATCACCGCGGAGAAATACTGCGTGGTATCCTCCTCCGTCTCAAACGGACGGAAGAAGAAATCGCCCAGGACCTCCAGTTCGCCGTCGCCCAGCTCGTCCAGCATGGCGCTCACCATTTCCGGTGCGCCCTCTTCCTCCCGGATCACGGCCGCGATCTCGGCGGCGTTTAATTCCTCATTCAGGCTTTCCAGTAACGCGTGTCTCTTTTCCGTCATTTCTTTGATGTTCATTTCCGATCCTCCAGATTCATTGTGCCGAAAGCTTGCGCATCAGTATGTTTTCGGCCGGTAACTCCTTCTGCTCATTATAGGAGAGGTTCAGCGCGCGCACGAATTCGATGTAGCCGTTCTTCTCCTCGTCACTCTCCGCCTTGCCGCCGAAGAGCTTCTCACGGATCAGACGGGCGAATTTCCCGCAGATCTCCTCCGCGGCCGCACTCATATCGCAGAATCCCGCACAGGCGGCGACTCTCTTTCTCAGGGACTCCTTGAACGTCTCACGGTCCGCCTGTTTCAGGTCAGGGAGTCTTAACAGCCTCTGCGCATCCTTGCTCGCCGCGGCCTTATCCACGAGGCTGTCCATGTTGAAGAAATTGTCAAAAAGCCTGGTCCGGATCCCGGAGACCACCTTGCTGTCGATGATACTCGAAACCACGGAGAAGCATGCGCTCACCACCCCGAGTCCGGGAACAAAGATACCTGCAACGGACAGACCGGCATCCACCCAGGCCGTCGCGGCATTCTTTGCTTCGCGCTTGGTGAGATCCTGCTGCAGGAGCATCATGTTCTTCTCATACTTCAGTTCCCGCTTCTTCTCTTTGGAGATATCCCCGTAGAGATCTTTCTCCAGCGCGGCGCCTTCCCGCTTCTTCAGAAAATAGTCCGAGGCATGCGACCCGTGGGAGGCCATTTTGGCAGCACCCACGGTCTTCGCGATGGCGATCCCTCCGCTGATCACGCTTCCCGCGGCACCGACGACCGTACCGGCTGTCTGTGTGACCTCGCCGGCCGTCGCGTACCGGGACAGGCTGCCGCCTTTTTCCACGAGTTCTGCGATCTTAACGCCGTTCTCCACTGCGGAAAACGCGGAGCCGGTGATCGAGAGGATCTTTTCCGCCCGCTCTTCTCCCGACATATGCGCCCAGCTGTCCTTTAATGCGATGAGCGTCGTCACGGCGCCCACGAGATTTGCCACGCTGCCTGCGGCGCCGGCGACCCCGCCGGTCCACAGATTTGCCTTGCTCCAGCCTGCGGTCTCGAGATTCCAGGGTTTGTCGAAGAAGTCATTCGCGGCGTTCAGACCGGCGATGGCATTGTTCGGAAGCCCGGCAAGAGTCGCCGTCTGGGAAGCGGCGGTACTCACCGTGTCCGGCACGTCCTCGCCATCCTCCGCTGCTTTATACGCCTCGCCCAGCAGACTGTCCAGCCGCACCAGTTCCTTCATGAGATTCTGACAGTATTCCGCGGCTTCCCGGCATTTGGCCTCCTCCGCGCCCTTCATCCTGCCCTTTGCTTTTTCCGCGGACTTCAGATTCCGGTAGTACTCCTCCAGAGCACCTTTGAGCTCGATCAGCCTGCTCTGCCTCAGGAGCGCCGTCTGCTCCACGGTGCCGGCGTTACTCCCTTTCTCCAGTTTCTCCGCCAGCTCCTTCTTCTCGTTCTTTAATGCGGCCAGGCTTTGGATCTCCCTGCGGTATTCCATGGTCTTCCGGAATGCCTGTGAGAGCTTGTTCATATAAGTATACCCGCCGGTGATCCGCGTCCAGAACTTCCACTTGGTCGCGAGCATCTGATCCTTGAAGGCTTCGAGATCCGGTGTGTAGACGGACGACTGGGATGCACCCACATCCACAACACCGGGATTCTTGCGCTTCCCCGTCTCCACGAGGTAGTACATATGCAGCCGCTCCCTTTTGGTCAGGGACAGCAGGGCGCTCACAAAATCCTCATGCGAGTTCTTGACGGCAGTGATCGCCGCACCGGCGAGGCCTCCGTTCTGGAAGTTGCGGATCAGCCAGTTGTCGATCGCCTCGATCCCGCGCAGCTGTTCGGGCTCCAGGCCCTCGGTCTGATCCGCAAAGGAGAGTTTCTCCGTGTGTTCCACCTCTCCCTCCTCTTCCACATGCTTTTCGATCAGACCGGAGAGAGAGGACTCCTGCTCATTTCTTTTGGTAAAGGTGCGGACCGCCTCCCATCTGAGCCCGTCCTCATATGCGGCGATCATCTCCTGGATGCCGGCATCACGCTCCGCCACATCCGGATACTGCATACGGTAGAGTTTGATCTTGCGCTCGTTGAGACGCAGAGCCTGCATCCGCCTGCTCAGGATCTCCTGCGCCGTGTAGACCTGGCAGTCACTGCCGATGCGCGCGGCGAATTTCTTATAGGCTTCGGCCGCTTTCTGCAGATCCTTCGTGATGGACTTCAGGGTCTCGCCGGTGACATAATCCGCATCCTCGTTGGAGAGGATCTTC
>JAFXTJ010000093.1 GCA_017535945.1 Lachnospiraceae bacterium
GCTGCGGAGGAAGAGGGCCTGACGGTCACGACCTCCGAGGACGCGGAGCTGCTCGGCGCCGCTGTCGTGACACGGCCGATCCATGTCTATTATATCGATGGCAGCGACCCCATCAGTTATAAGCTGGATGTAGACGGACAGCAGGTCAAGGACATCTACGACGAACCGGTCTGGGACGAGGATTTCATATCGGAGCTGGGGGTCGAGGAGGATACCCTCGAGAAGGACACCGGTTATTACACGCTGGCGGAGGCCCGCAAGGCGATCTGGGAGGACCGCACGGACGCGGATCAGGCTGCGGACGCCCGGGAAAACAGGATCTACCGCATCGAACTCGTCAAGACACAGACCTATGTCATAGGCGAGACGGATCTGGATTTCGAGTACTACAGTGGTGACGAAGCGAAGTACAAGATTCCCCCGGAATCGGAACAGATCGTTGCAGGAACAGCGGATCCCGACTGGGGGCTTTGGAAGCAGGTTTCTTTAAAGACCAATGGCAACCGCCTGTCTGTGGAAGCGGAGAAGTGGGTCTATGTGAAACTCTACCGTATCGGTACCGGTGTGGAGAAGAAGACCACGACCCTGACGATCGCGAAGAATGCCTATGATTACGGCCACCTGATCTTTGGTACGATGACTCAGGAGCCCGCAGATCCCACGGATCCGGACCATCTGGCGGTTCATGTCCCCGCGGATCTGATCGTGAACGGCTCGGGCGATGTGGTGATCCGCCCCGACGCCGAGTGCAAGGGAGCGATCACCGCGGAGCGGATCCGCACATCGGTGGATCTTGATGCCGGGATCCCCACCGGCCCGGCGGTTGCCGGGAAGCTCACGGCGACCGGTGAACTCATCCTCTCCGCCGGCACGACGGTCAAGGATGTGGTCTCGAAGAAGCGCACCGTGATCGGCGGTGTCTATGAGGCGGGGTTTGATCCTGATCCCGAGGACGATGCGGTCATGGCTTACGCTGACGCGATCTACGCGGACAGCACCGGTCGTGCGGGTGAGGGGAACAATATCATCACCTTCAGCGGCACGCTGGATCTCGGCGGCGAGATCGTGAGCAACTTCTATATGTATGATCCTGATCCCGATCCTTTGGCTGTTGATGACGAGGTGTTCTACTCACCCGTCCTGCATTATCATTTCATCGATGAGCATCCGGACCCGGCGATCAATCTGACGGGCACGCTCAAGGCACAGCGCGTGACCGACCCCCAAACGGGCAAAGCGGATGCGGTCTATGACGGCCCGTTCCTGCGCTTCTCCAAGCAGCACAGCACGGTGGACGATGAAGATCACGAAAAGATCACCGGCACGGAGGATGCCACCGTGAAGTTCGAGACCCATGATGTGCTGGGCAAACTCATGGGGGCTCTGACCGCGGTGAACGATCTGGGCACCACCGTCGCGATCACCAAGGACAATATCGATGAGTGGATCGAGCCTTCAGACCGCATGCTGCCTGAGGGCTGCGCGATCCTGGACGGCGTCATCATCAAGGTGGGCGTCTATCACTACCAGCTGTACGCCATGCGAGACGGCGAGGCGGAGTATTCTTTCCATAAGGGATTCCATACTCTGGCGGCGATGTCGGATCACATCAACCGGGATGGGGCCACGGATACCACGAAGTGGCGGGTCGGCTTTGAAAAGGATGAAGATCTGGGTACGATCGCCAATCTGCCCGACAAAGGTGCTGATCTGAGACTCCTGGGCAAGGGTGACCGCGTGCGATTAAAGCTCACCGGCACGACGACCCTCAAGACCAACATGACGCTGGAGAATATCATCCTCGAGGTGAACGGCGATCTGAACTCCAAGAAGGAACTGACACTCTCCGGCGGCACGGATACCTCCACGGATCCGGCCACGGCGCTGGATGTCAAGGGCAATATCCGTTTCACGGACGGCAAACTCATACTGGGCGAAGCAGGTGTTAACCCTCAGAAGCCCGTGACTGTCTACAGCACCGGTGCCGTGGAACTGAAGGATCTCATCTCCAACCTCAAGGGTAACCGGATCTTCTTCCCCGGGACCGACGCGTCAACGAGGATGAAGATCACCGGCGCACTGACGGCGGGAGGGGCGGACATTGACCTCGAAGAAGCCCCGAATGATGTGGCGCCCGTTGATAACAGCAGATATAAGGAAGGCGGCGGCGCGGCGTCTGTCGAAGGCAATGCCGTCCAGCTGATCCTCACCGGCTGCGCGCGCAAGACAACGGACAAGCCGATCCCGAAGGAATTCTACGATTACAGCATGCTGGCGGACGCATTCCTCTCCGCACCGAATGCGGGCGCGGGCGCGGTCACGGCAAGACTCGTGGTGACCAATGGCTTCAACGGGACCGAGGACCCCAATAAGGTACGCGACGGCGAGCAGCTCTTCTACTGGCTCCTCGGTGCTGCGGGCGGAAATACCTACCGGATCGCACGGGCTGCCGGAGCAGGCATCCGGCTCTTCTCTCTCGGGACCGGAGACGGCGGTACGGATGTGGAAATCTTTGATGCAGATAAACAGGGGAACTATGTTCCCTTCGAGACCTACAAACAGGTAGTTGACTGCATCGAGAAGCAGCGCAAGCCGGCGGTGTTCTACGAGATCCGGCTGGAGGCGGACGTGGAGGACAACCCGCTGGTTGACGGCGCGATCCTGCCTCCGGTGGAGAAGACACTGGCGGGGACGATCAAGAAGTATTCCGCTCTGCCGATCCCCAATTCCTGCAAGGGCGTCACGATACGCGGGCCGCAGGGCGCTCCCAAGAAGCTCGTCTACGAGGGCAATCTGGACATCAAGGGCAAGACCGTTGTCTTTGATAATGTGATCTTAAGTCCCATGACCGGCAAGGCCAATGTGGCGGGCTCGTCGATCAATCTGGGCGCCGGCAAGCTGACGCTCATCGACAGCCAATTCAATTTTGCCGATGAATATAAGCGTTTCTCCAGGATCCAGGGATCGGCTGCGGCAGCCTTTACGCTGACCACGTCACAGCCGGTCGATCCGGGGGACCGCGTCATGCTCTACGTGACACTGGGCATCTCCGGAGTCGGCAGCTTCACGATCGAGAGACACAACCTGACGGTGGGTTCCGGTGTCGGCGAGCACAGTCCGATGGCGGTAGGCAATCTGACCGCCACGGAATCCAGGATCCTTGTGAAAACCCTGACTGCCACCGGCGCGCAGGGGGTCCGGCTGGATGATGCGACCGTGGAAGCGGATCAGAACTCCGCCGTTGCGGCGATCACGATCTCGAAGAATCTCGCGATGCGCAATAAATCCGAGGTGCGCGCCAGGACCGGCGCCGTCACTGTGAGCGGTCAGGCCACCCTTGGTGTCTCCGGAGAACCCGGCGTGGCTCCCTCCATGATCTATGCCGGCACCAATGTGACGCTGGGGTCTCTGGTGGTCAATTCCACCGGCAACAAGATCGATCTGGGCGAGGCCAACGGTGCGAAGACAGCGAAGCTCACCATCACGGGGACGGCCACCGTTACTTCCCGCGTGGTGGACCCGATTGAACTGCATCCCGATCTGGCGGACAGCAAGTACAAGGCATACCGCAAGTGGGAGGATGATCCCATGGATCCAGATGATGATATACCGGATACGGAGCGCTACAGGGATGCGGTGCTCTTTAAGCACGGACAGTACTGCACGCAGAAGGAGACTACGGACGGGCACGGCCATTCGACCACGACCTATGCCTATGACGAGCTGCCGGACGGCGTCATCGCGACGGCGAAGAATGTGGTGGATCCCCGGATCTTTGTCGCGGTGGAAGCTTATGAAGAGAATGAAGCGGATATGATCTACCGCATCGTGAAAAAGAGCGGCGGCAATCTGGTCCTGCGTCACGGGATCCCGCGCGGCGTCGTGCTCTGGAGCGACAGCACGGGCAAGGCGGAGTACGAAGATGTGGCGGCAGGCGCCTGGACCGAACTCGGTGAATTCGATTCGCTGGCGGAGGCGCTGGTCAATATCACGGAGCGCAATGTCAAGACGTCCGCCTATTGTGTGGAACTCAAGGAGGAGGTCCTCAATGCCAGGAACGAAGTCATCTGGTCCGCTACACCGGTGGTGGGCGGTATCTATCCGACCATTGTTCTGCCCTCGGCTTTGAAGAGGCTGATCATCGCGGGCTATAATGACCCTGCGGGTCCCACGACGATCCATTTCACCGGGACGATGAAGCAGGGTTCCGCAATGGAGCTGCGCAACCTGATCCTGGAGTCCGACTCGGCGGGAACCATCACTGCGGGTGCCTATGATCTGCGGATCGTCGACTGTGTCTCCACCAAGGCCCGCGGTCTGTGCAATATCTCCGCCGGCACGGCGAAAAACGTGTCCGTGGAGGGCGGCGGCAACGGCAAATTTGAGATCGCGGGCAGCTTCCAGGTCCCGGCCGGGACGCTGACCCTGCGTAACCAGGAAGTGTACGCAAAGTACGGTGTGACGGCAAAGAACCTCACGCTCGGCGATGAGGAGGATGCAGCCAACAGCGTAACACTCAAGGTGGAAGGCGTGAGCAATATCACTGCGACAACGGCGCTGTACAACGGCGCGAAGATGAGCCATACCGGGCCCGGTGCGGTGACCTTCTACAATATCGAGAATCATGCCGCGAATGTCGTTGGGGCGGCAAGCAATGCGATCTCTTATGCATTGAGCGGGACCAGCGGCCTGTCAATCAACGGGCGGGTCCGGAAGTATGCGCTGGGCGGCGGCGCGGCGATCAATAATGTTCCGGAGATCCGTCTCCTGTTCCCGGTGAGCAACGGGTCCGACTACATCTGGAAATACTTCCCGCTGCAGCCGAAGAAGGATGACGACGACGACCAGCAGCCGAGAGGAATGGTTGCTCCCGAGACCTATCTGGCGAAGATGCCCCTCGCCAAGACCGGTGATTTCCAGATCCGGCTCGGCGATGATGTGACGGACGATGATAATATCGTCAATCAGGATCTGACGATCGGAGAAGAGTTTGCGGCCAAGGCGAACGGTGCCCTCTATGTGGTGCAGGAGATCCACAGCGGCGGAAACCGCTATCAATACGGCTGGCGGAACAACCTGGTGACGTTGATGGAATTTGACGAGGACGGGGAGGTTCCGAATACTTACGGAAATTACATCGATCTCTCACAGGCCGTTGCACAGATCAATCTGGCGGGCGGTCTCAACCGGAGTTTCCGGATCGAGGTCGGCTTCGGGCAACTCATGGATCCCGGCACCGATGTCGCGGGGGATGCCAAGCGCCAGGCATTCAACGCGGAGACCGGACAGAAGGACGGGGAGATTCCGGTGCGTAAGGTCCTGGATACCAATGTGCTGGACGAGCAGCCGCACGGCAGGATGGATATGCCGGAGAGGAACAAGGCCTGCTCAGTCGTCGTTGCGGCCTATCAGTGGCCCAAGAACGATCCGGTCAATGATCCGGACCCCATGGCGATCCTGGAATTCTCCGGTGATGTGACGGCCTATGGCGGCGGTGTCCTAAATGACCGGCGCAGGACCAATGTGGACGGCGGGATCGCTTTCAGCAACCTCATCCTGAAGCCCGTTGGCGCGGAGAACGCGGAGAACGGCACCGAGGTGCCCGCCATTGTCAACCTGCGGCTCTACCGCTCCGACGGAGCGCGCTATGCCAAACCGACGCTCTTCTTCTCGAATTCCGTGGTATCCCACGCGGGCGGCGGGATCCGCCAGATCCAGGGGACAGCCGGTGCCACGCGGGTATGGGTCAGTGTCTATACGCCCGGGGATGATCCGGAGGAGGATGATGTGCGTCAGGAGGTACGGATCCTCGGCGGATTCACCGGGATCGACCGTGTGACGGTCGCGAACGGCCTGCTGATGACCGGCGGCACCAGTGCCTGTGACACCCTGCGTCTGGTCGGCGCCAAAGCGGAATACGCGGCGCTCGGTGCGACCACGGTCGGCAAACTGCTGGTGGATCAGGCGGCACGCGGTACGGCGGTCCTCACGACGAAGAATGACAAGACCATGGTCTTCACCCTCACGGGCTATGCGATGACGCCGGATGAGAAATGGGCGCTGCCGCCGCAGTCGGTGGCGGTCCGCACGGCGGTCAGCACCCAGACGGCGGACGGTATGCTGACGATCACTAAGGCGAGCGGCGCGAAGGAAACGAAGCATAACGATCTCATCTATGCCGACCAGCCCAGAGAGGACGGCGGAGAAGATCTGGAATATCACAAGGGACAGACGATCCTGCTCAGGGCGCTCAAAGCGGAGGCGCTGATCTTCATCGCGGAGCGGATCCTGAATGCCCAATACTGCGCGGATCACTGGATCACGGCGGATAATATCATCGCCTATAAGGATGCGGACAACTATGTCATGAATGCGAACAAGAATGACATGGCGGTCTACATCACCGGCGGGGATCCGGAGGTCGCGATCTACGCGGCCACCTGGTGGGATGCCGTGACGCTCGCGGATCTCCTGCCGAGGGACAAGGATCAGAAGCTGGTCTTCAGTCTGCTGCAGGCGTTGCAGGTCAAGGAACAGGACGGCAATGAAAAGAAGACGCAGCGCTATACGACGACGGGCAAGGACGGCAGCATCGGGACGCTCGTCTTCCCGAAGTATGCCAAGAACCTGGTCGTCAAGACGGCGGATGCAGGCGTCCTGCCGGTGACCATGGAGGCGGGCAGCACGGCCGCGCTTGTCTTTGCGGGACAGATCAAGCCGACCTGCCCGGTCGAATTCAAAAACGTGCAGCTCTATGAGACGATGCTCACGGATGCCGATAAACTCATCAAGAAGAAGTGGGACAACGGTTTCGTGGAATCCGAGATGGTTTATGACATCGCCAGGGATGACGGGATTTCACTCGATGCCGGCGCTTTTGATGTGAGCTTTGAGGACACGACGACGATCACCGTCGTGAAGGGCAAGAAAGATAATACACCGGCTATGACCGCTGTCATACCGACGGCGGCGGACGGGATCTATCCGTGGTATGCAGGTGTGCAGGATGTGCTCTCGTATGATCCGGATGACGTCGCGGACAGGGAACCGATGCAGTTCTATGGCATCACGGGCGCCGCGGGCAAGATCAAGTTCACGGGCAGGGATGTGTTCCTGCGCTCCGGCAACCTCACCGCGCAGAATCTGATCCTGGAGCAGACCAATAATCTGGGTGAACGTCAGCAGGTGACGCTGGGCAACGGCCTGGTGGATGTCAAGAATCTGACGGTGAAGGGTTCGGCGGCCATCGATAACCATGCCAGGAGACCCTGGACCTGGAGTGCCGACGAGAGCTACAGCAAGAATGATGCCAACCGCAGCAAGCTGGCGGTGAATGCGCCGCAGGCCATGAAGCTGGGAACGGTCATCGGGGATGAGGTGCTGCTGAACTCCCTGACGCTGGATTACAACTTCTCCAAGGCGCAGTATAAGACAGCGGCGACGATGCTCACGATCAGCGAGACCGCGGACAGGATCACAAATCTGGCACTCCATCCCTGGCTGTTCGACTCGGAACGCACCGGGGACTATAAGCCCATGGGGGCGGAGGAAATCGTCTATTACAACACCTATGCGTATGTACCCAAGGCCTGGCAGAAGATCGCGGCGATGCCCAAGATCTTCACCAGCGGGGTGACCTTCCGGTACTGGTCGCCTGCGGATGATGACTGGCTTTCCATAGGCGGAACGGTGATCGGGGATCCCCCGGGAACCGCCAGCCTCTACAAGTACAATCAGGGACTGTATATGACGAGCAAGCAGCCCGTGGTTCGGGTGTATAACACGGACGGTCTCTATGATACGCAGTTCATGAGCTGGGATGCGGCGGTGAAGGAGATCGATATACTGGCCCGCAAGGTGCCCAATCCGGATCCGAAGCTCGCCAAAGATCACAAGAACGACATCTGGGATTCCTACACGATGGAGCTGCTGGAGACCATCGGCAATCCCTGGGAGGAGGAGATCAGTGTCGCGACGCTGGCCTTCCCGACAAAGGCAACGGAGGTGCTGCTGATCGGAGAAGGCGGTGATCTGAACACCCTGGATAACGGTGAGGAGAACAACATCTTCTTCACCGGCACCCGCATCACGGTCAACACGAAGCTCACCGTGGCGAAGGGGATCGGCCTCTTCTGCGTGAAGTGGAACGCCAAGGATAAGCGGTATGAGGACAATTTCTACAGCTTCACCGTCGGCAGGGGCATGTCGCTCTCGCTGTACCAGCTGAAGCAGAGAGTGACTGACTACGGGGTACCCTTCGGACGTTACGGCAGAGAGAAGGATCCGGGAACAGGGCAGATGGAGGTCACTGACTACACCTACATCCCGAATGTCACCGGCGCGGCAGACAGCACCTTTATCTATACGCCGTTGGAGGGCAGCGAGACCAAGGTCCGCTTCGATACGGTTTCCGGTGTCGGAGATATGCGGTTAATGGCCGGGGCTACCTACACGGTCGCGAAGAGTCTGACCGGGCTCGGCAAACTCTTTGTGGATGACGGGACGACACTCGACATTCTGGCAGGCAGTACCTCGATGAAGCGGCTGCTGCTGGCCCACGCGGACTTCGACGGAGAGCACCCGGTCTATACGGAGGATGTTGCGGCAACCGTTCACCAGTATCAGGGCAACTTCACGACCACCGAGGGCGCTGTGATTGCAAACGGCAGCAGCCTGACGCTGGATAAGGGTCTGGTGACACTCGCCGGCAAGGATCCGAAGGGCTATGATCTGTGGATCCACGACGGGACGGTGGAGGCCGGCAATATCACGCTGACCGGAACAGCGGATCTGGAAGATGCAGGACTTTATGCCTATATGAACCCCGCGGCCGGACAGGGTGTCCTGCGGATCGCCAATATCATCACCATTGGCGGCGGAAATGTCTTTGTCGCCAAGGTAAACCGCGCCGGTGCGAGCCAGATCACGATCTCCGGAACGGTGATGGGTAAGAAGGTTTTAAATGCCGGCGTTGAGGAATTGCATTCGGCTCCCGTTGGTGCGATAGCGATCACGCTGCTGACATGGGACGGCGACGTGACCAATCCGGAAGAGCCGGATCTTACCGACTGGCCTGAGGGCAAGGACTTCGTCGTGGCGGCGGCGAGGCTGGCGGATACCTCACATTTCTCGTATGGCGGGGAGCAGCTCTACAAGCAGGGTGCGAATATTGTCCTGAAGCCGAATCCCAAGGCGACCGACCCGAATGTGAACGGTCCGGTTGTGATGCTGACCTGCAATGATGACATCTTTGGCGGCTACAGTGAATACGCCACCTGGGCACTGGCCGCGGCGGATGTTGACACTTTCACGCGCTACAAGCTGAACGACAAGACCAAGGGGTGGGCGGATTACACGATCACGCTTCTGCAGCCGGATGTCAACGGCGGCAATCTGAATGTCAGGAATGTGCGGCAGGCACTTGCACTGCCCATGCCGACCAAGGCGGGTGTCCTTAAGGTGGACGGTGACGGCAACAACCTGTGGTTCACGGGTGCGCTGACCCTGCGCTGCAATGTGAACATGAAGGATCAGGGTCTGAAACTGGTGCCGATCACGGGCGGCAAGTTTGTCGCACCGACTGTCAGCGTCGGCAACTTCGTCTGGGAGACAGGTCCTGCGCTGGAGATCTATGACGGCACGTATGCGGATGATCATCAGGATCCCACGCCGATCGATAAGGCTGCGGAAAAGGTATTTACCGCCGTCTCCGGCGCGGCCAAGGGCAGCTGGGTCATCAACGGCGACAGCTGGAGAGTGAACGCGGTCAACGGCATGGGCGAACTGAAGCTCGTGGGTAACAGCACGCTGCTGGTCAATACGACGCTGCGGACCACGGTCCTGACATCCAAGGTGACGAACACCGAGACGGTGAATGTCAATGCCGGCGGTCTCGTGACCCTCACGACCCTCCGCCTGGACGGGCAGGGCACGACCATTGTCAAGCGCAACACCGCGACGAAGACACCGACCAGCTTCACTTATGCCAAGGATCTGAACCTCAACAAGGCCAAGGACATCCCGGTGAAGGACATCGTGTGGAAATAACAAAAAGTTCATAAACTGGCAGTTGTGCAGGGCTCACTTTTGAAGTATAATGATACCCGTTCGGAGTCATCCGGACGGGTATCGTTGTTAGTCGTTACAGAAAGAAGGGGAAAGAAGATGGCAACACTGGATCTTACCAAACACGGCATTAACGGAGCGACGGAGGTCATTCACAATCCGTCCTATGAGTTCC
>JAFXTJ010000094.1 GCA_017535945.1 Lachnospiraceae bacterium
GCCACCATGTCTTTCCCGTTGTCAAAATACTCCCCGAGTTCCTCCTGCGCCGTGGAGAGCAGGAAACCGCCGGCCGCCAGGATATCGAGCGCCCGGAGCGGGATCCCGGTGCGGATCGTCCGGAGCGTGATGTTCAGATTGATCCTGCTCATGCGAAATACCTGCGGCATCTTCTCCAGATAGGAGGCATAACCGAGATCATTCACGCCGGGCAGGGGCGGGGAATCATAACGGGTATAGAGATCCACCCGTCCGGGATACCGCCTGCCCATCACCTCCAGCAGGGAAAAGCGGTCCATCTCCGTCGCCTGCGTGCGCAGCATGTCGCGCAGCAGCTCATCATAG
This sequence comes from Lachnospiraceae bacterium, assembly GCA_017535945.1. Lineage (GTDB taxonomy): Bacteria > Bacillota > Clostridia > Lachnospirales > Lachnospiraceae > Butyrivibrio. The sequence goes on from JAFXTJ010000094.1 coordinate 346, forward strand.
TCGATCCCGTAGACTTCCGGGACATCAAACCGGATATGCCGGTGCAGTGCGGCGAGCATCTCATCCGTCACGACTTCCGGATCCCCGATCAGATCTCTCCCGTAGATGCCGGTCTGCAGATGGAGGACATCCTCCAGATATCCTCTCAGGAACAGCGGCAGATCTTCCGCGATGGTATTGTAGAAATTGTTTTTATCCGCGTAGAGCCCGCCCACAAAGCTGATATCGTGAACGTAGCGGCTCCCGGACGCGGCACAGGAACGCCGCATCCTGCTCATTCTCCGCGCATTGACCGCCAGCGGCTGATGCCGGACCGTCCCGATCCCCTGTCTGCGCATCCTTGTGCAGAGCGCCCGGTCAAAGAGATAGACGATGTTGACCTCATTGCGTATCGTATCCGAGGTCAGCGGCAGATAAGGGGAATCGAACACCCAGGAGACATATGGGACATCATGTCGGGCACACACCTCACTGATCGCCGGATAGTAATTAAAACTGAATACCAGATCCCATTGCGGTGTCTCATCCCGCGGGAGGTCATAGGACATGCCGTCCTCTCCCGCGGCTTCGGGACAAAGAAGCGCCCTCTCCGTCTTGTCCGTGAACTCCGGATCCACCGCGCGGCAGTTCCACAGATGCTTCCAGATCCCCACCGTATGTCCGAGCGCGCGCATTGCCTCCCGGCAATCCGGGCCCGTGAATTCATTCCAGTCAAAATACAGGATCCGCAATCCCGTCTCCCCCGTAAACAGCAGGAGGATCACCGGTCAGCCGGCGATCCTCCTGTCTTTGTTTCACATGTCCGTCCGGACGCACCCGGCCGGATCAGCCCATCATCTTCTTGAACTGATCAAGCCCGCTGATCTCCACCGCCTGCTCATTCTCCTTCTGGATCTGCGCATAGACTTCCTTACGGTAGATCGGCACCTCTTTGGGGGCGGCGATCCCCAGTTTTACCTGATCCCCGCGCACCTCCAATACAGTGATCTCGATATTGTTACCGATCACGATCGCTTCGTTTTTCTTACGGGATAATGCCAGCATTACTTCTTTTCCTCCGCCTCAGCCTGTCTCTTCCTCTCTTCGAGGATATCATAGATCTTAAACTTCACAGGGCAGTTCTCGTCATCGATGATGATCTGCGCGCCCTTTCTTGTCTCGGAATTGATGAGGATGGGACCTCTCAGATTGATGGTCATCTCCTTGAGATCATGCGGGATCGTCATAGTGACCAGGACCAGCATATTCTCGTTGTTGATGGGCTGGATGTCCTTGAGCACATCATCGTCCACCTCGGGGTTGTAATCCTCCTTAAGGACCAGCGGATTGATGACCGGCATTGCGAATGCAGGCTCGTCGAGGGACTGCAGCCAGTGAATGGATGCCGGCTTCTTCTCCTCGTCAAACAGAAGCGTGAATTTCGTCATCTCCGGAAACCCGATGATGCCGCCCGGAAAGGTGATGATCTTCTCATCTTCAATGTCGATCTCGCCAAATATCTTTGTCTGAACCTTCATGGTAAACCCTCCGTTTCTTTGCAAACTGTCTGCAAAAACAACGCCTACGGGATCATTCTACCACACGCCGCGCGGGAGGCGCAAGGGAATATCGAATCAATCAAATCATCTGAAAAAGCAACGATGGCTCCGCTGCTTCGCAGCTCCCGCCATCGCAGACCGACTCGCAATCCACTTCGTTCGCTTCGCTCACTCGCTCCTTGCTCGTCCGTCTGGCGCGCCGGATGCCTCCGTGAGCCTGCGTGCAAGCACGCGGCTCACGTCGTCGCCCGGCTTTGCTTTTTCAGATGTAGTCCATTAAACTTGTCTGCGAAATCTTGCCCGTCGCCATGAGCGCCGCGTTGTAGACCGTCTGGGATGTGGAGAGGTTCGTGGCGGTCTCCGCCATGTCGATATCCTCATTATCGCTCTGCAGCGTCTTAAAGGTCGTCGTCTGGTTCATCAGCCGGTTCTGGATGAGTTCGAGTCTGCGGGAACGTGTGCCGTTCTGGGTCACCGCGAGGTTCGCGACATCCAGTGCCCTCTGCATCTCCGTGATCTTGTGCTCGAGCTGCTCCTGCAGATCCTCGCGGAGGAAGGTCTGTGCCTTCTCTGCCGCAGCCAGCTCCGCACGGAACTGGGAAAGCGGCGGGACGGAAGTCTCATCACGTCCTTCCATGTGATCCTTGATCTGGGAGATCGTGGTCTCCAGCGTCTGGAGTTTCTCCAGCGCCGCCGTCAGATCATCCATGCTGCGCCGCACATCGGTCGTGAAGACATCGCTGGCCAGCGTATTGACATCGATCACCTGGTTATAACCCACATCGTAACCCATCGTGTGACCGTAGGTACCGCCGTTGTAATGGATATCCGCCAGCGGATTGGTGGGCGTACTGTTCGGGTTCGGTGTCGTGCACTCAAAGAGATTCTCGGGACGGATATCCCCCTTGGTCCACTGGCTCTTGTTGTAGACAACCTCGATGGCGTCCGTATTGTTGAGTTCCTTTAAGGAAGTCAGCTGCTCTCTGAGCTTATCGGACAGAAGGATCTCCCCCGTCTCCGCATTGAGCCAGGCCTTGACACCCGTCTCCGCGGCGATCTGCTGATAGAGCGTATCTTCTTCCGCGGAGGATGTGGTGGACAGGATACAGTCGCTCTCCATCTTGAGTGTCGTCTCCGTGTACGAGGAATGTACGCTGCCGTTGGTCCCGAGATTGATCACCTGCTCCTTGGCGGGACTGCCGCCGAGATCCTTGCTCAGCCGGAAAGTCCCGTCACTGTTCCAGGAGAGCAGGAATCCGTTTGCATCGGCCTGCGGCGCCGCTTCTTTGCCTTCCTCCGTCACCTTGGCCGGCAGCGTGACCTTGATCGTGGTCTCCGTGCCGCCCTCGGAAAACTTCACCCACACCTCCTGCGGCTTGCCGGTATCCGTATAGATCTTCTCGATCGAAGAACTGGCGGGAACCTCAAAGGACTCGCGGTATTTCAGCGACACCAGCTGGTCCGCTGTCAGCGCGTTGCCGTCGCTGTCTTCTCCCTGTTCATCCAGTTTGCTGTAGGACAGCCGGATCCTCCCGACCGCCTGCTTGTCGATCCCGACCTCCGTCAGCGCATTGGCGGAATTGGGATCGATCAGCGCCGATCCGGAGATATGCACGGAGCTGTCGATATCCGCCGCGTTGAATCCGTCATGGATCCCGGTATATACCTTGGACGTCTTATCCGTAAAGGTGAGCGGCGTGTCGGTGCGATAGCCTGTGAACACATAGCGCCCGCCGTAATCGACATTGCCGGTGGAATAATACTCATTGGAGAGCTCCGTCATCTCGGAAATGATCGCCGCCAGATCCGTGGTGGTGAGATCCTTGTTCGCGCCCTTGTTGGCCTGGGCGATCGAACTGGTGAGGAGCTCCGTCACAGTGGAGAGCGCATCCTCCGTCACCTTGAGCCAGCTCTCGGCGTCCTTGGAATTCTTCTCATAGTACTGGGTCAGTTCGGAGACATTGCTGCGCAGACGCAGCGCCCGGATCGCGACGACCGGATCCTCCGAACCGCGGTTGATCTTCTTGTTGGTCGCCATCTGGGTCGCATACTTGTCTTCCTTGATCTTATTCTGATTGATGTTGTACATCTGGTTGTTCTGCATGATCTTGTTCGTGATGCGCATGCTCTGTCCTCCTCGAAAAACGCGGGTTTATACGGTATATGTCCCCGTTATACGCCGGTCTGCGTGATCAGCCGGTCATAGATCTCCGTCAGGGTCTGGATCATCTTGGACGCCAGCGTGTAGCTGTTCTGATACTTCACCAGATTGGCCGCTTCTTCGTCCTCGTCCACACCGGAGATGGAATTGCGCTGGTTGGTGATCGTCGTTTTCAGCGACAGATAGGTGTCCTCATTGGTCTGCGAATTGCTGGCATTCAGGCTCACATCCGCGAGTACCTTGTCCAGGAATTCCCCTGCCGACGCGCCGCGGAAGAGATCCTTGCCGAGCTCGCTCTGACCGGCGCACATCTTGTACAGCGCATCCAGCGCGCGCATCTCATCCACGCCCTCCGTCACGTCCGAACGGGTGGCCATCCGGCTGGGATTCGTCTTGATGCCCGAACTCACCGCGAAATTGCCTGCCGTGAGATAACTCTGCCCCTTGATCCGTGCCTCCTCCTGGAATAACTCCAGCGCTTCCGCCGTCGTGAGACCGGCATACATATCCTTGTAGCTGCCGCCGTAGAGATCCTCCGGGTTCTCCCCGCCGTGCGCCGCCTGATAGGCAGCCAGCTCGGCCGCATCATACTCGCGCAGCTGCTGATAGTACTCCATCTCCTTATCCGTGTACTGGGGCGGATTGACACCCATCGTCCGGTTGCCGGTCAGGAGCGAGGTGCCGTGCACCGGCTCATCGGAGAGATAGGAATCATGCATGATCGAGTTGACCCGGCAGGTGAAGATCCTCGCGAATTCATTGGCCTGTGCCATATAGTAGGCGATCCCCTGATACTCGATATCCGGACCGATCTGGGCATAGCCCGTGGTATGATCCGCGTCCGTCGCCACCGGAAGACCCGTGTCAAACGAATGGGCATCCGTCACATCGGTGATGAAGTGGAAGGTGTACTCGTAATGTGTCCCCGTGTTATCCGTCACTTCCCGGTAGGTCCAGGTATCATATTCATATTTCACATTGTCGACCGTGATCTGGCCGGTGGACGGGATCGTGCACTGGTCCAGATTCTTCAGGTAATCCTCGAACTCATCGGTACGGATGGTCACCAGTCTGTTATCCCGGTCGATCTCGTGGACATACCCGTGAAAATCCTTGCCGTTGTTGCCGTCACGCATCTGGATGATGCCGCCCAGTTCGCCGCCGATATGCGGATTGCCCAGATCAAAATCCCCCAGATAATCGGAGGTCTCCGGATCATAATTGCTGCTGATCCACTTGATATCGTACAGGCCCTCGATGTCGTTCTGATTGACCTTCTCCTCGGCCTTGCGGGCAACCGTGAGCAGCTGCTTGTATTCGCTCCCGTCCACGAGCAGCTGGCCGCCGGCGATGTGGACCTCGAACCGCGTCGCACCGGTGTGACGGTCGGGCTGCGTCAGATCCTTGACCTCCGTCTCCCTGGTCTCGATATCCACGATCTTGGAAAGCTCATCCAGCATCAGATCGCGCTTGTCCCTGAGCTCGTTGGCCGTGGTCCCGGTCATCTCGATGAGATTGATCCGTCCGTTGATGGTGGCCAGCTCCTGCGCGATGGAATTGATCTGCGAAACGCGGATCTTGAGCTCGTCATTGGCATCGGCCTGCTCCCGCTGGAGGGAACCGTACAGCGTATTGAAATACTCCGTCATGGCCTCCACCGTGGAGACATACGCCGTCTTGGTAGTGGCGGAACCGGAATTCTTCATGGCGGTCTGCAGCGCCGCCTGCATCTTGTCAAACAGAGAGGAGAATCCGGTGGAGCCGTCGTCCTTGAAATACAGTTCCAGGTTCTTGTTGAAATAATTCTTCATCTCGTACTCGCCGAGGATCGTTTCGTTCTGGCGGTACCGGTTGTCATAGAACTGATCCCGCACGCGCTCGATGGCCAGCGTGTCCACACCGGCGCCGGCGGAGCCGTAACGGGTAAAGGTGCGGAGCGCGTCCGAAGGCGCCGCGTTGACCAGCTGCCTGGAATATCCGTCCGTATTCACATTGGAAATATTGTTACCTGTGGTGTTGAGTGCGGCATTGGCTGCGCGCAGGCCGGATGCGGCGATATTGAGACCGAAAAAGGTAGATACCATAAGATTCCTCCTTGGATACGCTGCCTACACAATACATATCGGCGGCTGGCGGGAAAACTTGACCCCGGGAAGCCCGGGGTCAGGTGTCTGTCTCGTATCAGCTCCCCAGTGTCGTGACGATGTGCTCCAGCATTTCGCTCACCACATTGATGTAGCGGCTGGCCGCATTATAGGCATTCTGGAATTTGATCATGAACTCCAGTTCCTCGTCGCTGGAGGTGCCCACGATCTGTTCCCTCGCATCGCGGATCGTGTTCACCGTCACCGTCTGCTGATCCGTGATGGAATCATAGACATCTCCGGAATTCACGACCTGCCCGACCAGGGAGTTATAATAGTCGATAAAACTGGTGGGAGTCGCCACGTTGGGATTGAGATGATAATTCTCATCCCGGAAGATCTGCTTGAGCGCCTCCGTCATCCGTTTGTCCTCGTTGCCCTCGATATCCCGCATGGACAGGAGCGCCGGATTGCGCATCAGTTCCTGATTGATCCCCACGTTCATGACCGTGGATCCGATACGGATCGAGCCGGCCTTGAAGCCTTTCAGCTCGCCGGTCACGGATTCCTTGCCGATGACATAACGCACCACGCCCTGTCCGCTGTCGGTCTGGAGCGTGAACAGATCAAACTGCTTCAGCGCCATATCCCAGGCCTTATCTTCGATCGCCTGCTGCCTCGCATCGGGATCGGTGATCTCCTCAAACAGATTGTAGCGGGTCTGCGCCAGTTCGTGCGCCTTGTTCTCGACATCCAGATCCTGCTCCGCGGGTGTCTTGGCAAGAAAGGCGGGATCCTGGATCAGGATCGCTCTGGCATCGCCGTACAGGGAACGGATCAGATTCTGATCCTGATCGATCAGTGCCTGTTCGGCATCACCGCCGTCGATCAGCGGCTGGACATAGAGTTCCGGATGTACCCTGGCGGGATTCGAAGCGGCATTCTCGATGACCTCGTTGATCCGCTCGACCACATTGTGGATCAGCTGGTCAAATTCCGCTTCCACATTCATGATGATGGACTGGGAGATATTGGAATTGTAGAAATCCGATACCGCCTTCTCCATCGCCTCGATCTCATCGGCCGTCAGCGGCGTGCCGTCCTCATGTTCCGCGAGGGGGAGGCCGTTGGAGAGCGTCTCGTCATTGACATTGAGCGTGATATCGTGGTAGGTGGCGTTGTGGTCCCCTCTGGCCAGCAGGATCGAGCGGAGCTTGCCGATATCGGTCCCCATGACGGAACTCACCTCACGGTTCAGGTCAAAGACCTTGGCCGCGCTGATGTCCACCACCGTCTTCACGCCGGTCTGATAATTCATGTCGCAGGTCGCCATGAACTCCCAGTAGGGAGTGGCATAGCCCACCGGGCTCTCCAGCAGCCGGTCCACGGCCATGTGATTCACATGGTCCGTCATGACAAAGGGCGTGTCTTCGAAATAGACGCTCACATTGCCGAAGATATCCTCGTCGTATGTGATCCGGCCCAGCTCCGCCAGCTTATCCAGCAGGAGATTGCGCTCGTCCCTGAGGTCGTTGGCATGCTCCCGCCCGCCGGATTCGACCTGCACGATCTGCTTGTTCAGCTCGCTGATGCGGTCTCCGTACTGGTTGATGGTCTTCACATATTTATCCACCGTCTGGTCCAGATTGGCCTGATACTTGGTCAGTCCCTGATAGACCGCCTGCGCCCGATTGATGAATTCGGAGGCGCGGGAGACGAGCGTGTTGACATTAACGGTATTGGGATCGGCGTCCAGAGCCTGGATCGCCCGCCAGAGATTGTCCATGGAATCGGCGAACTCCGCGCCGTTGACCTCCTGCAGCAGATCCTCCACCTCGATCATGCAGTCATAGGAGACATTATAGAAGGCCGCACGTCCGGACTCCGTCCGGTACGACTGGTCCAGGAAAACGCTCCTCACCTGTCTGCAGCTGGTATACTCAACACCAAGGCCCACCTGCTGATACGCATTGGCGGATCTGGTCTTGTTGATCATATTATAGTCGCGCGTGCCCTGCTGCACCTGCTGTCTGGTGTAGCCTTCCGTGTCGATATTGGACATGTTGTGCGCAGTCGTATTCAGCGCATTCGACGAGGTCAGCAATCCCGATGTCCCCGTCCATAAGCTCGCCATCAACGGCATAACGCCACCTCCTTATCTGATGGGATAAAATAAGCCTCTACCCGCCCTGGTATATCGGGTAGAGGCCTGCACGCCGGCTTCTTACTGCTTGGCGTCGAAACCGCTGGCGGTGTACCCGATGGTCTCTCCCGCGGCACCCGCCGTCCTTGTGTAGTTCGCTGTCTCCGGTGCTTTCCTGGATGCCTGAATGATGTTCATCTCGAACTGCACCATCTCCAGGGAACTCTGCAGAAGCTGCTGATTCTGCTCATTCACAAGTCTGACCCTTTTCGCCACATCCTTGAGGCGGTCCCGCTCCCTGGCAAGTGCCTTGGCCTCCGCGGGCCTCTTGACCAGAAGTGCGATCAGATCAGTGATCGTCAGCGTCCGAACATCCTTGTTCAATACATCCGCGATATCTTTCATGGACTGCTGCCGTTCTTTTTCAAGATCGGCGATCCGGTCCACGACCTGCTGTTCTTTCTCCGTGACTGTCGCGAGCTGATCCAGGTCCCCGGCGACGATCACCGGTGTCTTGGTGCTCGAGAGTTTCAACAGCTCCTCGTACAGTCCGCTCTCACGGCCCAATACATCGATCAGGCCTTCCATCAAACTCGCCACTGGCTCTACCCCCGCGGCGGTTTACGCAAGTGCCTGTGCCGCCTCGTATTTCTCGAGCAGCCTGTCGGCAAAGCTCGCACCGCTCAGATTATCATATTTCCCGCTCTCGAGGTTCTGCCTCGCCACCGCTACGACATCCTCGCGGATATCCGGCGCACCTGCCACAGCGGCTCTCGCCGTCTGGTAGTCCTTGCCGAGCTGGGAGATCTGAAGATCATCCGCGGGCGCCTGGACCTGGTTCACATAGGGATTCCTGTTTGTCCGGGCCGGTCTCCCTGCGGAATAAACCTGTGCGATCTGGTTATATGCATCGATTCTCATAACAAAGCCCTCCGTTCTGTTATGTTTATCGGCCGAATTCTATCCGACTTTAGTCCTTTTTGCAAGACGCATGAATTTTTTCGGTGCTGCGAGAAACAGTGTGGTCTTCGCCTTTTCCTTTATGGTAAGTCCGCCGAATGCGCCGTTTGCGTTCATGGCCTCACGGACCGCCGCCGCGGTCCGGCGGATCGCCTCCCGCCCCTCGTCCGTCTCCCACTGCTCTTCGGGGAGCATCGCGAGCTTCTGCGGCACCAGCAGCGCCGTACGGATCCGGATCGTTCCCAGAGCGCTCCGCGCATAGGAGCCGATCCCGCGGACATGCGGAGCCAGCAGTTCCTCTGCCCTGCGCCAGCAGGTGATCTCATCCAGATAGGACGGATCGTAGGGGCGCGCCATGGCGCCCTCCGGATTCGCGGTATAGCGGTATCCCGCGTGATCCGATCCGGCAATACACCGCCGTTTCCCCGCCGCCAGGGAAAAGCAGAGCAGAAACAGCATATCTTCGCCGATGGAGAGACTTTCGTCAAAGGTGCTCTCCCCGAGTGCGCTCCTCCGGAAAGCCTTGCCCCAGACATGGGTATCCTGCCGGAGCAGATGATCCCTGATGAAAGCGTATCCGCTCAGGAGCGGCCGCCGGTCTTCCCCCGCCGGCGCCATGCCGGCATCCGCGTCTGTCCCCGCGCCATCCCCCGCGGCCGTCTCTTCCGCAGTGTCCGCCGCCTCCGCGGCAGTTTCCTCCGTCCGCACGGAACGATATCCGCCGAAGATCATGTCGCAGTCCGCGTTCCGGTAAAAAGGAAGGAACAGTTCCTTAAAGAAGTCCTCCGCCAACGCGTCATCCGCATCGAGGAAAACGACCCATCCGCCCCGTGCCTGTGCCAGGCCGCGGTTTCTTGCTGCGGAGACCCCCGTCCGCGCCGTGTCGTCCACGGGCAGGATCTCGCCGGTGATATCCGCTGCCGCCCGCAGAGCCGCCTCCGCGGATCGCACCGCACGCGCAAGCAGCGCGTCCCGGGCGGTGAAGGGGATAATGATGCTGACGTCCGGCGAACCGTCCGTCATACCACGCGCCCCGTATTGTCGATCAGTGTCCATCCCGCCCAGAGCTCATGCATCCTCCCGGGCTCGGCCGGCTGGTTGTTGCGCATCACGAGCGGCCGCATCGTGACCTTGTCGGGATGCGGATTGAGTCTGGCTCCCCAGAAGGAAAAGGTGGAATTCGCACAGATATTGCCGTGGCAGTGGCTCATCAGCTGCATATCCAGCATGCTCTCCCTGCCTGCGTTGCCCTCGACCACCGTGAAGCGGTCGCGGTTCGGATACTTCTCCTTCACATAAGCCGGGTCATCGGAGAACAGATAGAAATGGGTCCGCGGCTCTCTGGCGATAAATATGGCCATGGCACTCTCGTAGTATGCATCGGTCGTGATGTTCCCGAACAGCGCCGCGTTATCTTTGGACAGGTAATCCCCGCGCCGCACATGGACACTGACGCTGTGGCGTTCCTCCATCTCATTCATGAGTTCGGTATTCGCCAGCTGTCTTTCCTGCCGCGCCGCCGCGGGAAAGACGAACAGATCGCGGAGCACTGGCAGACGGTCCGCGTAGTATTTCTCGCACGCGAAATATCCCTCGATGTACTTCTCCGTAAAATCAAAGATCTCCGGATGGTACATTTCCCGCTCCGTGAAGACCGGCGCCCCGTTCCAGAGCGTCAGGAGCGCTTTTGCCAGAGGTCCCCGGTTCAGGAAGCGGTCTCTTTCCGCGTTGGTACAGGCCTCGATCGTCAGTCCCGTAAACCGTGTGAGTTCCAGCTCTCTGGGAGCCGCGACGCCTTTCTGATTCTCTTTATGAAACCAGGACAGATCGAGCTTGGCCTCCCGCCCCATGGACCGCAGTTTTTCATAGAGGGCAAACTGCTGCATCTGGTTTCCCAGTCCGCCCATCACACGGATCAGGATCATAGCTTGACCCCCGCATCATCCGGCACGACAAAATCCTCATATTCCTCATAGGGAACCCCGACGATCAGTGTCACACCGAAATACTCCGCCATCTGCATATTGGAAAAGGAATTCCACTTCCTCTGCAGATCCACCTCATAAGCCATGGTATAACGGTTATCATACCGGGCGGGCAGCATCGGGAGATAATAATCGATATCCTCCTGGCCGCGCCGCTCCTCCAGCAGGGCATACCGTGCCGTCTCCTCCCGGTATATGCCGGCGAGCGCACCCCCGTACGATACATATCGGAAAGCCATCACCAGGATCAGCGCACCGATGATGAAATCCCGGACAGCCGCCGGCCAGACGCCGTCCCAACGGATCAGCAGGAACAGCTGCGCGCAGGCGATGAGCAGAAAGATCCCCGCCCCGAAGTAAACTCTGGTCTGCGGAGAGGGGGCCAGTATGAGGCACCCGCAGGTGGCGCCGGACAGGAGCAGGAACAGCAGGGCATTCTTCATCCCGGGGTCCGCCCAGGACGTTCCCTGCCTGCGAGCCGCGATGATCAGGAAGAGCGCCGCGAGGAGGAGCGGCAGGAACAGGCTGCAGACCTCCTCCGTGATACCGAGAAACCGGACGCCGTACATCGCGATCCCGCTCTGGCTCTCCCCGCTCACCGATACGCGGTAACGGTTCCCGGGAGACAGGAGCTGCATCAGAAAACCCGCGCTCACACCGGCCAGACCGGCCAGACGGATCATCATGGGCGGCAGGATCCCGCCGTCCCTTTTCTGCCGGATGACCGGGATCACCAGATACAGGAGCGCAAACAGCACCGCGCCTCCGGAAGTATTCTCGTTGCACCAGCCCGCGAGGATCCCCGTCAGGACGAGCAGCACCGCCTGCCAAGGCTTCACCGTTCCCCGCGGAGCCGCGTAGGTTCTTCGGCAGAGCATGAAGAACGTCAGGATGATCGTCGTCGTGAACAGGTAATTGCAGGCGCCCGTCATCCAGAAGATCGTCTGCCCGGGCTTGACGGCAAAGAGCCAGACGCACACGCTGATGAACAGATACATCCGCAGAGGGTCTTCTCTCCTGCCGCCCCGGGCCAGACCGGTCATCAGGACGGTCATCAGCGTGAAGACCAGCGCGGCCGCCACGTTAAAGACACTCCGGTTCAGTCCGAAGAAATACAGGAAAAACCTGAGGATCAGATGGGAGACGCTCCGTCCGGTCCAGGAAAGATACTGACGGGCCTCCAGGGCAAAGATCTCCCCGGCATGCCGCGCCTGTGCCGTATCCCGCATGTAGGAAAAATCATCGGAAAAGACCGGTGTCAGGCATTCATAGATCAGTACGGAGCCGAAGACCGCGATCAGCGCCGCGATCTGCAAATATCTGCGCTTGTTCTTCATATTTCCTCTCCGGCGAAGATCCCCCCGCCCATGATCAGAAGCTCCCGTGCGTTTTTCCGGGCGTTCTGCACGATCTGCGGCATCTGTCCGCCGAGGATGCCGCGGATCTCTTCGCTGCGCGCGCGGATCCCTTCAAACGCATCGATGATCCCGTTCTCCGTCAGCGCGTCGGCCCGCAGGACATATCCGTCCGTCTGCCCGAACAGGTCACGGGCGATGCCCTCCGATTTCACACTATACCCCACTACCAGCGTAGGCACAAGTGTGGAATAGGCCGCTATGGTGGCGTGTGTCCGCGCCCCGACGAAAACGGCGCACCGGGAAATGACCTGCTTCAGTTCCGGGGCCGGCCGGTCCGTCACCATCGTCACTCTCCCCGAACCGGAAAACTGCCGGTACAGCGCTCCGAGCGGCTCTCTGTCATCCGAGGACGGCCAGACCACGTGCGGGATCAGTGCGATCTGCAGTTTTGAGGTATCCAGGATATGGCGGATGAGCGCCTCATAGGCCGCGCCGATCCTCTCCCGGTCTCCGTAGCCGCCGATCAGGGGACTCAGATTGATGCCCGCGACCTCCCCCTCTTCAAAGCAGTGCGGGAGCTTTGTCTGCGCCGGTTCCATGGAAAAGGCCGGATCGGGGAGAAGCACCAGGCGCTCCGGTGCGACACCCGCCGCGAGCAGCGCATCCCGGCTGAGGGACTCCCTGGCGATGATCCGGTCAAACCCGCGCATGTCCTCTGCGAGTGCCGCATCCTTCCGCAGCATGTCCGCTTCCACGGAGCATCCCAGCAGAAGTGTCTTCACCCCTCTCCCGCGCAGCATCCGGTCCGTGAGGATCAGATCCGGTACCATCTCCGGATAACAGTAATTGTCCCCGCCGATGGACACCGCGAGTTCCGGCTTCTCTCCCCGTGCGAGCATGGGAAAACGGTAACGCAGGAAGCTCTCCCGGTCTCCGGTGAGTTTCCGGTAGAGCCAGTATCCCGCATGGACGGGCAGATTCCGGTCCATATGGCGTTCCTCGACGATCTCACAGAGATCACCGGGCAGATAGTTCCTGTCCTGCGCGGCGTCGTGCGTGATGAGTGTGACCGGCGGCAGCCGGTCCCCCGCGATCGCCGCCGCGTTCTCCAGCAATCCGCGTACGATCGCCTCGCATCCGTGATTGCCGCTGCCGGCATGCTGGATCAGCGCGATCCCGCGGCATCCTTTTTTCCGTGATGCCACGTCAGCTGGCCCCCCGCCTGCCGAAGACCACCAGGACCGTCTTGATGAGGATCTTGAGATCCAGGGACAGGGACCACTGATCGATATAGATCAGATCCATACGGACCACATCATCGAAATTCTCCACATCGCTCCTGCCGCTCACCTGCCACATCCCGGTGAGTCCAGGTGTCATGGAGAGGCGCCTGCGGTAATGCTGGTCATACCGCGCAAACTCATCCTCGGTCGGCGGCCTGGTCCCCACCAGGCTCATCTCGCCGCGCAGGATATTGAGAAACTGCGGAAACTCGTCCAGGCTGGTCCTTCTGAGAAAGCGTCCGACTCTGGTGACGCGGGGATCGTCCTTGATCTTGAACATCAGCCCCTGCATCTCGTTTTTCGCTTCCAGCTCCTTCTTCCTCTCCTCCGCATCGATATACATCGACCAGAATTTGTAGATCCTGAAGCGTCTGCCGTTCAGTCCCACTCTGGTCTGCGAGAAGAACACCGGCCCCGGGGAATCCAGTTTGATCGCGAGCGCCGCAAACGGCGTGATGAGCGCCGTGAGCAGAAGACCGACGAGACTCCCGAGGATGTCAAAGCCGCGCTTGATCACCAGTCCGCGGTGTCTCCCCGTGGTATTGGTATAAGAGATCACGCTGTAATCCCCGAACATGCCGGTCCTGCTGCTGCCGCCGTACTCCCCCGGCATCTCGAGGGAATAGTGCACCGTGACGCCCATATCGTTGAACGCCCGGATGATGTCCTGCATCTTCCTCTGCGACAGCTCCGGCGTGCAGATGAAGACCTCGTCGAGCGCCATCCCCGTGGCTTTTTCAATGAGAGCCGCGCGGTCCGAGATCACCGGGACCCCCCTGATCTCGGTGCCGGTGAGATCCTCATCGATACAGGCTGCCGCCACGATCCGGCTGGTGACATCCAGATGACGGAAAAGACGGCGGACCGCTTCCTCCAGCGTGTCCTTCGATGCGACCACCAGGATCCGCGAGGTGTTTTCGGAACTGCGCCAGTAGGAGACCAGCCCCCGCCGGATCAGACGGTGAGTGATATAGGTGACCACCAGTGCGATCAGATAATAGTAGCCGATCACGAGACGGGAGATCGTGTCCACACTGTGAAAGGTGTAGAGCAGGATCAGACTGGCGACCGTTACCGCCGATTCATACAGAAGGACCGACGTGAATTCCGCGAACAGCCCTTTTATCAGGAAATCCCGGTTCTGTTCCGCGATCAGCGTATACAGCACACAGGACATCAGCAGCAGGGCACACGCTCCGACATGGGTCGATTTGTCCTGCATATCGCGGAAATTGCCGAACCGGATGTAAGTGGCCGCCGCAAAGGAGAGGATCGTCACGACGAGATCCGCACCCAGCAGCAGATAGATCATCATTGTCCTGTGTTTTGCATTCATTCGTTCTTCCCTCCCGCCGGACCGGCCAGCCCGTATCGGGAACCCCGGTCCGCAAAGAGCATCGCGCTCCCCATGGCGCCGCAGAGGAGGAGCAGATAGTTTCTACCGATATAGACGGAGACGAGATGCGCCTCTGCCACCGTGTAGACCGACATGGAGACGAGCATCAGCAGATACATGGCTTCCCGTCTCTTCGCACACTCCCGGATGAACAGCAGGAGCAGGCACACGACCAGAAGGGCCGGGATGATCCCGTACCAGTAAAACAGACGGCACCACCCCATGTCAAAATACCGGGTGGCCGCGCGCGATGAGAACAGACTCCAGGCCGTGATATCCGCCCGTTCCCCCTCGGACACCCAGTAAAGATCCGCAATCCGGTTGTTCAGGAACCGGTCGAAAAACAGCACGACAGCCGACAGCTTCGCATTCTGGCGAAACCCGAAAGCATAACTGTATTTCGCCGCCCATACGGAGAAGCCGACACAGGCGAGCATCACGCCCGCTCCGGCGGGATAGATCCACCGCTTCTCCCGGAGCGGTCCGGCAAACAGCCAGCCGGCGGCGATCGAGACCGCGGCGATCGCGAACCCGGTCCGGGAGTCCGTCAGGAAATACAGACCCGCATCCGCCGCGAGCAGGAGGATCCACTCAAAGAAGCGCAGCCGCTCCCCCCATATGGCGATGATAAGCAGTACCAGCATAAAGAACATGCAGTGCAGCGCGTTCGGGTGTCCGAATCCCAGGCAGTACCGCAGCGTTTCCCCGTCCTCGGCACGGTAGGCGGACATGAGGACCGGATTCCCGTAGATCCCCGTCACGGACAGCAGCAGGATCAGCGCACAACCCGCCGCCGTCTCAAAAAACGCGGTCTTTAACAGCCGCTTTGGTTCCTCTCCCGTACAGGCTGCCGCAAAAATGAACATCCGCAGGAGCTCATTGCGCCCGGTGAAATGCCGGCACACGATACAGAACGCGCAGCCGGCCGCGAGGAGCAGCCACTCCGTGCGCGTATGCGCCGTGAGCAGGACCGCAAACAGCGTCATCGCAAAGGTGAGCCGGAAGATCAGGCCCTCATACCCGTTATGCAGATCACTCTTGTCGATGATCACCACCGCGATCTCAACCGTGAGCGCCGCATAAAGGAGCGCCCGGCGGAGCCTGTTCAGAAGCTGTCCCGCACGGCTGTTCATCTCCGGTCCTCATTGACCGCCGTCCGGCTGCCGTGCAGCATGCGGCCGAGCTTCCAGCAGACCCTGCGGACAAACCGCCCCGCCGTCAGATCCGTTCGGGCAGCGATCCGCTGCGCCGCCGATACGGGAGGCAGGATCAGATGCGCATAGTCTTCCCTGTGCTCCGTCAGATACGCGGGATAACTCCCGTCGATCTCAACCCGCGCAAACCGCGCCTCCCTGCCGAAGATGTCCTCTCCGAGGAGCAGATGGTCCATGGTCTCCCGGATGATCTCCGCGTCATTGTACTCCTGATGCGCGGCGGCGCGCACCTTGTTCCCGATGCGCTTCATCACATCGCGTTCCCCGCGTCCTCCCATATAGCCGAAATGCCAGCCGCCCCGCGCGATGCGCACACTCCTGGGGTCGGAGGGAGGCACCAGATCCCGCAGCCGCACGATCCCCTCCGCGGGGATCTGCCTCTTCGCGCATACCTTGGTCCCCAGCCACTTGCGGTCTGCCGGAGCGATCTCCGGAAACTCGCCGGTGACGGAGAGCAACACACCGGAAACCTCCATCATGTTGAGATATACATAGAAGTTATCCTGTGCCAGATGATAGACCTTCTCCGGATCGAAAGAACGCAGGATCTCCGCAAGCACCTCCGGCCGCGGGATCTCGTCGAGATCGCCGAAGATCACGATATCATCATCCGCAAGATCTTCGATCCCCTGTGCCAGATGATTCTTCTGGAAATAATCGCGCTCGTGCGTCGTACCGCCTTCCCTGCGCGCCGTCACGGGGATATAGACGATCTTGTGCAGATACGGGGCAAAGAGTTCCCGGTTCTTTTCAAAGAGCAGTTCCCGGGCTTCGCCCGCAAACGTCTCCGCCGATTCTTCGATCACGAAACGGTCGACGAGCGGATCCAGGGTCGCCAGCCGGATCTGCAGGATATCCAGTTCATTGAAAAACGGGAAGCAGTCGACGATCATGCCTCGTTCTCCCCTTCGTCACAAAACCCGTGCGCCTCGCGCCACTTCCTGCTCCTGCGCCAGAACAGCAGCGGGCGGACCGCATCCTTTATCCGTTTATGGGGGGCACGGAAGCGCGGATATCCGGCATTCTCCCCCCACCATTTGTGGAACACGAACGTGGCCCATCCGGCATTCTCCGGCAGCGGCTTCTCCCGCCCGAAAGACAGGGCCGTCTCAAAGGGAGCCCAGGAAAGGCCCGCCTCCTCCATCTCCTTTTTGTGCGTGCAGCACAGAAAGATGTCCTCGTTGTAGAAGCCGTCGCGGTCGCGCTCCCAGGGCAGATCATGCTCCGCGGGATAGGATAACAGCCGCTTCGACCGCAGCGATACGCTGTTGCCCACCCGGCAGATCTCTCCCGACGCGTCCCGGTAGGCATAGTCATTCTCCGGCAGCGGCCATGGAGAGCCGATATAGTCGTACTGCAGGAACCGGTCGTCCCAGCATTCCGGATGCACGACAAAGCCGTCCGCATGGACGAGGAGCATGTGCTCCGTACGGATATAATCCTTCAACCGGTAGACACAGGCATGGTTGAACGCGTCGATCCCGTCCAGCCTGTCAATCCGCGCAAAACGGATGCTTTTCGGCAGATACCACGGCTTTTTGTGGGAGATGAGGACGGCATCCCCGAACTCGATCTCCCGCATGCTGTAGCACATCGCCCGCACCGTCTCATAGAGATCGACACTCGTCACTGCCGCCAGGGTCACTGTCGGAAGGCTCCGCTTTGTGCTCATCTCCAGGCCTTCACGAGCCCCGTCCGCCGGATGAGTGACCGGCAGGCCCTGATGAAATAATATCCGTAATAAGCCGCCTTGCTGCGCAATACCTGCAGCGCGAGCGCCGCACCCGTCGGCCGGATCCCCCGGCGCGCGTATCTGCGCGAATGCTTCTTATACTCCGCCAGCTCCGCCCGGCAGTCCTCCGGGGTAAAGATCCGCCCGTCCCGGTCCTGATAATGCAGAAAACTGTAGATGTTCTGCTCCGAGGCCCAGTAACCGTCGGACACATTATGCCTGGCCCAGTATTTGGGAGCGATGGCGTATTTCAGTTCTTTGCTCGTCATCGCCGGAAACACGGCAAAGGAGGAATTGGCCAGTAATAAATAACGGGCGTTTTTTATTATGGCGTAGTCTGTTCCGATATCATTGGAGATCGCGGGGAATTCCGGCAGGATCTTCTTCGCACTCTCCGGTTCGTCCGTGATCACGACGAAGCGCATCGCCGGGTTGATCCTCCGCATATTCTTCACGCCGTTCCTCCAGTACCGGCGCCCGAGGAACAGGTTCGGCTCGCTCATATAATCGCCGCAGCGCAGATGGATGACGCACAGATCGTCCGCCGTATATTCATGCGTGTCGTATTCGGGCTTGACCTTAAGCCACTCTCCGATCTCGTCACGGCAGGAAGCGAAATAACTCTCATCCTGCAGGTTTCCGTACAGGAGCGTGTTGTCCGCCACCTCATGGATCGACTCCTTCGCCCCGCTGATGTAAGCGCCGTGCGTGAGGTCGTGCGCGGAGGTCCCGATATAGATGCGGGTGTCGTCATCGTCAAAGCGTGCAAACGAAGAGATCTGCTCCGGAGGGATGATCTCCCCGAGATCGAGATCCATGAAGTACATGCCGCTGTCGTCATGGATATTGTGCACCAGCGTCTCCGCGCCGGCCGTGCCGAATGGTACGCCCCGTTCCTTTGCGATGGCGCGGGCCGTCACATAGCAGAAAAGCTGGTTCCCCAGTCCCTGACCTCTTAACAGTTCCGTTCCGATCACTGTTCGTATACCACCTTTCCCGCAAGCGTCGTCTGCACGAGTTTCCTCTCACGCACCTCGTAGATCGTATCGCACTGGGCGATCGTGTTGAGACGGTGGGCGATGATGATCATCGTCTTCCTGCCGCGGAAGCTGTTGACCGCGTCCATGAGCGCTTTTTCCGTATCGCCGTCCAGCGCACTGGTCGCCTCGTCAAAGACCAGGATCTGCGGATCCTGATAAAGTGCCCGGGCGATGCCGATCCGCTGTCTTTGTCCGCCGGAAAGCCGCACGCCCCGGTCACCGATGCCGGTATCAAGGCCCTCGGGAAGGGACCGCACGAAATCGGCCAGCTGCGCTTCCTCCAGGACTTCCCAGATCCGCTTCTCATCGATCTTGTCCGCATCCATGCCGAAAGCGATGTTGTCACGGATGGATTCGTCGATCAGATAGATGGACTGGGGGATATACCCGACCTGGGCGAGCCAGGAAGGATAGTTGTCAAAGATGCTCACGCCGTCGCACAGGATCTCCCCGCTCTGCACATGCAGCAGCCCCAGGAGGATATCGACGATCGTGGACTTCCCGGCTCCGGACGACCCCATGATCCCTACGAATTCCCCCTTGTGCACCACAAATCCCGCATCGGTAAAGATGTCCCTGTCCGTGCCGGGATAGCGGTAGGTGATCCCCCGCAGTTCAATGGTGTCCGTAAGGGAAAAGGCCGGCGCCTTTGCCTCCCCTGCCGCATAGCGCATGTCGGCATCCCCCCGCATTTCATCGGAGAGATTCTCGTAGACATAATCCAGACTCGGCTGTTCGTAGGCGATCTCCGTGATATAGGTATTGATGCGGTTGGCGCCCGGCATCACGCGGACCGCCGCCGCGGCAAACGCCATGAGCTGGGTCATGAGCGGCGCCACATCCCCGCCGGTCCCCAGATAGACCGCCAGGAACAGGAATACACTGCCCATGAACACCGTCTCGATCATGAGTCTCGGGACATTGTTGAGTACCGTGTATCGGCGGTCCGTGTCCGCGCCGATCCGGCCGCTCTCATAATAGTTGCGGATGAAGAAATCCTCGCGGTTGAGCACCTTGACATCCTTGAGCCCGTAGATCGCCTCGATCCGCCACTTGGCGATCCGGGACTGGATGGACTGGTTGGTCTTGCCGATGCCGTTGAGGCGCGGCTTCAGGATCCGGAGGTTGAACAGCGTCATCAGGAGGAACACGGACGCGATGAGCAGCGTCAGCTGCCAGTTGATCACAAAAAGCACGATACAGATGCAGACGGAGACCACGAGCTCCGAACAGAGGCCCAGAAGGGCCATCACCATCGAGAAGAGCTTGGGGATATCGCTGTCCGTGATCCTAAAGACCGTGGGGATATCCGCCCCGAGATAGGCTTCATAAGGGCGGTTCAGGAAAACCCGCATCACCCGGCTGATCATGTCGTTCCGTGCCCTGGTGATAAAAGTGCTCTGTCTGGCGGTCAGGAACAGGATATAGAGGTTCTTGATAACGAACAGAAAGACCAGGGCGATCAGCATCGTCACGACGAGCCTGGTGTCCGAATCCGCCAGATGCAGGCCGTTTAAGACGGACGCCAGTGCGGGGCGTGACATCATGGCTTTCCGCATACCGGAAGGATCGATGACCGCGCTCATAACCGGTACCATCATGGAGACCCCCAGTGTCTCGAAGAGGCCGCCGATCAGGATCATGACCC